>CBJOJD010000068.1:0-18101 GCA_966443485.1 uncultured bacterium | reverse complement strand
TTGATTTCGTTGAGGCTCTTGCGGCCGAAGTTCGGCGTACGGAGCATCTCGGCCTAGGTCTTCTGCACGAGATCCACGATGTCGTACTGCGCATTCACCATGGCCATCACCCGCCACTTATCGAAGGTCAGGCATGGATGCGCGATGTCGAACGCGATCATATCTCCCACGCGCAGGTCGTCATCCGGCGCGATCTGCAGATAGGCGTGCTGGTCCATCATCTTCGACAACGCCCAATGCGCTGGCGCTGCCTTCGGCCCCACATCGCCGGGCCGGTAGTGCAGCGCCGGAACCGGCAAGCCCGCGTCGAACGCAGCATCCCGTTTGCCCATCCCCACGATGGCCCGCTCGCCCTCTGGGATCGACTGCACGTATGCCCAGATGTGCAACGCCGGCACCAGCCCGTCGCCCATTGCTTGAGCGACAGAGTTGCATTGCTGAATCCTCTCCTGCGCCACCCGATAAGCCCCCACGTCGTGGGTGAGATAACAGCCCGGCCGCAGCACAATCTCAGCCGTGTCCCGCAACTGCGCAGCCGAAAACTCCTCCGCCACCACGTCGTACCAGGCCGATCCCGCGCCGGTCAGCAGAAACGGCGTGCGCGCAAACAGACCCTCCGCCGCCAGTTGCATGGCAATCGCGACGGCGCGCTCCAGGAAGTCGCGAATCGATTCCTCATCCTTCAGCACGCCCTCGTAGACCTCCAGCCCGGTGAGCGTCAGCGTGTTCTCCCACCTCTGCAGCGCGTCCAGAACAGTTTGCAACTGCTCTTCGCTGCGGACCCCGGCCCGTCCGCCCTCCACGCCAATCTCCAGCAGCACGTTGAGCCGCTGCTTGCGCTCCGCAAAGAAGGCTCCCAACTGCTCCACCTGCGCCGCCGAATCCACCAGGCAGTAGAACTCAAAGCTGGGATCCGCCAGCAGACACGAGATAGTCAGCATGTTGGCGCGGCCCACCAGTTGATTCGCCATCAGCACCCGTCGCACGCCGTGGCTGTACGCCGCATGTGTCTGTTGTGCCGTGGCCAACGTGATGCCCCACGCGCCCGCCTCCAATTGCATTGCAAACAATTGCGGCGCCATGGTGGTCTTGCCGTGGGGAGCCAGCTTAGCTCCATAAGCGGTCACGAATCGCCGCATCCAGTCCAGGTTGTTGCGCAGTTTGTCCTGATAGAGCACCGCCGCCGGCAGGACCAGATCTTCTCGCAAGAGATTCCAGCCGCGCCGTGAAACCTCGTCGTTGGGCAGAGGCTCATCCAGCCAGCCCAGACCTTTATTCCACGGTTCGATACTGCTGCTGCCCTGCGCGGCCACCTGATTTCGTATGCTCAAGAAGGGGATCCCCAATCCGGCCGCGTCCCGGCGGCCACAATGCCTCTAGCCTATATGTCGAGGGAGCTGCGATGTCCACTTGCGACACATTGATTCGCAACGTCACCCTGCTGGATGGAAGCGGTTCCGCCGCCCAGGCCGTAGACGTAGCATTGCAAGGCGACACCATCGCCGCCATCGGCCCCGCTCTCGCCCTCACACCGGCGAACCTAGTGGATGCCGAAGGGCTCGCCCTGGCGCCCGGCTTCATCGACGTGCACACCCACGACGACCTCGTCGTCCTGCGTACTCCGGAGATGCAGCCCAAAATCTCGCAGGGCGTAACCACCGTCGTCGTGGGCAACTGCGGCATCTGCGCCTCCCCAGCCCGCCTGCGCGACGCCCTGCCCGACCCCATGAACCTCCTGGGAACCGCGGAGGAGTTTCGATTCCCCACCTTCGCTGCCTACACCGATGCCATTCGCCAGGCGGTTCCAGCCGTCAACGTAGCCGCACTGGCCGGCCACACCGCCCTGCGCAACAACCACATGGAGCGCCTCGATCGCGCCGCCAGCAAAGCCGAGATTGCCGCCATGCGCGCCGACCTGCAGCAAGCCCTCGACGGAGGTGCTCTGGGCCTCAGCACCGGCCTGGCCTATCTCTCGGCTTACTCTTCGACCACCGACGAAGTCATCGAGCTTGCTGAACCTCTCGCCGCCTCGGGCGGCCTTTACGTCACCCACATGCGCACCGAAGGCGCTGCCATCCTCGATGCCATGCAGGAGGCCTTCTCCATCGGCCGCCGCGCACAGGCGCCGGTCGTGATCTCTCACCTGAAGTGCGCCGGCATCGACAACTGGAGCCGCAGCAGCCAGGTCCTGCACGCTCTCGATGCAGCGCGGCAGACCCAGAAGATCGGTTGCGACTGCTATCCCTACGCCGCCTCTTCGACCACCCTCGACCTGCGCCAGGTCGATGAGCGCGTCAAGGTCGTCATCACCTGGAGCACCCCGCATCCCGAGATGTCCGGCCGCTCTCTGGCCGAGATCGCCACAGCATGGCAGGTCACGCAGATTGAAGCAGCTCGCCGCCTGCAGCCCGCCGGAGCCATCTACCACAGCATGTCCGAGGCCGATGTCCAGAACATCCTGCGTCATCCCGCCACCATGATCGGCTCCGATGGCCTGCCCTGCGATCCCATGCCCCACCCTCGCCTCTGGGGAAGCTTTCCCCGCGTGCTGGGACACTACTGCCGCGACGAGCAGTTGTTCTCGCTCCCCGAGGCGGTCCACAAGATGACCGGCCTCCCCGCGCAGCGCTTCGGCTTGGAACGCCGGGGCATGATTCGCGAGGGCTACTTCGCCGATCTGGTGCTCTTCGATCCCAAGACCATTCACGACTCCGCCACCTTCGCCGATCCCATGCAACCCTCGGCGGGCATCGCAGGCGTGTGGGTCAACGGCGTTCTCACTTACACCGCGAGGGACTCGGTGCGCCAGCGCGCTGGCCGCTTCCTGCCTCGCGGACCAATCAACTGGGTTCAGTAAGCAAAAGGAGATTTCATGTCGATCCGTCGTTACGGAGTAGAAGGGGGTACAGGCACAGGCGGACAGCACCTGCCCTTCGCCCGCGCAGTCGAAGCCAATGGTTGGCTCTATGTCTCGGGGCAAGTTCCCATGATCAACGGCGAGCTGGTGACTGGCAACATCACCGTGCAGGCGCGTCAGGCCATTCAGAACGTGCTCAGTATTCTCAACGAAGCTGGCTACGGACCCGAGCACGTCGTCCGTTGCGGGGTGTGGCTCGAAGATCCCCGCGACTTCCAGGCCTTCAACGCCGTGTTCCGCGAGTACTTCGGTGAACATCCGCCCGCGCGTGCCTGCGTCGTCTCCAGCATGGTGGTGGACTGCAAGGTCGAAGTTGATTGCGTCGCCTACAAAGAACCCCGCGGTTAGCGCAATGTCTCACCGCACCTCTAGCTGATATCAGCTCCACTTGTTATCAGCTCCATTGTGATCAGCTCCATTGCTATTCGATCTAGCCCCCACCGCTGTTTGCGACGGCGGATGAAACCGTAGCGCCGGCTTCCGAGCCGGCTGTAGCGCGGGTCTCCAGACCCACGCATTCGCGATCTTTCCAAAGTTTGCTTCTTGTTAGGAGACGTTCCAATCCTGCGATGATCGATCCCCATCAAACCTTCCTGCTTCTCTCCGCGCTGATCTCCGTCGTGGGCCTGGTGGTGCTGATCGCGGCCGTCAAGCTCAATCCCTTTCTCAGCATCCTGCTCGTCTCCGTCTTTCTGGCCGTCGCTACGGGGATGCCCGCGTCCACCGTGGTGCGCTCCTTTGAGATTGGCGTGGGCAACACTCTCGGCCACATCGCGGTGATCGTGGCTCTCGGAACCATGCTGGGCAAGATGATGGCCGAATCCGGCGGAGCGGACCAGATCGCGCACACGCTCATCCGTTGGTTTGGCGCCAAGCGGATTCACTGGGCCATGGTGGCCATCGGCCTGCTCGTGGGCTTGCCGGCGTTCTTTGAAGTGGGCTTCGTGCTCCTGATTCCCATCGTCTTCACCGTGGCTCGCCGCACCGGAACATCTCTGATCCTGGCCGGCCTGCCGCTGGTCGCGGGACTCTCCGTCGTCCACGGCCTCGTGCCTCCGCACCCCGCCGCCTCCATGGCCGTGGCCACCTTTCACGCCGATGTAGGCAAGACCATTCTGTATGCGCTCATCATCGGCCTGCCTACCGCGGCACTCGCCGGCCCTATCTACGCCAAGATCATCTCCAAGTACATCCAGCTGCCCGCCGAAAATCCCATGGCAGAGGACTTCACCGAACACGATGGCGAGCGTTCTCTGCCCAGCTTCGGCATCACCGTCTTCACCATCCTCGTGCCGGTGCTGCTCATGCTGCTGGGCAGCGCCGCCGATGCGTTCACCCCAACAACCTCAGGTTGGAATGCAACACTGCATCTGCTCGGCAACGACGACCTCGCCCTGCTCGTAGGCGTATTGCTCAGCTTTCTTCTGCTCGGCAAGATGCGTGGCTTCTCGCGCGATACCATCCTGCGCTTCACCAACGAGTGCCTGGCCCCTACCGCCACCATCACCTTGCTCGTAGGTGCTGGAGGAGGCTTCGGCCACATCCTGCAGGACAGTGGCGTCTCTCACGCCATGATCGCCCTGGCCCTCAAGAGCCACATCTCGCTCATAGTGCTCGCTTGGCTTCTGGCCGCGTGTATGCGCCTGGCGACCGGCTCCTCCACCGTCTCCATGACCACCGCCGCGGGCATCGTCGCGCCCATTGCCGCTCATACCGCGGGCGTCCATCCGGAATTGCTGGCCATCGCCACTGGCGCGGGCTCGCTGATCTTTTCCAACGTCAACGATGGTGGCTTCTGGCTGGTCAAGGAGTACTTCAACATGAGCGTGGCGCAGACCATGAAGACGTGGTCCGTCTGCGAGACCATCATCGCCGTCTGCGGCCTGGCCTTCACACTGGCCCTGGCGGGCATCGTGTAAAGCAGCTACAAATCCGCTGCGCTGGTGCGTGGACAGCGCAGCAGCCTCAGCCTTGCATCCGCAGCGTCAAACGCAGTGGACCGTCAGCCTCAGCATCCACCTGCACGTCAGACAAGTTACCCACAATCCAATCCGCAGCACCCAGCTCATCGGCGCGATGCGAGGTCGTCAAGGCCAGCACCTTGCATCCTGCGGCTTTGCCCGCCGCGATTCCCGAGGGCGCGTCTTCAATCACCACACACTCCGCTGCCGGTACGCCCAAGATCTCCGCGCCCAGCGCATAAGGCTCAGGATCCGGCTTGCCGTTCCTCACCTTCTCCGCGGTCACAAAAAACGCCGGAGGTTCCAGCCCTGCAAAGCCCAACCGCGCCTTCAGCACGCGCTCGGATGCCGACGTCACCACCGCCCAGCGCCGCTCCGGCAGTGCTGCCAGAAACTCCCTCACGCCGGGAAGCCTCTCGATCCCCTCCGGCTCCGCCACCGCCAGATCCTCGAGCCTGGCCAACTCGACCGTAGGATCGAGATCGGGACGCAGGTCGCGCAACGTGTCGGCGGCTCGCCTGCCATGCGTGCTCTTCAGCGAGAAGCTGCCCTCCATGCCGTGCATGCGCGCCCAATTCAGCCAACCCCGCTCATCGCAGGCCGTGGAACTGATCAGCACGCCGTCCATGTCTACAAGCACGCCTTGGACTTCAATGGTTACTGCGGAGACAAGTTGACTCAAAGGGGAAGCTCCAATCAGATTGCAGGCGGCTCGTTCGACCTCGCTCCACCTGCTGCCCTCTAGCCTACATCGCGCCAGTCCAAAACCACCTTGCCCGAATTGCCAGAGCGCATGGCTTCAAAGCCCTGCTCATAATCCCGCCAATTGAAGCGGTGCGTGATCACCGGCTTGATGTCCAGGTTCGACTCCAGCATCACCGTCATCTTGTACCACGTCTCGTACATCTCGCGGCCGTACACGCCGTGGATGGTGAGCTGATTGAAGATCACCTTGTTCCAGTCGATAGCCATCTCCGACGGCGAAGGAATCCCCAACATCGCGATCTTGCCTCCGTGGCTCATGTGCTCCAGCATGTCGCGAAACGCATTCGCGTTCCCTGACATCTCCAGCCCAATGTCGAAGCCCTCGGCCATGTGCAGCTTCTTCTGCACTTCCTCGAGTGAAGTCTCTCGCGGATTCACCGCCATCGTCACTCCAATCTTCTCCGCCAGCCGCAGCCGGTTCGGATTCACATCGGTGATCACCACATGCCGCGCCCCGGCATGACGCACCACCGCTGCCGCCATAATCCCAATCGGCCCCGCTCCCGTGATCAGCACATCCTCGCCCAGCACCGGGAAGATCAGCGATGTATGCACCGCATTGCCGAAGGGATCGAAAATCGCCGCCACCTCTTGATCGATCTGCGGATGGTGCCGCCATATATTGCTCATCGGGAGCGCAATATATTCAGCGAATGCGCCCGGCCGGTTCACGCCCACCCCCAGCGTCGACGCGCAAAGATGCCTGCGTCCCGCCAGGCAGTTGCGGCAACGGCCGCACACGACGTGTCCTTCTCCGCTCACCAGATCGCCAGGATGAAAGTCGTTCACGTTCGATCCCACCGCCACAATCTGCCCCACAAACTCGTGGCCGATGGCCATGGGCACGGGGATCGTCTTGCGCGCCCACTCGTCCCACTCGTAAATGTGAACATCCGTGCCGCAGATGCCCGTGTAGTTCACCTTGACCAGCACATCGTTGATCCCGATGGCCGGCTCCGGAATCTCTTCGATCCAGAGACCTCGCTCGGACTTGCTCTTGACCAATGCCTTCATCGTGTTCCTTTGGATACCTGCAGTTGGCGTTGCTCATCGTCTATTGCGGAGGCACGAAGCCCCAATCCAGCCCACAACTCTCAGCTGCCTGCCAGGCGCTTTCGCAGCCGCAGCTTCTCGGGCGCTCAGTGAACTTCCCCGCACAATCCTACGTCAGTATCTGTACAGACCGGGAACTGTGGCATAGTCTCAATGGAAGAAATGCATTCCAGCTCCATAGCAATTCGATCTCGGGAAAGCGTTTGCCCGCCCTCAGCTTCCGCTGGCAACCTCCCTCGAAAGAGCGGTTCCGATCGCAGATGAAGAAGAAGATCTCCATTCCTACTCTCGGCGAGGTAGCGCGCCGCGCCGGCGTCGGCAACACCACCGTCTCCCGCGTCATCAACGGCGGTGAGCGCGTCAGTCCGGAGACCCTCGCCCGCGTCCGCAAGGTCATCGACGAACTCGGCTACAAGCCCAATCAGGCCGCCCGCGTGCTCAAGGGCGACCGCACCCGTACCGTGGGCCTGGTCATCCCCAGCATCGCTGACCCGTTCTTTTCGAGCTGCGCCGAAGCCGCCCAGGCCGTGGCCCGCGCGAACGACTCGCTGCTGATTGTCACCACCACGCAAAACGAACCTCACGCCGAGCTGGAAAGCCTCAATGTGCTCATCAGCCATCGCGTCGACGGACTGGTAATTGCGCCCGCCAACTCGCGCAGCCAAATCCTCAGCGATCAAATCAACCGCAGCCCCGTGCCCATCGTTGCCCTCGACCGCCCAATCAACGGAGCCGTCATCTCCTCCGTGGTCACCGACAACTACCGCGGCGCCCGCTCCGCCATCGAACACCTCGTGGAGCACGGCCGCAAGCGCATCGCCTGCCTCACCGGTGAAAGCACGCTCTACACCATCCAGGAGCGCGTGCGCGGCTACAAGGCCGCGGTCAAGGCCGCCGGCCTGCCCCTCATGCTCGATGCCTCGGTGAACGACTATCATTCCGCTGAACACGCCATCGAGAGCCTGATGTCCGGCCCCAATCCGCCCGACGCCCTCTTCACCATCAAGAACAAAACCACCATGCACGCCTTCGAGGTGCTGCAGAAACTAAACATCTCGATTCCCAAAACCATCGCGCTGCTTGGCTTCGACGACTTCGAGCTGGCCTCGACCCTGCGCCCGTCCATCACCGTCGTCCAACAGCCGGTTGAAGAGATCGGACGCGTGGCTGCGGAGCTTCTCTTCGAACAGTTCCAGAAAGATCGACAAAGCCCGCAAACAACCAAGACACCGCGGATTCGCCAGGTCACCTTGGCCACGCGGCTCATTCGCCGCGGCTCCTGCGGCTGCTCGGCTCCTGCCCATCGTGAAGACAGCGGCGCCGAATAGGCCTACCTTCGCTCTTCCCTGCTTGCAAACTTCTGCTGTAAATCAAAACGGCGGCGAAGCCTGAGCCTCGCCGCCGTTCTGTTTGCTTCTACTTGCCTTCCGGATAATCGACCCGCACGCTCAAGATCTCGTACGGATGGATCGGAACCGTCACCGTGTCGTTGGACACCTGAATAGTCGAGCCTTCCGGCTTCTCCATCAGGTTGGTGACCGTCGCGCTGGTCGCGCCCTTGGGCAGATGAATCTGCACATCGCTCGACTTGCCCGCCCACTCGTAGACGCGGAAGATCAGGCCGTTCGCATCTTCCGCCTTCTTCAGAGCGGTCAGCACCACGTTCTGCGGTTCCACCGTGACATAGGCGTGCTCCGCAGCCATCGAGCCGCTATGCGACTCCACCTGTAGCGCCTTCAGTCCGTAGTTGTACTCGTACCCACGGCGCACCGTCAGAGCTTCCTTCCAGTCGCCGGCGTGCGGATACAGAGCGTAAGTGAAGTGCTGATGTCCGCGGTCGGCCTCAGGATCGGGCCATACCGGCGAACGCAGCAGCGAGAGACGCAGCACGTTGTCCTTGTCGTCGTAACCATACTTCGAGTTGTTGATCAGGCTGAAGCCGTGCTTGCCGTCGCCCAGGTCGGCCCAGCGCAAAGCCGGCACTTCAAACTGCGCCTGCTCCCAGCTGTTGTTCCGTGTGGTCGGCCGTTCGATGCTGCCGTAAGGCACTTCGTACGTCGCCTTGTTGCTGGTCGCTGCCAGCGGGAAGGCCGCCTTCAGCAGTACGTGTGTCTCATGCCAGTCGATGTCGTTGACCACGTTCACCTGGTCGGAGCCATCTTCCAGCGTGATCTCCTGGACGAACTTCGAATTCTGCCAGGTGCGCGATACACGAATCGAAGCGCGCAGCGGTCCCTTCTCGACCAGCTCCACCGAGTCGGCCTTGTCGATCGCCGTGTAATGATCCAGCGTGCCCGGATCGATATTCCACGCGTCGTAGTCCTTCGGCGTGTCCTTGAACGTCTGCAGCTGGTTGCCGCATGCGCCCGGAGCCAGCGTCTCGAAGTTGTCCTTCTTGTTGTACAGGCTCGTAATGCAGCCCGTGGCCTTGTCGACCACGACCTTCAGGTTGGCATTCTCCAGCGTCAATCCCTGCGCCTTCAAATCGCTGGCGAAGGGCTTCGCAGCCGGAACCACGTGCAGCACCTTGTATCCCAGCGAAGGCACCTTGTCGGCCAGAATCAGCATCGAGTAGCGGTGCGTCGCCGCATCGCTCTTCAACACCTGCGAAGGCACTACACGATTGGCGCTGTCTACCACCGAAACGCCCGATTCCGCGCCCGGCATCTGCACATCGACGGTCACTGCTCCGGAGCGTTCCCAAGCCAGAGGATTGAAGACCAGCACCGGCACGCCATTCGTCACCTGCGTGTTCACTGACGCCGACAACGTCTTGATCGCCTTATCGGAGATCTCGTTGGTGGCCCAGCGAACCCGATCGTAGTCCTGCTGCGCTTCCTTGTAGATGATGCCGATGCCGGAACCTGCCGCCAGATCGTGGAAGTCGTTAAACGTGATCTTCTTCCATGCATCCGTCAGCGTGTCGCCCGGATAGGCGTCGCCCTTGAGCCACGCCAGCGAAGCATACTTCTCGGCATTGAGAGCTTCTTCTTCGCTGGTGCGCATGTTGTACTTGTGATTCGCCTGCGTGGTCATCACCCCGCGGTGATACTCAAAGTACAACTCGCTCTTCCAGGTGGGAATCGAGACTTGGCCCGGCGCAGGGGTTGGGGGAGGGGTATAGCCCTTGGCGATCGAGTCGTAATCCCAAACCTTCGATTCAGGAGCGATCTTCTTCTCAAACTCGTTGAAGTAGCTCTGCGCAGTTCCGTACTTCATGTGCGGAACCACCTTGTCCGGCTGCATCCAATGGTCGCCCTGGTCGAGCATGGCGCGCGTTGGACCGCCGCCGTGGTCGCCCACGCCGTACAGGTCCATCATCTCCGTCAGGCCCGGCGTGCGGTCGCGCGCGATCACGAAATCGCGGCTCAAACGCACTGGATCCAGATTGTTGTTCGCATAGTCATGCGGGAAGTACGTCAGCACCTTGCTGCCGTCCGGCGACTCCCACCAGAAGAGCTTGAAGGGGAACTGGTTCGTATCGTTCCACGCCGTCTTCTGGGTCACGAAGTAGTCGATTCCCGAGCGCTTGTAGATCTGCGGCAGCTGCCAGGTGTAGCCGAACGAGTCCGGATTCCAGCCGATTCTGACGTCGACCCCGTACTCCTTCTGGAACCAGCGCTTGCCGACCAGGATGGAGCGCACCTGCGCCTCGCCATCCGGCATGTTCAAGTCCGGCTCAACCCACATTCCGCCCACGATCTCCCAGCGGCCTTCCTTGATCCGCTGCTTGATCTGCTCGTTCATCTCCGGATACTTGTCCGCAATCCACGCGTTGTACTGCGCGGCCGACTGCGTGTAGGTGTAGTCCGGATATTCGTTCATCAGCTGCAGCGCGGTCGAAAACGTGCGCTTGACCACGTCCACCGTCTCCGTCCACGGCCACAGCCAGGCAGCATCGATATGCGAGTTGCCGGTCAGGTGCATGGTCACGGTCTGCAGGGTCGGCTTCAGCGCCTCCAAGTCCTTCTGCGACTCCTTCAGCGAGGCATCGAACTTGCCCTGATCCTTGGCATCCAGCGCCTGCAGGTCCACAGCCTTGGCCGCGTTGTTCAACGTCTCCAGATCGCTGCTGGAGTTGGAAGAGATGCTGGGCAGCAGCGTCGCCGCCGTCAGCAACTCGGTGCGCAGATCTTCGGGGTTCGGCCGGTTCTCCGCGAAATCGATCTTCAGTTCGGTTCCGCCAAAGTGCTTCTGGTCTACGGTGTGCAGCAGCTTCACCGCCACCAGCACCTTCTCTCCCGGCTTGGCCTGATCGAACAGAACGATCGGCTCCAGATCATCGCCCAGCGCCACACGCCGTCCGTTGAAGTAGATGATCTCCGGCATCGGCCCGTTCGCCCACGCGTCGAATTTGAACCACACCCGCGCGCCGGTCAGGTCGTAACCATGCAGCGTCTGCGGAACTTCGATCCAGCGCCGGAACCACACTGCATCTCCCGGCATCTCCGCACCCTTCTTGGCCTCCGACCAGGAAGAGTCGTTCAGATCCGGCGACTCGCCATGAGCCAGATCCCCGGTGTGATACCGCCATTCGTCCGCGGGAAGCCGGTTGAGCTCGCCGAGCCGGGTCACCACCGTGCGCGAATCCGCGCTCAGCGCCTTGCCCCCTGCATCCGGTTCCTGCGCCTGCAACCGACTCAAGGCTCCGAAAGACACAAGAAACAGCGCCCCAGCCGCACTTACGGCCTGAACCTGTCTCCACCCCGTTTTGATTCGCATTCGATTTCTCCTGAACGTTCCGAGAGCGTGAACAGCGCCCGCGAGCGCACTCCAACTTCCGGCCGGGAATTGAAAAGAAGCTGCAAATGGAAACGATACCACAGCCCGGCAAAGGCTGGCATTAACCCCTCTCACCCGGGCAGCTCCCTATTGTACTGTCAGGCCGTCGGGCGAGGGCAGGCTCCCATCCGTGGTGTAGAAGATCGCTGCGCCCGGCGTGGCGTCACTCAGCGCCACCGTCTGTGCTGCCGCATACCTACCCGGAGGCGGATCAAACGTAGGCGTAGCCGTCCACTCCAGCACCCGAATCTGCACCGGCGCGGAAGACGATGCCATGCAGCGCGCATCCCCCTCATACGCAGCCACAATCGCAGCCCTTCCCACCGGCAGTGCTTGCGTCGCCAGAGCGGCCTCGCCCTTCCCGTCCAGGATGACCCGGCCCAACACCACGCCCGCATTCGAGAACATCACCGTTCCCGTCGCAACGAGATCGCTCGAGACCGCAGTCACCGTCGCCTTCAGCGTGATCGCGCTCCCCCGGGCTGCCTCCAGCGGCGAGGCCTGAAGCACAGTGCGCGTCCCAACCGGTTCCTGCGCGGTGGGTCGGCTCTGCAACGCTCCCCGGTCCCACGTTCCATTGGCGCCGCGCGCTTGCCCCTGCAGATCCGTATCGAACGGCGCCCCCAGCGGCACTCCAGCATTGCCGAGGAACGGATCCGGAACAGCCGGCGCAAACCCGGCCAGCGTCGACGCGGCGCTATTGACCAGGGGGCTGGCCGCGCCGGCCACATTCACATCGTGGGCGGCGGGCGTCGCCAGCGTCTGCCAGTGATCCTCAGCGGCGATCCCTCCTGCATAGGACGTGTTGTAGTCCTGGGTGCAGGGCAACGCGCTGCAGATCGACGTATAGCCGCCGTACACGCACTTCGCCCCGTACCAAAGGTTGTTCTCGATCGTCACCTTGGCATCCCCAGCCACCATGCCCGGCACACCCGAAACCGGCTGCGTGCTGTAGACCGAGCTCGCGCAGCTCACCCCTGCGGGACTCCAGTTCGCAATCGTATTGTTCGCAAACAGAATGGTCCCCGTCAGCGTCTCCGCGCTGCCTTCCCCATCTCCAAACGCCAGGATCCCGTTGTCCATGGTGTTCAGCCAATACACCTGTCCCAGGGCCAGATAATCCGCATCGTTGAAGAAGATGTTGCCGTAGACATACCAGTTCGACAGCGCGGGAGAAGCTGCACTCGCGTCCGTGATCAGGCCCGTACCCGATATGTCCTGAAAGACATTGAAGCGAATCGTCACATCGTTGGCCAGCAGCGCATACGCCTCGTCGTGCAGCCCGTTCTGGCCCGTGTGGTTGTAGCTCACCCAGTTGTACTCCCAGGTGAGCTTCTCGTTCACCAGTCCGTCCCGCCCCACATTGTTCATCTGGAACTGGCTGTTCCCGGTGTGGTGCACGAAGCTGTAGCCCACATACAAATTGCTGCTCGGATAGCGCTCGAACAGCCCCTTGTCCTCCCACATTCCGCAGTTGTCCGTCGAACACCGGTCGGCGCTCGCATTCTGCGGAAACCCTGCGCCGGTGCCCTCCATCTCCACGTACAAAAACGACACATCCCGCACGCCGCCCTCGTAGCTGCCCAACGCCATCGCTGCGCCGGAGGGATCGCTCTGGTTCCAGAACTTCAGGCTGTACCCGCTCTGCCAGTCCGCTCCCCGCGCCTGCCCATTGAACGTCCACCCATCGCTCTTGATCCAGCTCGGTCCAAACACTGCCTCACCGGCGTAGCTCGCATCCCAATCCGCGGCCGGACCGTGACTCGCCGCGGTCGCACCCATCAGCGTGATCCTGCCTCCGCTCCCCGGCGTGCTGAACACCACTCCGCCGTAGGCGCCCGCCGCAATCCAGTAGGTCACGCCCCGCACCATGTTGGCGGGATCCACCTGGCCCGCTCCCGTCCCAAAGCCCGTGTAGGCGTTCGCCCAACTTGCCCCCGTGCCGCTGCCGGTGGCGCCCGCGCGGATATAGCAGTTCCCCGCGCCATCGCAACCCTGCCCGCAACCGGCCGCGCTCCCCAGCAACGCCATCGCCACCAGGAGGGCGCTCTCAACCGCCCATCTCGCAATGCTCGTGCAACGCCGCATAGCGCATCCCCACCCGCCAAAACGTCCGGCACAGGGACTGGCGACGCTTGCGTCACGCGCCGCCCCTGCCGCCAGCTCTCACGCCCCCGCATCCTTACAGGAATGCAGGCCTACCCTACGTGCGAAGCGGAAAAGAAACAATGGCACGACGGTGCTTTGCGATAGAACTGGAGAGTGCCGCCAGCGCGCGGCAGACCCGCGGTCTGGACGGCATCGATTGCCGGCACATACCATGGGGTGTACCAATTGATGGGAAATTCAGAAAGACCCGCGGGGTTCGCGTTCCATGTCTGCAAAGACTGACAAACGAGCCAAGGATATCTTGCGCTTGCTGTTGCGCAACGGAAAAGCCTCCGTTGACGACCTCACTGCCAACCTCGGCACTTCACCTGCCAGCATCCGGCGCGACCTCATTCGCCTCGAGAAGCAGGGCCTGGTGCATCGCACCCATGGCGGCGCCATGCTCGCCGGAGCCGGCCAGCCCGTCTATGAGCCGTTCCGCTTCGATGCTTCCTTCCATGTCCGTGAAGATCGCTTCGCCGCGGAAAAGCAGCGCATTGCCCGCGCCGCGGCCGCCCAAGTCCAGGAAAACGAGACCATCGGCCTGGGCGCCGGCACCACCACTACTCTGCTGGCCCGCCAGCTCCTTCATCGCAAGAGCCTGCACATCGTCACCAATGCGGTGAACATCGGCATGGAGCTCAGCTCCAGCGCGCGCCTGCAAACCACCCTCACCGGCGGCAACCTGCGCTGGGCGGGCGCCTTCTCGCTGGTCGGACCCACCGCCATCGAATCGCTGTCCACCGTCATTATGGATCGTCTCTTCCTGGGCGCCACCGGCGTCGATCCCGAGCGCGGCGCCACCATCATCCAGGCCGACGAAGCTGCCGTGTTTCGCGCCATGGCCCGCCAGGCCCGGCAAGTCATCCTGGTCGCCGACTCCAGCAAGATCGGACAGGTCAGCCCCGCCGTGGTTTGCCCGCCCCAGGAGATCGATCTGCTCATCACCGATGACGGAGTGTCCGAAGAAACCGTCAAGGCCTTCACCACCGCCGGCGTGCGCGTCCTTACCGTCTAGGACCTGCTCCCAGGCTTTCAAACGGCTGGCGCTTCGACGTACTCCACCATGCGATCCAGAATGTTGCTGACCACTGCGCGCGTCGTCAGCCGGTAAATACACTCTTCCAAGCCGTCCAGGGCCGCGCCCGTCTTCCACTCGGCGGGCAGCTCCCTTACTCGGTCGCAGAGCGCATCGGCATCGAACTGAGCCACTCGATGCAGAACCTCTTCCCGATCCATCTCGCTCAATGCGCCATAGATGCGCGCGTCGTGATACCGCGAGCTGCGTGGATGCACTTCCTGCGGACCGGCCCCGCCGAACAGGTGCCCATGATCCACGAAGAACGCCTGCAGGCAGCCATCCGGATCCTCGACAAACAGGGCCTCTCGCTCCGTGTCGTGCTCGGCGCAGATGTCCGCCAGCCACGCCGTCCAAAAACTCCGCCGATTGCTCACGCACGGCAGACTGTGCCCCGGCAGCAGTTGATAAAGCCGCGCCCGGTTCGCCCCCAGAAATCGAGACCCGAAGTACACACCGGCCTTCAACCCCGGCAAGCTCTCCACCTGCGCCCCGGCAAACTCCTCTGAGACGCGCAGCACCTTCCACAGCGGAACACGCAATCCCAGCGCGGCGAACAGCTCGGTTCCAGCCGCTTCGTTAAATTGCAGACCGGCCTCGCCCCCTGGCCAGCCCGGCTTCATCACATACATCTCCCCATCCGCTGCCTGAACCAAGATCGGGCGAGATCTCCCCCGCAATGAACGCACAAGATACGCAACGTCCAATGGTTCTTTCCAATCCACTTCTACGTCCACATCCAGCTCCAAATCCGGTCTCTCACGCCGCCACTTCGGCGGCAGACGCCAGCGATTGCGACCACGCCATCGCCTCCCAATGTGCATCCGTTACCAGGTCGTCCGCCAGCTTCAGCCGCTTGGCCAGCTGCGCCGCCGTCCCCCACTGTGCCGCCTCGAACGCAATCACCAGTTCCAGCAGCTCAGCGAGCCGCCCCTTGCGACGCAACAGCACCGCTCTCATCTCCTCTGCCAGTGAGAGCAGCTTCACCACCTGCGCCATGGGTACTTCGAGGATGGCATCCATCAGTGACATCAGGCCCAGCAAAAACGCGTCGGCTCCGCCGCGATCCACCTTGCCGGCAAGCAGCTCGCAAAAGCACGCCCGGGTCATCGCGCTCAGCATCAGGTCCGATGGCCGGTCGTGGGTCATCTCCAGCAACAGCGAGAGCCGGCACCAGCGGCGCAACTCGTACTCGCCCAGCAGGTTCATCGCCTGCCGCAACGAATGGATCGTGCCGTCCAGGGCCAGCACCGCGGAATTCACATGCCGTAGCAGCCGCACGCACAGCACAGGATCGCTGCGCAGCACCGACTCCATCTCGTCCCAGTCCAGCTCCGGCCGCGACACCGCCTGCAGCAGACGCATCGACACCGCGCGATTGGCCTGCAGACTCCGCGTCCGCACCCGGCGCGGCTTGCGGAAGAAGTATCCCTGAAACAGCTCGAACCCAGCAGCCTCGGCCTGCTCGAACTCTTCTCGCGTCTCCACCTTTTCGGCCACCATCACACATTGACTGGAGCCATGCCGCCGCACAATCTCCGCCGCATCGGCCATCGACATGAGTTGCAGATCGACCTTGATGAAATCAGCCAGGTCTGCCAGCGCGGTCCGCGGATCGTCGAGCACAAAATCATCCAGCGCAATCTTGTGCCCTGCTGCCTTCAGTCGCAGACAAGCCGCGCGCACCTCGTCATCAGGGGGTACCGTCTCCAGAATCTCGATCACCGCCCGCTTGGCCGGCAGGAGCGCCATGCTCCCTTCCACCAGCGTGCGGCGCGTACAGTTGATGAAGGCCAGCCCCTTATTGCAGAGCACATCCAGCCCCACCAGGCTGGATGTCTCAATAATGAAGCGGCTGGCATCATCGGGATCGATCCCACAAAAATGTCCGTAGGACCCCATTCGAAACAGCAACTCGTAGCCGACAACCCTCTCCTTCGCAGTCAGGATTGGTTGACGTGCGGCGCTGCGCAGTGGCCGTGCGGCCTCCATACTCTCTCGCAGCCTGCCTCGTTCAATCGCGGACATCCTCAAACCCCTCTCTCGGGCAACAGAACACACTAGTTCGATCGGTGCAGATGCTGCACCGACCCGCTACCGCAGGCGGATACTCCGAAACAGGGCAATAGCTATCCCCTCACGCCAAGCTTCGCCGCCAGAGGCATACGTTTGCCTCAGCGGACGCCTTGGGCGCAAGCACAGGGATACGCAGGGAAAACCCCGTTCCCGCCGACCTCACAAATTGAATGTCGCTTGTTCAGGACAATCAGCACCAGACCACAGGCTCCGAGCCGGATGTAAGCTGTTTCAGCTCCTCCGGCTCAGGCCTGTTCGTCCAACGCATCCTGGGGATACAACTCGTCCCATCGATTCTGCTGAACTACCTCTTCCAGGGATTGAAGAAGTTCGGTCGGACTCTGGAATTTGTATTCCCGCCCTGTGGCCACATCTTCGATGTAACCGCGAGCGAGGTTCTTTTTTTGGTCGAACCCGTCCCGAATTGTCAGCACGAATACTCGCTTCATTCTATGTTCCCAACTCCCATCGTACCGGCGGCCTGCTCGGAAGTTGTGAGCTAGAAGTGGGCGATTGGTGGAGATGAAGCGTTTTACTAAAGCGCCCTCCCCAGCTCCTCTGCCCCGCTCCTCGCCATCTTTAGAAATTCTTCCGCAAATCGTCATACCCCGGTGTATCCTTTGGCATCTCTCTCCAAGGCCCGGGCATGAAGGAGTTTCACCCTTTTCAGCTCGATGTCGCGAACGAGTGCCTGTGGCGCTCCGGAGAACGCATCCCCCTCACACCAAAAGCCTTCTCCCTTCTGGCTTACCTCGTCGACCGCCCCGGCGAGCTGGTCACGCAGTCAGAACTGATCGAAAAGCTCTGGCCCGACACCTTCGTCCAGCCCGAAGTGCTCAAGACCCACATCCGCGACCTCCGCTCCGCCCTGGGCGACGACGCGCGCAAGCCCACCTTCATTGAGACGCAGCACCGCCGCGGTTACCGTTTCATCGCCTCAGTCCACGAACGCAACGGAGCGTCGAATGGCGTTCTGCGCGTGACACTGCCCGTCCCCGATCCCCCACCGCCCGCTTCCCCAGACCGCTCCACGGTGGGCCTGGACGCCGACCTGGCCTCCCTCCTGCGCCTCTTCCAGCAGGCCAGCGCCGGCGCTACCAAGCTGGTCTTCGTCACCGGCGAGGTTGGCGTCGGCAAAACCACCCTCATCAATGCCCTGGAGCAGGCGCTCCTTACCCGCTCTCCCGAGATCACCATCATCCGCGGCCAGTGCGTCGAGGGCTACGGCAGCCGTGAACCCTACTACCCCGTCCTCGAAGCCGTCGCCAAGCTCTTCCGAACCCCAGCCCGGGACGCCGCCGTGCAAGCCCTGGCCCGCTAC
>CBJOJD010000067.1:0-18339 GCA_966443485.1 uncultured bacterium | reverse complement strand
CCGCGCAACACGACCATCCCCACCAAAAAGACGGAGACCTTCTCGACGGCTGCGGACAACCAGACCGAAGTGGAGATTCACGTACTGCAGGGCGAGCGGCCGATGGCTTCGCAGAACCGCACGCTCGGCAAGTTCAAGCTGGGCGGCATCCCGCCGGCACCGCGCGGCATGCCGCAGATCGAGGTCACCTTTGACATCGACGCCAACGGCATTCTGAACGTGACGGCCAAGGACAACGCCACCGGCAAGGACACCCGCATCACCATCACCTCCAGCTCCGGCTTGAGCAAGGACGAGGTGGAGAAGATGGCCAAGGATGCCGAAGCCCACGCCGCCGAGGACAAGGAGAAGCGCGAGGAGATCGAAGCCCGCAACGCTCTGGACTCCATGGTCTACAACATCGAGAAGATGTTGAAGGACTCCGGTGAGAAGGTGCAGGCCGCCGACAAGAGCGAAGTCGAAGCCGCCCTGGCCGAGGCCAAGAAGACCCTGGAGGGTTCTCCTTCTTCCGCCGAGCTGAAGGCCGCTCACGAGAAGCTGACCCAGTCCAGCCACAAGCTGGCCGAGGCCCTCTACAAGGCCAACGCCGCCCAGGCTCCGGCTGGCGCTCCCTCGGGCGACGGTGCCCAACCTCACGCCGAGCACAAGAAGGATGAAGGCGTAATCGACGCCGAGTACGTCGACGTCGAAGACAAGAAGTAGGCACCTGCGGTGCGGCCAACTCCGCCGTAGGCGGAAAAGCAAGCGGGCCGGGTGAATCTGGGTGCCCCATCCTAAACGCGCTTTCTGTGTTTAGGGTGGGATCGGAAATCTGGATCGCACCCTCAGGCTCGGAGATACGGGGTGGGCGACATCAAATCGTCCACCCCAATTCGTTTTCAGCTCTAATGGCTTCCCTCGCACGCCGTCATTCTGAGCGACCAAGGCGAAGCGTAGGGAATCGAAGAACCTGCAGTTGCGTCAAGAAACGATCTTGGATCGCACGATCGCCTCTGCCGGTGCCCCAGGTCTCCCGGTTTTGGAGACCTGGGACATCTGCTTACTCAACCAGCCACGTTCGACCCCAACGAGCGCGTCCACTCCAGCCAAGCGAATTGCTTCTGATGCGTGATGCGCTACACCTAACGCGTGATCAAGAGCTTCCGGCATGCAGGGGTTGAGCGGTTCTTCAAGTCCGGAAGCAAAGCCGGGATTCTCCCGGCGCATGCTGCCAAGCTAGCGAATCGTCTTTAAAGAATGCACCATCCTTCCCACCCCGGCAAGATCCTGCGCGACGCCCTCGGCGACATGGATGTGACGACTGCAGCCAAAAGACTCCACGTTTCGCGCACGACCCTATCTCGCATCCTCAATGGCGCGTCCGGCATATCGGCCGAGATGTCCCTGCGCTTGTCTGCAGCCCTGGGCACTCATGACAGCCTCTGGTACGAACTGCAAATGAGCTACGACATGTGGTAGGCTTCGCGGAAGAAGCTTCCCAAAATCGAGCGTTTTACCCCGGCAGCCTGATCCCTCTGCGGAGGGAAGGCCTTGAATCCTCTTCGCTTTAGACTGCATCTTATGTGTGTGCCGTTTACCGTGCTACGCTAAACGAGAGATGAAATGATCCAGACCTTTGCCGATCAGGATACCCGGGAGGTTAATCTCACCGGCAATTGCCGCCGATGGACCTCTATCGCCCCCATCGCGGCTCGCCGCCTGCAGGCCCTGGACGTGGCCACTTCCCTGGACGACCTGGCTCATACCCCCGGAAACCGCCTGGAAAAGCTCTCCGGCTATCGGGTTGGACAATGGTCCATGCGCGTCGACGGCCACCTCCGCATCTGCTTCCGCTGGGATGGCAAAGACGCCTGGGATGTTGAGATTGTGGAGTATCGTTAGAGGATTGCCATGAGCATCCCCCGCAAACCCGAAGAACGGGGCATTCCCATTCACCCCGGCGAGATTCTGCGTGAGGATTTTCTTGTCCCGCTGGGACTTTCCGCCAACGCTTTGGCCCTTGCCTTGCGAGTACCCGTCACGCGCATCTCGGAGATCGTGCGCGAACGTCGTGGCATTACCGCCGACACAGCCCTGCGGCTGGCGCGTTATTTTGGCACTACCCCGGATTTTTGGATGAAGATGCAGAGCTCCTACGACCTCGCCGTCGCGAGCCGTGAGTCCTTTGCACGGATTGAAATTGAAATCTTCCCGGCCGCGCGGACCGAATCAGGAGAATTAAAAGCCAGGGAAGTACGCATAGCAGGATAATCGAATAGGAAGACACCGGAACCCAGAGACACGATGCCAACCACCACGAACAAAGACTACTACGCCCTCCTCGGCGTGAAGAGAAATGCCACTGCTGACGAGATCCGGAAGGCGTTTCGCAAGCTGGCGCGCAAGTACCATCCCGACGTCAATCCCGGAGACAAGCGCGCCGAAGAAAAGTTCAAGGAGATCTCCGAGGCCAACGACATCCTCAGCGACGAGAAGAAGCGCAAGGTCTACGACCAGCTCGGCTTCTACTCCGACCAGATCGACCCCGCTCAGGCCGAGGCCTATGCCCGCCAACAACAGGGTGGGGGCGTTCCCGTGGACTTTGGCGGCTTTGACTTCACGAACTTCCAGGGCGCGGGAGCCCCGAACCCCGGCTCAACCTGGGGCAGCTTCAAAGACATCTTCTCCGGCATCTTCTCTGGTTCGCAGCAGGCCGCTCGTTCCCACGGCCCCCAGGCGGGCACCGACCTCGAGTACCAGGTCACCGTGGACTTCTGGACCGCTATCCGTGGCGGCCAGGCGCGCATGCAGATCCATCGCCTCGATACCTGCCCCACCTGCCACGGCCAGGCTCAGACTGGCGGACCGACCCAGTGCACCGAATGCAATGGCACCGGCCAGGTTACCCAGATGGGCGGACGCATGAAGTTCAACATCACCTGCCCCCGCTGTAACGGGACCGGCCGCATCTCCCGCGATTGCGCCACCTGCCGTGGTGAAGGCGTCGTCGATCGCGATGAATCCGTCGAGTTCCGCATCAAGGCCGGCACCCGCGACGGCCAGCGTATCCGCCTGCAAGGGAAGGGAAACGCCGGAGCTCATGGCGGCCCTCCAGGAGATCTTTATCTGATCGTGCGCACCGGCACTCACCCGGTCTTCGCCCGCGTTGGAGATGACATTCAGATCACCGTTCCGGTCACCGTTCCCGAGGCGTCCCTGGGCGCCAAGGTGGATGTGCCCACCATCGACGGCCGTGCTCAGTTGAAGATTCCGCCCGGTACCCAGAGCGGACAAAAACTGCGCATGCGCGAGCGCGGCGTCGAAAACTCGCAACGCCCCGGCCAGCGCGGCGATCAGATCGTTACCGTAGAGGTTGTGATCCCCACGCTGCAAGACGAACGCAGCCGTGAAATCATGCGCGAACTGGCGCGGCTGAATCCGCAGGATCCGCGTGTCTCGCTGTTTGACAGCATGTAGTCAGGTTCCACAGACTGTCTTAGGTTGGTGGCAAATACGTCATGCCCGCGAAACGCAAATCTAAAGGCGCGTACATGATCTCGGCCGTCGCCGAGATGTATGAGATCCATCCCCAGACCCTCCGCCTCTACGAACGCGAGGGTCTGCTCAAACCCTCGCGCACCGAGGGCAACACTCGCCTCTATACCGACGAAGACCTCGAGCGTCTGGAGTTCATTCTCAACCTGGCCCGCGACCTGGGCGTCAACATCGCCGGCATCGCCATCATCCTGCAGATGCGCGAGCGCATGGAAGAGATGAACCGCCAGATGCAGAGCTTCGTGGAGTACGTCCGCTCCGAAATGCTGTCGCGCTTCCACCAGGCTGCCCCCGGAGCTGCGGGAGCCATTGTGCCGCTGCGCAAGCCGGTCGTGCCTAAGCCGGTGGTGATCAAGAAGCCCTAGCAAGTGCTCTCCGTCTCTGTTGCTGCGGCGCTGCTCGCCATCATCTTCCTTGCCACCCTCGTCCGATCTGCGTTCGGATTCGGCGAAGCTCTCATCGCTGTTCCGCTGCTGGCGTTCTGCCTGCCTTTACGGGTGGCCGTGCCGCTCGCCGTCCTGCTATCCATCACCATCGCCGGCATTGTCGTGGTGCACGACTGGAAACACATCCATTTCCGCTCGGCGATCTGGCTCCTGCTCCCTACCCTGGCCGGCATTCCCCTGGGATTGTTGCTCCTGGCCAGCCCCCATCAGCAACTGCTCAAGTTCGTCTTAGGGCTGCTGATCCTGCTCTTTGCCGCCTATTCGCTGCTGGGCCGCCAACGGCTGCACCTCGCAAATGACCATCCCATGTGGCTGCTCGCATGCGGCTTCCTTGCCGGAGTCCTGGGCGGAGCCTACGGCATGAACGGACCGCCTCTTGTGATCTACGGATCGCTACGGCGCTGGTCGGCGCAGCACTTCCGGGCTACCCTGCAAGCCTATTTCCTCCCCGCCAGCCTGTTAGCCATGGCGGGCTATTGGCGCGCCGGTCTCTGGACCTCCGCTGTCAGCCGAGACTACCTGCTCGCCTTGCCTGCCATGCTCCCCGCCGTCTTCCTCGGCCGCACCATCAATCGCCGCCTCTCCGGCGAGAAATTCCTCAACTTCGTCTACGTTGGACTGGGTCTGATCGGCGCGTTCCTGATGTCCCAATCGCTCTGAACGTCTGCCCTGGCCTCGTCCCGGCAGGTATCCTTGACTCTGCATGTTGTACGTCCTTCTGGCACTGGCTGTCTTCGGCCTGATTACCTCGAGCGTCTTCACCGGCATGGTCCTGGCCGCGGTTCCCGGCTATCTCCGTGAGCGACGCCGCGCCCATGAGCAACTGGATCGCGAGCCCCGTTTCACTCCGCCGCTCAGCCTGCTCAAACCGTTGCACGGCGCTGAACCCGGCCTCGAGCCCCACCTGGCCACATTCTTCGAACAGGACTACCCGGCCTACGAGATCCTCTTCTGCGCCCGCTCTTCCGCGGATGCGGGCCTCGAGATCGCTCGCCGCGTGGCCGCCCGCTATCCGCATATCCCGGTTCAGTTCCTCTCCACGGGAGGCCAACCCGATTACATCAATGCCAAAGTAGCTTCTCTGGAACTGATGGAGGCCGCCGCCCGCCACGACATCCTGGTGATCAGCGACAGCGACGTTCGTGTCACCGCCGACTACCTGCGCTCCGTGGCTCTGCCCTTCGCTGATCCGAAGGTCGGCGGAATCACCTGCCCCTACCGGGGAGTCGCCGCGGAAGGCGGTCTGTGGGCGCGCCTGGAGGCCGTCGGTATGTCTGTGGAGATGACCGCGGGCGTCCTGGTGGCCCGCGACCTCGAAGGTATGCAATTCACCCTCGGCCCCACCATGGCCTTCCGCCGCGAAACCGTTCGTCGCATGGGCGGATTCCGGGTGACCGCGGACTATTGCGCCGACGACTTCGTCCTGGGCAATGAGGCGCATAAGCTGGGCGACAAGATCGTCCTCAGCCATCACTCCATCGATCACATGGTGATCAACTCCAGCTTCTTGCACTCCATGCTGCACCAGGTCCGGTGGATGAAGTCCACCCGGTTTTCCCGTCCCAAGGGCCACTTCGGCACCGCCCTGACCTTCAGTATGCCCTTTGGTCTGTTGGGCTTGGCCGCCGGGATCGCGCTCGGCCATCTGGGCTGGGGCGTGGCGCTTCTTGTCTGGGCAGTGCTCTCCCGTTGGGCCATCTCCATCCCCGTCGGCGCATTTGTGGTGCAAGACTCAAGCTGGTCCGGCCTGCTGGTCCTCTATCCTGTCCGCGATCTGATGGGGTTCTTCTTCTGGGCCGCCAGTTACACCTCCAGCCGCATCCACTGGCGGGGGCGCAAGTTCCAGCTCCTCCCCGGCGGCAAAATGCGGCAATGCAGCTGACAGCAGCCAGCCATCAGCTGTCAGCTGTTAGCAGCCAGCTGTAGGCTGTTCGCTGCCAGCTGTTCGCTGTTCCTTTACAATCAAAGCAGTTATGATCCGTTTTTCAACCGCCGGAGAGTCCCACGGCGAGGCTCTGATCGCGTTAGTCTCCGGACTTCCAGCGGGTGTCCCCGTCGATTTGAACTTCATCAACCGTGAGCTGTGGCGCCGCCAGCAAGGCTATGGCCGCGGCGGCCGCATGAAGATTGAGACCGATAAGGCTCATATCCTCTCCGGAGTACGCCATGGCAAGACCATCGGCTCTCCCGTGGCCATCGAGATCGTCAACCGCGACTGGAAGAACTGGGAAGAGAAGCTGCCCGTCGAAGCGGGAGACCCCGCCAAGCATCAGGCCGTCGCCTCGCCCCGTCCCGGTCACGCCGATCTGGCCGGAGCGCTCAAGTACAACTTCCCCGACGCCCGCTATATCCTGGAGCGCGCCTCCGCCCGCGAGTCAACCTCCCGGGTGGCCGCAGGCGCCTTTGCCAAGCTCATGCTGCGGGAGCTAGGCATCGAGATCCTCAGCCACGTCATCCGCGTAGGCCGCGCCGAGCTCGACCGCCCCGCGTCCTGGGACGAAATCGCTTCGGTCGCCGCCAAAGACGACGTGATGCTGAGCTGCGTCGATTCCGACGCCGAAGCGCGGATGAAAGAAGAAGTTGAAGTAGCCTCACGCACCGGCGATACCGTCAACGGCATCTTCGAAGTAGTGGTCCACAACGTCCCCGCCGGCCTTGGCACTCACGTGAATTGGGACGAGCGCCTGGATGGCCTGCTGGCCTGGTCCGTCATGAGCCTCCAGGCGGTGAAGGCGGTCGAGATTGGCCGGGGCGTCACCGCAGCCGAGTCCTTCGGCTCCAAGGTCCACGACCCCATTCACTACGCCAATCACGACGAGGGCAAGCCCACGCGCTTTACCCGCCCGCAGAATAACGCCGGCGGAATCGAAGGCGGCATCTCCAACGGCGAAGACATCGTGGTGCGCGGCTACTTGAAGCCCATCTCCACCCTGCGCCGGCCGCTCGAGTCGGTTCGCTTTGACACCCGCGAGTCCACCAGCGCCAGCTACGAGCGCAGCGACATCTGTGTGGTCCCCGCCGCCGGAGTGGCCGCTGAAGCCATGGTCGCCCTCACCATGGCCGGCGTCGCTCAACAAAAGTTTGGTGGTGACTCGCTGCTGGAGATGAAACGAAACTTCCAGGGCTACATCGAACAGATCAGGAGCTTTTAGCAGTACATGATTCTCAACATCGTTAAATATCCCGAGGCCGTGCTCTCTCAACCCGGCGAACCGGTGACCGAGTTCAATGACGAGCTGCGCAAATTCGTCGCCGACATGTTCGAGACGATGTACTCGGCGCAAGGCATCGGCCTGGCCGCGCCCCAAGTCGCCGTCTCCAAGCGCATCACCGTCATCGATCTCAGTGGCGGCAAGGACCCCGCGGAAAAGCTCGTGCTCATCAATCCCGAGATCACCCTCCGCGAAGGCAGCCAGTACGAAGAGGAGGGCTGCCTCAGCTTCCCTGACATCCGCGAAAAGATCAAGCGCGCCTTCAGAGTGCATGTCCGCGCCCAGGATGAGAACGGCAAGTGGTTCGAGATGGATGGAGAAGAGCTGCTTTCAAGAGCCTTCCAGCACGAGATCGACCACCTCGACGGCATCCTCTTCACGCAGCGCATGAGCCCGCTTAAGCGCGACCTGAATTTGCGCAAGATCCGCAAGATGCAGCGCGAAGGTACCTGGTAGCTCGGGTGCCCCAACACACCGCTGTCATCCTGAGCGACACCGAGCATCGCGAGGGGGAGTCGAAGGACCCGCATTTCGACTCTTTACACTCGGAAACGCAACACCCTCGGTGCCCCAGGTCTCCCGCCTTTGGAGACCTGGGAAACCAGAAACCTCGAACCTGATCGGCCGGCGTGCCCTCGGCACCTCCGGCGCACAACCAGCAGCTCAACAAACACACCGCTGTCATCCTGAGCGACACCGAGCTCCGCGAGGGGGAGTCGAAGGACCCGCATTTCGACCCTTTACACTCGGAAACGCAACACCCTCCGGTGCCCCAGTTCTCGATACTGCGACCTGGGAAAACTGGATCTCTGATCTCCCACGCTTCGGGCCTGTTCTTGAGAGGGGAACCGCATGAAACTCGTCTTCTGTGGAACACCGCGGTTTGCCGTCCCCACCCTCGAAGCCCTCCTGTCGGCCGGGCACGACATCTCTTTGGTGGTCTCGCAACCCGACCGTCCCGTCGGCCGGACGCAGGAACTTGTCGCTCCGCCCGTCAAGCAAACCGCGTTGGCCGCAGGCCTCCCCGTGGTTCAGCCAGAAAAGATCCGCAACAACGCCGAGTTTCGCGCCCAGCTCGAATCCATCTCCCCCGATGCCATCATCGTCGTCGCCTACGGCCGCATCATTCCGTCCTGGATGCTCGCCCTGCCCCGCCACGGCTGCATCAATCTCCACGCGTCGCTGCTGCCTAAGTACCGCGGAGCCGCGCCGATCCAGTGGGCTGTAGCCATGGGAGAGAACGTCACTGGCAATACCACCATGCTTTTGGAGGAAGGCCTCGACACCGGCCCTATTCTTCTGCAACAAGCACTCGCTGTCGGCCCCGAGCAAACCGCCGCCGATCTGTTCGAAGAGCTTGCCATCGGGGGCGCGCCTCTCGTGGTCGAGACGTTGGCGGAGTTGGAGGCGGGTACTCTAACCCCTCAAGCCCAGGATCACTCCCGCGCCACCCTTGCCCCCATCCTCGAGCGGGAAGACGGCCGCATGGACTTCGCCGCTCGCACCGCAACCGAGCTGAAAAATCGTTGGCGCGGTTTTCAGCCATGGCCCGGCGCCTTCACCGCGCTCGACGGCAAAAAATTCATCGTGCATCGCCTTGCAGTGGCGGATGCATCCACCCTCAGCCTTCCGGCGTCCGAGCCCGGCAATGCCGTCGTGCACAGTGGCAGACTTTTCGTCGCGTGTGCCCAGAACACCTGGCTGGAACTGCTCGAAGTACAGCTCGAAGGCAAGAAGCGCATCTCCGCCGCCGAGTTTCTGCGCGGGCTGCACCCCGCCTCGCACGCGGCTCTTCGCTTAGGCTGAGTCCATGCCCGTCTCCGCTGCGCGTCATGCCGCGTTCCGCATCTTGCTTGAGATCGAGCGCGGCCACGCCCACTCTGACGATCTCCTGCGCGCCCCCACCGTTTCCGCACTAAGCCCGGCTGACCGCAACCTCACCACAACGCTGGTGCTCGGAGTGCTTCGCTGGCAGCTGGATCTCGACCGCCGCCTGCAGCAGCACCTCAAGCGTCCTAACGCCAAGCTGGATCCCGAGATCCTCATCGCGCTGCGACTCGGTGCATTTCAACTCCTGCAGCTCGACCGCATTCCCGCCCGCGCCGCCATCGACCAGAGCGTTGAATTGACCAAGCAGTCCGGCCACCGCTTCGCCTCCGGCATGGTCAACGCCGTTCTCCGCAAACTGTCCGGTACCGCCGCCGGTCAACAGGAGCAGAAGTCGGCCCTCCAACGCTCCGGCACCGCGAAAAAGGCCCGGGAGGGGCCCCAGGATGCTAGCCCAGAGCGAAATTCGCCGCAGGCAAACAAATCCCTGGGAGAACCCCAGCCCAACGCGTTGCGCCCCGTAGGCGGCGCTGTGGACACCTTATCCGAAATCGCCGCCCATCCCGCTTGGATGGTCGAACGCTGGACGCACTTCTTTGGCGACCAAGCCACCTGCGACCTCTGCCTCCACGGCCAGACCCAACCTGCTCTTGCGATCCGTCTCGTCGACCCCGCCGCCGAAGACGAACTGCAACAAGCCAACATTGACCTCGCTCCCGGCGAATTGCTGACCAGCGCTCGCATCGTCCTCTCCGGTGACGTCACTGCCACCGATGCGTTTCGTCAGGGCCGCGTGCGCATCCAGGACGAAGGCTCGCAGCTGATCGCCGAGATCGCCGGGCGGGGAAGCGCCATCCTCGATTGCTGCGCCGCTCCCGGCGGTAAGACGCTTGTGCTCGCCGAGCGCAATCCTGAAGCCCACATCGTCGCCTGCGAGGCCAGCCCATCGCGATTCGAAGCCCTGCGTCATCGCCTCGCGCCCCTCGCCGCCCGCGTGGAATGTCGTCTCGCCGACGCCACTCAGATCAGCGATGCCGAGGCCTACGATCTAGTCCTCGCTGACGTCCCCTGCTCAGGCACTGGCACCCTCGGCCGCAATCCTGAGATTCGCCATCGCCTGCGTCCCGAAGACATCGCGCGCCAAGCCGGGCGCCAGCGCGCCATCCTCGCTGCTGCGCTGCGTGCCGCCCGTCCCGGCGGCCGCGTCCTCTACTCCACTTGTTCGCTGGAACCTGAAGAGAACGAGCAGGTCATCGCGGCCGTCCTCAACCAGCAACCCGCACGCATCGTCCCGCTCAACCATCGCGTTCAGGAGATGCTCGCGAAAGAGACCCTGGTCGCGCAATCAGTAGAGAAGCTTCAACACTGCATCACGCCGGAAGGCTTTCTCCGCCTCGTTCCCGGCACCTTCCACACGGACGGCTTCTTCGTCGCGTTGCTGGAGCGATAATGCGAGCTCCCCCCTTTGCGCACGAACAGGATGAGCAAGTCTCTCCGAGCCGCCGCATAGGAACTGAATGAATGTGCCCCATCCAAGGCGCAGTCGTATCGCGCCTTGGGTGGGATAGCGTTGCTCTCGCCCCGCCTATTGTCTCTTCCCCCCGCCAAGCGCAGTCGAAGAACTCTATCTAGCCTTCTTCCCCCAACTTCAACTCCGCATAACTCCGTCCCAGCAGCCCGCACAACGCCTCGACTGCAAGCTCATGATCCTGGCGCATCGGCAGCCCAGACACAGTCACGCAGCCCACGATCCCCGCGCCCGCCACGTTCAACGGAAAACATCCTCCGTGGGTCGCGAAGTCCGCCAGCGCCAATCCCTGGCTCTCGATCAGCGTCTCGCCTTTGATCTTCTCTTTGATGCCCACCGCATAGGAGCTGCGATGCAGCCGCGCCACCACGTTCACCTTGCGCCGCACCCACTCGACGTTATCGGGAGTAGTCCCATCCAGCGCCGCATAAAACATCGGCTGTCCAAAGCGCCGTACATCGATCACCACCGCCAGCTTGCGTTCTACAGCTAGCGCGCGCAAACGGGAACCGAGCTCCCAGGCCACATCGAAATCAAAACGCGGCAGCACCAGCTCGCGCTCCTGCAGCGCAATCCGCTCCAGATCCTCACTCCATCCCATTCCGCTTCCCCAAACCTCCACATGATCCTACATGGGGCTACTGCTCCGCGGCTTCCTCCAGAAGGTTCTCCCGCCGGGGCACAATGCCCAACTGCTCGTAAATCGGGCGCATCTCCCGGCGGATCATGCCGCGCTTGGCCCAGAACCATCCTCCACCGGCAATGCAAACGACCCCGCTCACAAGCACCGTGTGCGGAGCGCCAATCGCGTGTGCCAGCGCGCCCGCCAACAGACTGCCGAAGGGCGCCATCCCGACGAACGCCATCGTGTAGTAGCTCATCACCCGTCCACGCATCTTCTCGTCGACCAGCGTCTGCAAGATCGTGTTGCTCGAAGTCAGCCCTTGCATCATGCCGAATCCTGTCACCAGCATCATCAGCATCGACAGCCACATCCAATGCGAAAGCCCAAAGGCGATCAGCCCAGTGCCAAACAATACAGCTCCCATTGGAATGACCCTGGTCAACCCGCGTACCGACTTGCGCAGCACGAGCGCCAGCGCTGAAATCAGGGATCCAACTCCCACCGCGCCCATCAAGAAGCCCAGCGTGTGCGGCCCGCCATGCAGCACCTGCGCCGCGAACACCGGCATCAGCACCATGAAAGGCCAGCCCATCAGGCTCAATACCGCAAATAGCATCAGGATGCTGCGGATCGGCACCGAGGCCACCACATAATCCCATCCTTGCCGCAACTGCCCCAGCATGGTCGCGCCCTGCTGCTCAAGCTGCTCATGCGCGATCCGCATCATCAGCAGCGACACAATCACCGCAATGTAGCTGATGCCATCTACCAGAAAACACCAGCCCTCGTTGGTAGCTGCAATCAACATGCCGGCCAGCGACGGACCCACCAGGCGCGCCGTGTTCACCATCGACGAGTTGATCGCAATTGCATTCGACAGATCCTCGCGGTTCTCCACCATGCGAATCATGAACGACTGACGCCCCGGCATATCGAATGCGTTGATCACTCCTTGGAACGCGCTCAGTACCAGGATCTCGTGAATGTTGATGCGATGCGAAAGCGTCAGCCAGGCCATCAGCAGCGACTGCAGCATCGCCGCGCTCTGCGTCCAGATCAGCACCTTGCGCCGGTCCATGCGATCCACCATCACTCCAGCCAGGGGAGCCAGCAAGAATGTGGGAATCTGTCCCGCGAAACTCACCGTGCCCAATAGCAACGCGGACTTGGTGAGACGGTATACCAGCCAGGAGGTGGCCACGCGCGTCATCCACGTGCCAATCAGAGAGATGCTTTGTCCACCAAAGAACAGTCGGAAATTTGGATGCCGCAATGCCCGCCATGCATGAGATAGGCCCTGCTCACGGCTGGCATTCAGTGCCTTTGGCTGCTGCTCTGCTGTCATTCTTTCTTTTGGATGCAGTGGGTCTCTCAAACGACCCGGCCTACTTGGCCACCGTGAGCTTCACCGAAGTGCCGGCATCCACACGCACTCCTGCAACAGGCTGCTGTGCCATTACCGATCCAGGGGCAATCGGCAATCGTGGCGGAGCCGAACCGTTTCCTACCGCAGGCACCTGCACGTCGGCATAAGTCGGTGGCGTAAGCTTCAGTCCCGCCTGTTGAAGCGCAGCCTGCGCGCTGACCACCGTCATCCCTGTCAGATCCGGCATGACGTAGCCGCCTGGCGTTGTGTTGCCGGGCGCTGCTACCAGCACACTCACGCTCGGTCCGGCGATGCCTTGCGCATTCGGCGGAGGATCCTGCGCCAGCACTGTGCCTTCTGCGGCATCACCGTAAGGAATGCGCGCGATCGTGCCAATCGCCAGTCCCGCTCGCTGCAGGTTCAATGCCGCCACGCGCTCATCGCTGCCCACCGTGTTCGGCACACTCACCTTCTGCGGCCCCAGACTCTCTGAGACACGCACATGCCACTCTCGCCGCACCACGGTTCCCGGCGGTGGCGTCTGCGTCAGGATGTGGCCCGCCGCCACCTGCGAGGAGTAATAGCGATTGTCCACATCCAGGTTCAGTCCCAGGCCTGCCGTCTGACTGCGCGCGTCCGCCACCGTCATGCCCTTCAGCGAAGGCACCTGCACCTCCGCGCCGTGGATCGCGAAGTGCATCGTGATCACCGCCGCCAGCAGCGCCACCGCTAGCAGCACCATCAGCAGCGAGCCCACCTGGAACAAGCCCACAATTGGCCGTCGCACCGCAGCGCTCATGGCTCAGGCTCTCCATCCAGATAAACGATCTCGTATTCCACGGTGGCCGCCTTCTCCAGCATCTTCGATACCGAACAGTACTTGTTCTTTGACAGCGATACCGCGTCTTCAACTGCCTTCCGGCTTAGCTTTCCGCTTACCGCATACGTGAGTTTGATTTGCGTGAACACGCGCGGAGCCTCCGGCGCCCGCTCCCCGGATGCCGAGACGCGCAGCCCCGTCACCGCTTGCCGCTTCTTCTTCAGGATGTTCACGACGTCTACTGATGTGCAACTGCAAAGCGCCATCAGCACGATCTCCATCGGGCTTGGGCCCTCCGCGTGAGCTGCTCCAGCATCCAGCACAACCCTGTGGCCGCTCTCTGATTGGACCTCAAACACCTCGTCATGCTTCCACTCGCTGTGCGCAATCATTCCGCAACACCTCTAAAGGTCCTTCACAAGCTGTTCGGTGAGCTACCGCGTATTATCCGTGATCGGCTCTGGATGGATCGTCACCCGGTACACCTCCGGGCAATCCAGCTTGAAGCGATCCTCCAGGGCAGTGATCACGGCGTGCACCCTTCCCATCGAGAGCTGATCCGGCAGCGTGCAGTGGCATGACACATCAATGTGCTCGCCAGCCCGCAGCACCATGACCTCGTGCACATCCACAATCTCCTTGAACTGCGCCGCCGCCTCGCGAAGTGCCCGCTCAATGCGGCGATTCCCCATTCCCACCTCTTCCGGCTGTTCGATGGTGGCGGGCTCGCTCTCAATATGCGTCAATACCGAATCGATCTCCCGCACCTCGCGCAGAATCTCACTCTCCAGCGCGGTCACGTACGCATGCGCCTCGATCAGCGGCATATCTTCGTTCAGCTCCACGTGCTGCTCCACGCGCAAACGGCCCTGGTGAGACTGCACGCTTAAATCATGCACCGCCATGTTATTCCGCGAGGCGACAGCGCGTACCCGGTCGAAGATGCTCTCGGTGCTCTCCGTGTGCGGAACCGTGTGGATCACCACGTCCGCCTCGGGCAGCGTGCGGTGCACCGCCTCCGTGGCCGCGCGCACAAGTTCCCCTGTATGCTCGAAGGTCGAGCGTCGCGGCAGAGCCAGCGTCAAATCCGCAAAGTAGGCCGCTCCAGACCGCCTCACGCGCGCCTGCTCAACGGCCACTACTCCCTGCACCTTCTCCACTTCGCGCACAATGTCCCGGCGGGTGTCTGCGGGAATCTGATCGGTCAGCGCGCCCACCGTCTCCCGCGTAAGCACAAGCGTGAGCCGCATGATCATGATCGAGACCATGATGGCCGCCAGCGGATCGGCATAGCGCAGCCACACTACATTCAACTGTTCGCCAGCCCAAGTTGCCGCCAACCCCGCCAGCACCGCCACCGAAGACCAGATGTCCGAAGCGAAATGAAAGGCGTCGGTTGCTAAGGCCGGAGATCCCGTCCGCTTGGCAACCTCATTCAGCTGCCGCGAACGCCAGTAATCCACGGCAATCGAGAGCAGCAGCACCAGGACCGGCCACAGCGAATGGCGCAGCGCCACACCGCCGCTCGCAATCCTCTGCACCGCCTCCCAGATGATCCAGGCGCATGAGACCGCCATCAACCCGGCTTCGACGAATGCGGAGATGTTCTCAACCTTGCCGTGACCGTAGGTGTGGTCTTCATCGGCAGGTTTGTCGCTTACCCGCACGGAAAGGAAGGTCAGCACCGCGCCGGCCAGATCCAGACCCGAGTGGGCCGCGTCCGACAACATACCCAGCGAGCCCGACAGCAAGCCTGCTGCCAACTTCAGCACCGTCATTGCTGCCGCTGCTGTCATCGAATGCAGCGCGACCCTTCGCTTTTCCGCGGAGAGCGCGCTCAAGGAGGACGCTGCTGAGGTCATGGCGATTCCAGCCTACTCCTTGGGCCGGCTCGCGGTATACAGCCCGGCGATACCGAACGTGTACGGCTGCCAGCCACACTGCGTGTACCCCACTGACCTCATCAGCGCGACGAGTTCCGGTGGCTTGGGAAAGATCCCTACCGATGTCGGCAGGTAATTGTAAGGGCCGTCTTTGCCGCAGATCATGCGCCCGATGGCCGGCAGTACGCGCCGGAAGTACACTGCATAGCCCTTGCCGATCAGCCCGCCCGGCTCGCTGAATTCCAGGATGCCCAGCTGTCCCCCCGGCTTCAGTACGCGCAGAAACTCCCGCAGTCCAGCCTCGTAGTTAGCCAGATTGCGAAAGCCGAAGGCACTCACGATCAGGTCCATGGATCCCGATCGAAGCGGTAAATGCAGTGCGTCGGCTTCCAGCGCCACTGCCCCGCGTCCGCTGAATTTCTCCGCTCCGCGGCTCAGCATCCCTCGCGCGAAGTCCGCTGCCAGCACGGGCCGCGCACCCGGTGCGCGATGCTTCAGCAGGGCCATGGTCATGTCCCCGGTTCCACAGCAGATGTCGAGAATCGCGGCATCGGGATTGGCCAGCACGCTGCGGAATCGCCGCGCGGTGCGCATCCACCACAGCCGGTCCACATTGGCTGACAGCACGTGGTTCAGCAGGTCGTAGCGCGGTGCAATCGAGTTGAACATCTGTTGCACAGCCCGAGCCGCACTGGCCTCGTCCTGCGTACCCGCCGGTTTAGCCCCTGTCGTGCTCATGCGTGCCGTTCCGCGGCCCGAGCCAGCATGTATCCAGCCGCCGTCTCCAACTCTGCTGCGGTCACATCCTCCACCACGCCTGCGTCGCCGATTCCAATCGGCAGAACAAATCGCCGTACTCCGCCCATGTTCTTCTTATCCGCGCCAGTAGCCGCCACCAGCTTGCCCAGCCGGGCCTTGAGCGGCGGAAGGGGTCCGTAGAGATGAATCAGGCTTTCCAGCCGCTCAGCCTGCCTGCTCGAAATCGTGCCGCGCTGCTTAGCCAGATACAACGCTGCTACCATTCCCCAGCCCACCGCTTCGCCATGCAGCATGGCCTTATAGCGGGTCACCTGCTCAATGGCGTGGCCTATAGTGTGCCCAAAGTTCAAGATCATGCGCAGTCCGTTCTCGCGCTCGTCCTTGTTCACCACGTCGGCCTTCATGCGGATCGACGCCGCAATCACCTTCTCCAGGGCTTTGGGTTCCCGCCGCAGGATCTCGTCCACGTGCTCTTCCATAAAGCGCACCAGCGTGCGGTCGCGAATGATACCCGCTTTGATGCTCTCCATCAGTCCTGAGCGAAGCTCCCGTTCCGGCAGAGTACCCAGTGCCCCGATATCCGCAAACACTGCCAGTGGATGATGGAAGCTGCCCACCAGGTTCTTGCCTTCCGGCAGATTCACCCCCGTCTTGCCCCCCACGGACGAGTCCACCTGCGCCAGGAACGTTGTCGGCACCTGCACGTAGGGAATACCGCGCATGAAGATGGCGGCTACAAATCCGCCCACATCGCCCACAATCCCGCCGCCCAGAGCAATCAGCAGCGACCCGCGATCGCCGCCCGCCTCCACCATCTGACGGAGCAGCTTTTCCACGCTGGCCAGTGTCTTGTGGCGTTCTCCGGGCTGCAGAAACAGCACAATCGGCGGAACCGCAAAGGAGCTCTGTAGAGCATCTCCCCACAATCCCCAAATCTCTGGAGAGGTCAAAACAAACACGCGCCGTGGTAGTTTGCCCGCCACGCGCTCAATGCGCGGCGCTAGCGAAGCGATCAAGCCGCTACCGGTTACCACGTCGTATCGGGCCGAAGGTGTCTCTACTCGTATGGTTTGCACGCTGCCTTTATCGTAAAGCACCGGTTAGCAGCTGCGCTCCGTGGCGCTGCTTCCCCCATGACAGCCGGTCTGCAATGACCTGCGCCCGGCTTGCTCGTCTTGGATTGAGCGGAACGAGAGTACACGGGAAGCCCGAGGCGAGCCTGGCAGCTCGTCGCCCCGTGCCCTTGAGATTAGGCCAGCCCGACTGCCCTGATCTTGCCGTCGTTCTCGCCGGTGCCGCAGTAGTACTTCGAGTAGAGCTCGCGCGTCGTGCCATAGCACTCGCAGGCCACGCTCTCTAGCCCCACCGGATCCACCAGGTGGATACGTCCGCGGCTGTAGCGAATCAGGCCTTTTTTCTGCAGCGTGCCGGCCGCCGCCGTTACCGTGGTGCGTCGTGCTCCCAGCATGATGGCCAGAAACTCCTGGGTCAGCGAGAACACCTCTTGTTCCGTGCGGTCGCGCACCATCAATAGCCAGCGCGCGAGCCGCTCCTCTGCTTCATGCAAACGGTTACAGGCCGCTAGTTGCCCCAGGATCGCACTCTGGCTTTGTACGCATTGCAGAATGCACTCGCGCAGCTCCAGCGAGTCCATGAACTCTTTGTGCAGTTCTTTGAACGGAATGCGCAAAGCGGTGCTTTCCATCTGCACAATACAGCGATTCGGAATTGGTGCACTGCCCAGTACGTGAAAGCTCTCCACCATGCCTTCACGCCCCCACAGCCCCACTTCTGTACTCGCACCGGTGGACATCGAACTCACAATCGATGCCACGCCAGAAGTCAGAAAATGCGCATACTTCGGGGTCTCGTCAGCCTCGTAGAGAATCTCTCGCGGGGCCAGCGTGACCGTGCGCATGCGGGCGAGTAGGGAAGCGCGATAGGTAGAGGGAAGCGCGCCGAGCAGCAAGTTCGTGGGTTGACCCAGCATGAAACGTTTGACCGATCCTGAATGAGCAAAGGATCCCATAGCTTCCTCGGTAAGCTTCGATGCGTCCCGGTTGACTTAGGGATTCCAAGATTGAAGTACGAAGGCCGATTATTGCATTCAGAATCATGTAACTTGTGTTCTCTACCAGACAGAACTCTCGTTTTTTGTGTGTTTTATCGCGAGTGACTCGTTCTCGCACATAGCCTCGAGTTACTCTGCTTCGCGAGCTCGCGCATGCTGGATCAGTGCACGCGAAGAGTTGCCTGACATGCGTTTTAGCCGCGTCCGGCTTGCGTGTTCTGCGCGTCAGGCAACCAAAGCTTTTCTGCGCCGCTGCGCCCATCCGCTC
>CBJOJD010000066.1:0-18743 GCA_966443485.1 uncultured bacterium | reverse complement strand
AGGCTACGCGGCTGTCGTGATCCCAGGAGTCAACGAAGCAATCGACGGCAAAGATCTGGTCCGCGCATCCCAGCAACTGGCAGTATTGACTCAAGCTCTAGACCGCGCCGCGCACACCCTTGACGCAGCTGTGCCTCACTAGAGCCGTTCGGATTTCTGAGCTCGGGGAGGACGCTGTTTCCAGCCAGTTTCGCGGTACAGTCCCGTCCAGCCTACGCGAGTGCAAGAGAGCCAGAGACTTTCGAGGCAATCCATTCACTAACCCTGAGGCACAATTCTCTGGCGACGTCCTCCTCGCTAGAGGCTTCATGTCCCCTGATAAGGGCTTTTGAGGTACTTGCGGGCGGCGTCTGCGCGGGAGGTCTCGGGTCCGGCTTCGATGGTCATGTGATAGTCCCGCACTGCGAGCTGCCGTTCGCCACTCAGGTCATAGCATTGTCCGGCAGCCAAAAGAGATCGAATCTTTAGCTCGGGACCGACGTTCTGGGTGAAGGCAGCCTGCTCGTAGGCCTGCGCTGCATCATGAAAATGGCGCTGCCCGCGGAGAGCATCGCCCAGGCCAAAATAGGCCAACTGCATACGAGCCGAGGCAAAGTAGCCCGGCTTCTCGTTGTCGGCTGCGATCTGACGATAGGCTTCCACCGCGGCCATTCCTTCACCAGCATCTTTACGTAGATTCGCCTCTTCCAGGCAGAACAGGAAATCCCGGGGATACTGGCTCTTGAGGCTGCGCACCACCTGGATGGCTTCTTTGTATTTGCCCTCGCGGCGCAAGAAGAGAGCAATAACGGTTCGAGCTTCGACGCTGGAGATCACTCCACGGTTGGCTGCATCGTTGAGCATCTGCAGCCCCCTGGACTTTGAGCCGGTAATGCCGGCAAAACCGATGAAGAACTTGAACGGCAACGGCAGCGCGCCCACCACGTATTGGTACACGCCGGTAATCAGCTTGGCGTCCACGTAGTCCGGGTCGAGTTGCAGCACCCGCTCTTCGTCGTCCTTCGCCTTATTTGCCAGTCGGAAGCCGCTGCCAAAACCGCGCTCCACCATAGCAAGGTAGGTGCATTTCAAGCTCCGTACCCAACCGCGGGCAAATAGAGCATCGACATCGCTGGAGTTCCGCTCCAAGCGCCAGTCAGCCTCGTGCATGGCTTCATCGAAGAGAGCAAAGAGCCGATCGCGGACCTTGGGATCTTCCTGAGTGGCATGCCGGCCGGTGAGAAAGCCATCGTTGGCGTAGAACGTGGTATCGAGCAGATCCTGGCGGTAGAGTTCCTGGAACAGCTCGGCATTGAGCAGCAAGGCGGTGGCCTGGGGATCGCCCGGGTGCATCTCGTGAAAGCGCTGAAACCGATCGACCGCCCCCGGGTAGTCGAGCAGATAGAAGTGCTCATAGGCGTCCCGGACCAGGGGATCGCGGTTGAGAGGGTTGGTATGCACCTCTCCGGCCGCGGCCATGGCGAGTCCGCCGCCAAGGAAGATGACCAACCAGAAGAGACGCACTCCGATTGCGTGCAACGCCACACCTCCACCTACGATGCTAGCTGACAGGTCCCGCCCGTTAGACGGTTGTCCTGAGGTATGGAACGTGCCAAGCGGCGGGTTTCCTGTGCAGTGTTCGCTTGGAGCATCCATCCAACTCAATTAAAGTGGATTACACGGAAATCAGGAGGGTTTGTGAGCCTACGCTCGCTGGGGATGGCTGTGCTCGCCGTGTGGAGCGCCGTACAAATGTGGGGACAAGCTCCTCCGCATTCCCCCCGTCCTCATAACCCAATTGCCAAGCTCATGGCCCCGCAAGGACATGCGCGGCCGGCAAGCGGAGACCAGCCGAGTACGCCGACCGTCTACTTCGACGCGACGTCCGTCGGAGCTCCAGTGGTCCTGGATAAAAATTGGAGGGTCGGGGTCACCGCGAATCAGGACCCGATCAAGCCGGATTTCGACGATTCGACCTGGGTCGTCCGGGATGCGCAGGAGATCATTGCCGAGGTTCCGGACGACGATCATCCCTCCACTCCCCCCACCCCCGGGGAATCCGGCGAGCGGCCAAGAGGCCCAGGACACCATTCGCGTCCCTTTGCCTGGTTCCGCCTCCATGTCAAGCTGGCGCCGAACCATGGCCCGATTGCGCTGCTTCTGTCAGTACCCGTCTCCCAGAACACCTCAATGTCTCTGGGAACGCAGGGTCCCGGGGTGGACGTGTATGCCAACGGCAAGGAGATTCATCCGGAAGGGCCGCACGGGGACGATCCGCAGCACTTTCAGGCGATTACCCGGCTGTATCGGCTGAATATCCCAGCTTCGGAGACATCACTGGTCCTGGTGATGCGGACCATTTACATCCCCTTCGGCTACGTGGCCTATACGTCGTTCTTCGCCAACCGCACCTTTCTGCTGGGAGATCCGGAGGATTTGAGCCACTCCACAGAGTTGTGGTCGTTGCACAGCCTGTTGGAGCGGTTGCCGCGCCTGATCAATGCCATCCTATTGCTGTTCTTGGCGGTGTTTTTGCTGGCGCTCTATTTCACGCAGCCAGGGCATGTGGAGTATCTGTGGTTGGCGCTGCATGAGATCGTTCAGGCTCCGCTCGGCTTTATCGATCTGGCCGGGAGCACGGCGCAGATCGATCAGGTCTGGTATCTCGCCATCTTTACGCAGCTGGTCTTGATCTCGGCCTACTTCTACTTTGAGTTTCTGGTCAGCTTCCTCGCCCTAAGGAAGCGCTGGTACATCCGCTGGCTGCGCTATTTGGCTCCCGTATTAGCCGCTGTGGGCGCGTCGATTCTCTACGTGGTTTTCGGCTCCAATCGCGGCTTGGCCGGGGCTTTGACCATCTTTGTAGGGCTGACCAGCGTGGTGTGGATTGGCGGGTGGCTGCTGTTCTGTTCCATCACGCTCATCTCTTCCACGGTCCGCAAGAACTTCGAAGCCGGTCTGCTGCTGATCCCCCTGGTGTTGAGCTTTATTGGAATGCTGGAGCCGATCTACACCTCCAGCATGAGCAACATCATGGGCCATCCCTATCACTCTCCATTAACGATTCAGGCCGGACCGATCCCGATCCACCTCTCCGCCATTGCGGATTTCGCGGGCATGCTGGCCATCGTTCTCATCATCTTTGTGCGCTTCCTCCGCATTCACCGGGACAGGGAACGCGCATCCAGTGAACTAGCGGCCGCGCGTAGCGTGCAGGAGCTGATGATTCCGCAGGAGCGGGTCAACACGCCAGGCTTTGAAGTGGACTCTATCTACAACCCGGCAAACGAGGTGGGCGGCGATTTCTACCATGTGGACTCCACGCCAGACGGTGGTTTGCTGGTAGTGATCGGCGATGTGGCAGGCAAGGGCCTGAAAGCTGCCATGAACGTCTCCATGTTGATGGGTGCGCTGCGCCGTTCAGTGGAGCGCAGTCCGGCAAAGATTCTAGAGTCGCTCAATCGCGTTCTGGTGGGAAGCGAGAGTTTCACTACCTGCCAAGCCATCTGGTTTGGTCCCAATGGCGAAGTGACGCTCGCCAATGCGGGTCATCTTCCGCCTTATCTCAATAGCCAGGAGGTGCACGTTCCAGGAGGGCTGCCCCTGGGTGTGATCGGCTCAGTGAGCTACGACGAGGTGCGACTTTATCTTCATCCTGGCGATCGAATCCTGCTCCTCTCCGATGGCGTTGTAGAGGCGCGACACTCCTCGGGCGAGCTGTTCGGATTCGAGCGGGTACACAATCTGAGCAATCAGACTGCTTTTTATATCGCCGACGCAGCGCGGGAGTTCGGGCAAGAAGACGACATTACCGTGCTGACCGTACGGCGGCTGCCCCAAGCGGTGGCGGCATAAACCTTCCTGTCAGCATGCACATTGTGCGCGAAAACCCGCGTATTTCCTGAGGTATACAACAGGCACGTAGCACGAGGCATCGTAGAGCCTATATGAGCCGAACGTTGCTGCCGGGAAAGCCCTACCCTCTGGGGGCCACAGCGTACAAAAGAGGCACAAATTTTGCCTTGTTTTCAGAACACGCCACTCGCGTTGATGTATGTCTGTTCAACGAGAACGGCGAGCAGACGGACTGCGTAACGCTTCGCGAGCACACCGCATTTGTGTGGCACGGATTCATCAATGGCGTTAAGCCGGGTCAGCTTTATGGCTTTCGCGTGGACGGGGCGTGGGATCCGCAACAGGGGCATCGGTTCAACTTCAACAAACTCCTTGTTGACCCCTACGCCAAGGCGATCACCGGCGAGGTCGATTGGAAGGCGCCCATCTTCGGCTACGATCTTACCGCGGGTGATCCCAACAAGATGAGTACCGACGATAGCGCTGCGGGCGTGCCGAAATCGGTGGTGATCGACACCAGCTTCGATTGGGCGAGCGATTGTGCTCCCGAGATCCCGCTGGCCGACTCCGTCATCTACGAAGTCAACGTCCGGGGCTTCAGCATGCGCAACCCGGATGTGCCCCAGCACCTGCGCGGGACGTATGCAGGATTGGCGCATCCGGCGAGCCTCGACTATCTGAAAAGCTTAGGCATCACCGCCGTGGAGCTGCTGCCCGTTCACCATTTCATCGACGAAGGTCATCTCGTGGAGCGGGGACTTCGCGACTATTGGGGATACAACACGCTCGGCTACTTCGCTCCGATGGCGCGCTACAGCTCCTCAGGTGGGCAAGGTGGGCAGGTGCGCGAGTTCAAGGAGATGGTGCGTGCGCTCCACAGTGAGGGCATCGAAGTGATCCTCGATGTGGTGTATAACCACACCTGCGAAGGCAATCATCTGGGCCCTACCCTTTGTTGGAAAGGTGTCTGCAATTCCACCTATTACCGGCTCGTCCAAGATGACCCTCAGTACTACATGGACTACACCGGCACCGGCAATTCGCTGAATGTGCGCAATCCGCAGGTGCTGAAGATGATCATGGATTCGCTGCGCTACTGGGTCACGGAGATGCATGTGGACGGCTTCCGCTTCGATCTGGCCGCGACGCTGGCACGCGAATTGCACGAAGTCAGCAGGCTCTCCAGCTTCTTCGATACGATTCACCAAGACCCCACGCTGGCACAGAAAAAGCTCATTGCGGAGCCGTGGGACGTGGGTGACGGCGGCTATCAGGTGGGTCAATTCCCAGTCCTGTGGGCAGAGTGGAACGGCAAATACCGCGATACAGTACGACGATTCTGGAAGGGGGATGGAGGGATGCTCTCCGACTTCGCCTATCGTCTCACCGGATCGAGCGATCTCTATCAGTACGACGGGCGTAAGCCGTATGCCAGCATCAATTTCATTACCGCGCATGATGGCTTCACACTTCGCGATCTGGTCAGCTACAACCAGAAGCACAACGAAGCGAACGGCGATGAAAACCGAGACGGCTCTGACAACAACGATTCGTGGAACATGGGAGCGGAGGGGCCGACCGACGATCCCAACATCAACACTTTGCGCGAACGCCAGATGCGCAACATGCTGGCCACACTGATGCTGTCCCAAGGCGTCCCCATGCTGAACGGGGGCGACGAGTTTGGGCGCTCGCAGCAAGGCAACAACAACTGCTACTGCCAGGACGATGAACTCACATGGTTTGACTGGAACCTGGACGAAAGCAGAAAGCGTCTGCTGGAGTTCACGCGCAAGCTGATCCACCTGCGCCTGGCCCACCCCAACCTGCATCGCCGCAAGTTTTTTCAGGATCGAGAGATCCGCAAGAAGGGCAACGGCGCGGTAATTGGGGTGATTAAAGACGTTACCTGGTTCAATCCGGATGGCAATGAAGTCTCGGACGAAGCCTGGAGCGCAGAGTGGACCCGAGCCATCGCGCTTCTCCTGAATGGTCGCACGCTGCAGGTGACGGACGAGAACGGAGACTGGCTGATCGACGACAGCTTCTTGCTCCTGGTGAATGCAGCCGATCAAGGAGTCGAATTTGTGCTTCCTGCGTCGCCGAGTGGGACTCAGTGGTGCAACATCATCGACACAGAAAATCTTGAGGACTCGTTTGTGATGACTCCGGTCGATGGCAAGATCATTGTCGGCGGCCGATCGATACGCCTGCTCAGCGATCAGTTTCTGAACACGCGCTAAATTCACCGGCTTTGTGTTGGCCATCACAGGGCTTGGTGCAAAGCCTGATCAGCCACTGCACGTTGCCGATGAGGGAAGAGGAGCGGCTTACTGCCGCCCCGCTCGCTTTTCTTTCAAAGGATGGAAGCTCGTGCGTGTCTGGAAAGCTTGCTTGATTTGGTTTGGAAACCTTCCTTTAAGGACCAAGCTCCATATCTCTTTCGGCTGGTTGTGTCTGTTCACCGTAGCCTTGGGCGGCGCATGTCTGATGGGCCTGCGCGAAGTGACTCGACTGACGATGAATGGAGCCGCCGGCCAGGCCACTTCGTCAGACTTCGCTCGTGCAGCGATCCTGCACATCACGCACCAACTTCAGGTGGGCATCGCTCTGCTCCTGGCATTCATCGTCCTGTTGGACGTGCTGATGGCCTGGCGCCTGACTCAGATCATTAGTACCCCTATTCTGGAAGCGTGCCGCGTGCTGGAGCGCCTTGCCCAACACGATCTCACGTGCCGCTTACAAATCTCGTCGACCGACGAAGTGGGCTGCATGAGCGCGGCTCTGAATCGTACGATTGAACACCTGCATGGGGTGCTGGTAAACCTCCGCGATTCAGCAGATGATTTGCATGGCGCCGCTTCTCACCTAGGCGAACGAGTCACCCAGGCGTCTGCTTTCTGCCAGGAACAAGAGCGACTGACGCAGAAGATGTTGACCTCGACCAGAGACTTGGCGACCCAAGGCGACAAAATTGCGGCACAATCCTGTGAAGCAGCCACTGCCAGCCGCGAGTCTGTGGCTTCGGCGGAGACCGGAAGCACGGTGTTGGCCACCATGGCAGAGACGATGCAGCAGATTGCCTCGTCCTCTGGCACGCTTAACGGCATGATGGATCGATTGGACGAGCGCTCACAGGAAATCAGTAAGGCGGTGCACGTTATCCAGGGGATCTCGACCAACACGAATTTGCTGGCGCTGAATGCGGCCATCGAGGCGGCCCGGGCAGGCGAGCAGGGGCGAGGTTTTGCGGTGGTGGCAGGCGAAGTACGCCGTCTGGCCGAACACACACGCAGCGCAGCGGAAGAGATCGCCCAGATGGTTCAGAGCATTCAGCAAGAGACAGAACAAACATCGGCAGCCATGGGGCTGAGTCGGCAGAACATTGAAACCGGCAGGGTGCGCGCAGACCAGGCGCATGCCGTACTGATGCAGATTCTGGAGAGGGCAAGCCGTACGGAGTCGGTCGCCGGAAATATCGCCGAAGTCGCAGGCGCCCAGTCCGCTTCGCACGCTGAGATTGGCGGAAGCGCGCAGCGCATTGCTGAACTAGCCGAAGGTTCTCTGCAATCCGCCGTTCAGGTGGCGCAGACCGGAGCCAAGATTCGCCTCTCGGCGGAGCATCTGCGCAAGATCGTGCTGCAGTTTCAACTTTAAACAGCTCTGAAAACACGAATGCCAGATCGGTTAGGATCTGGCATTCGCAGCTTTCTGCTTATTTGGATCAGTCGTAATACTCCAACCCAAGATGCGTGATCAGTTCAGCGCCCATGATGTGGCGCAGGGTGTTCTTGAGCTTCATGGATTGGATGAACAGATCGTGCTCAGGGTAGAGGCCCTCGGCGGTCTGGGGCGACTTGAGATAGAAGCTCAGCCACTCCTGGATGCCTAGGGAACGCAGATCCGGGGCGCGCTGAGCGAGATCGAGGAACAGCACTAGATCGAGCGCGATGGGCGCCGCCAGAATCGAGTCTCGGCAGAGGAAATCGACCTTGATCTGCATGGGATAACCCAGCCATCCAAAGATGTCGATGTTGTCCCATGCCTCTTTGTCATCACCGCGAGGTGGATAGTAGTTGATCCGGATCTTGTGGTAGATGTTCTTGTAGAGATCGGGATAGAGTTCGGGCTGGAAGATGTATTCGAGCGATCCCAGCTTCGATTCTTCCTTGGTCTTGAAGGACTGAGGATCGTCGAGCACTTCGCCATCGCGATTGCCGAGGATATTGGTCGAATACCAGCCAGACACGCCGATCATGCGGGCCTTGAAGGCAGGCGCGAGCACCGTCTTCATGAACGTCTGGCCAGTCTTGAAGTCCTTGCCACAGATCGGAGCATTGTTCCTTTTGGAAAGCTCGATCATGGCTGGCACATCGACCGTGAGATTGGGAGCACCGTTGGCAAATGGCACGCCCTCGGTCAGCGCGGCGTACGCATAGATCTGGGACGGCGCGATGCCGATGTCGTTGTTCTCCAGGCCGGCCTCGAACGCCTCGATCGACTGATGCACAGCCGTGGGCTCGAGGAAGATTTCCGTGGAACCGCACCAGATCATCACAACGCGGTCCACCGTCTTCTTGAAGTTGCGGATATCCTGGATCACCTGGTCGGCGAGGTCGCGCTTATTTTTGCCCTTCTTAACGTGAGTGCCGTTGAGGCGCTTCACGTAGTACTGATCGAAGACGGCCGGCATCGGCTTGATCGCTTCAAGGTAGGGCTTGAGCTGCGTGAGAGTCTTCTCGTCAAGCACCTTGGCGTGGGCAGCAGCCTCATACACGTTGTCTTCAAAGATGTCCCATCCGGTGAAGACCACATCATTCAGGTCGGCGAGAGGCACGAAGTCCTTAATCAAAGGAGACTTGTTCTCGGTGCGCTTGCCGAGGCGGATAGTGCCCATCTGGGTCAGCGATCCAATCGGCTTCGCGAGGCCGCGCCGTACCGCCTCAACGCCCGCAATCATCGTGGTGGCCACGGCACCTAAACCGACGACCATCACCCCAAGTTTGCCCTTCGCGGGCTCAAGTTTCGGTTCAACGGCAGTCTTCTGGCCGCCTTTTTGTTCGACTGACATGACTTCTCCCAACCTTCCTTTGCTTCACGCGGGAGCTACACAGAGTCCCGTTCTTGTTGGCTTACGCCGAGGCGAGCGCCGATCAGCTCTTCAGGCGGCGTTTTGCTGGCGTTGGCGCTGTACGTGGGTCCACACGAACCAGATGATGCCCACGAGCAGAAGCACCACGATGACCGTGTGGAAGCGGTGAAAGAGTTCGTGAAAAGGTGAATTCGGATCGTTCCAGCTTTGGCCCAGCTTCATACCGGCGTACGCCAAGCCGAAGCACCAGGGCCACGATCCCACAAACGTGTACAGATGGAATTTAGCTTGGTTCATGCGCGCGATCCCTGCCGGGAAGGCGATGAACGTACGCACGACCGGAAGCAAGCGTCCAAGCAGCACGGTGATTGAACCGTATTTCGTGAAGAAATAGGTCATCCGATCCAAGTCGTGATGACTCATCAGCACCCAGCGGCCGTAGCGCTCCACCAATGGACGGCCGCCCTTGGCACCGATCCAGTAGGCCACCAGCGAACCTGCATTGCATCCCAGGGCCCCGGCTGTCGCCACCCAAAGCAGCTTCATGTGCCCGAGAAACACCAGGTAGCCGGCAAAGGGCATGATGATCTCAGACGGCAGGGGGATACAGGCTGACTCAATTCCCATCAACGCTGCAACGCCCAAATAGCCGCCACTGTCGATCACATGGGTAACGAACTGGACGAGAAAGGCGAGAATTCTTTCGCTCATGCGCCCCTTCAGTATATAGGCCGCAACCGCATGAAAGCAGGGCAGAACGCGTGCAATCTACGTTAGCGGTTGCGTAACCTTTGCTAGGATGGAGTCTGTCTGACAACTTTCGCGAGGTGCACGTTGGCTGAATTTCCTCCAGTTCCCTTGACGCTCGAAGGCTCCCACGCTCTGCATCAGTTTTTCCGCTTCGACTGGAAAGCCTGGAAGGCGCGCAGCCAGAGCGAACGCCACGACATTGCAGCAGAAGCTGCAGCTGCGCTCGGCAACCTGGAGCGTTCAGGAGCCGGTGGCAAGGTGCAGACTGCCCTCTTTTCGCAGCTCGGTCACAAAGGCGATTTGATTCTGCTGCATTTTCGCGACTCTCTTGAAGAGCTGAACCAGATTGAACTGGATCTGGCTCAGACCCGGCTGCACGATTACCTCGATTTGCGCCATTCGTATGTGTCTGTGGTTGAGCTCGGCCTCTATGAATCGACTCGCAAGACGTACGAAGCCGCAGCCGCCAAAGGCTTTGAGCAGCACTCGGCAGAGTGGAACGCGGAGGTCAACGCCTCCTTGAAGCGGGGAGCCGAAGCCATGAAGTCGCGCCTCTTTCCGACGGTTCCGGATGCGAAATACCTCTGCTTCTATCCCATGGATCGCTTGCGCGCTGAAGAAAAGAACTGGTACAGCGTTCCCTTCCCCGATCGCCAGCGCATGATGCACGAGCACGGCATGATCGGTAGACGATACGGAGACGTTGTAAAGCAGATCATCACCGGATCGATCGGCTACGACGATTGGGAGTGGGGTGTGGATCTCTTCGCGGACGACCCGGTAGTGTTCAAAAAGCTCATCTACGAGATGCGCTTCGATGAGGTCAGCGCGGTGTATGGGCTATTCGGACAGTTCTTCATCAGCGTGCGCCTGCCCATCGCCAAGCTCGGAGACTGGTTGGACGGAAAGCTATAGTACGCAACCCGGAGCATCTATCGAATGCCTGCTACTAAGAAATCTCCGAAGCCCGCGAAACAGATTAGCCGCAAAGCAGCAAAGACTGCGCCGGGAAAGAGTTCCTCACCACGCTTATCGCAGGCCGAGGTAAGCACCCGCCGGCTTGGCGGCGACCGCTCTCCGGAGCGGATCCAGGCCATTCTCAAGGCCTTGGATGAGGCCTATCCCAGCGCGGTGTGTGCCCTCGATCATCGCTCCCCCTGGGAACTTCTGGTGGCGACCATCCTTTCGGCCCAGTGCACAGATGCCCGCGTGAACATGGTCACGCCGGAGCTGTTCCGGCGCTTCCCCACACCCGCCGCGATGAGCAAGGCTTCGCTCCCGGAGCTGGAGGAACTGATCCGCACAACGGGATTCTTCCGCAACAAAGCAAAGTCCATCAAGGGCGCTGCCGAGGCGATCAGTAGCAAATTCGGAGGCAAGGTGCCGCAGACCCTGGACGAGTTGATCACGGTTCCCGGCGCGGCTCGCAAAACGGCCAACGTCGTACTGGGAGTCAGTTTCGGAAAAGCGGAGGGCGTGGTGGTCGATACCCACGTCTTTCGCATTTCACACCGATTGAGTCTGGCTGACGGCGACACGGCGCAAAAGGTGGAACAGGAGCTGATGCAGATCCTACCCAAGGAGAAGTGGATCGACTTCTCGCATCAGATCATCCATCACGGCCGACAGGTCTGTGTGGCCCGGAATCCGAAGTGCAAGGACTGCAATCTCGAGACTCTGTGCCATTCCAAGGACAAAACCTGGGAGAGCTAGCCACGAGCGATCTTCGTGCGAGCCTCTAAGAGTGGTTGAGAATCGCGACAACTGCAGCGATCAAACCGGGGATGTCGTGAGGAGTTGCCTCGATCGCGGGCTCCCAAAGATATTCGCGCAGCGTAGCGCTGGTGACCGGTCCGATGGAGACGGCCTTCACACCTTCGAACGGGAAGGCGATCCCGGCAGCTTTGGCAACGTCAGACAAATGAGTCACGCTTGACGAACTGGTGAATGTAGCGGCGTCGACGCGGTCGTTCAAAGCGGCCTGAAGGTGTTCAGGCGCGCCATCCGGGATGACATTGCGATAGGCATCGATGACGTCGACGATTGCGCCGGATTTGCTCAGCTCTTGGGGAAGAACATCACGGGCCACAGAGGCACGAATCAGGAGGACGCGCTTCAATTGAACGTCCTGAGAAAGTCCGGCGATCAACCCCTCCGCAACGTACTTCTCTGGAACAAACCCCACTCGGAATCCAAGATCTTCCGCGGCGGCGGCGGTTGCGCGACCTACGGCTGCCACCTTGGCATTCCCCTGCACGAGTGGCACTGAGATGGTTGCGGCACGCTCTGAGACTGCACGAAGTGTATTGGCGCTGGTGAAGATGATCCAGTCGTAATTCCTCAGGTTGCGCAGTGCGGCATCCAGCGGTTCGAAGCTGGTCGGTGGCTGAATCTCCAATACAGGCACTTCCACCGGCTCCGCACCTAGGGCGCGCAGTCCATCGCTCAGCTTCCCGGCTTGATGCACAGCGCGAGTGACCAAGATGCGACGTCCAGCGAGGGAAGAGTTCATTGCAGGCCCCCGGGAAGACTCAGACTTGCGATTCTCCAGCGCAGCAAAGGTATCGCTGTTGTCACTGCTCTACGTTCCCTCAATACCGCTCTCAACGAACGCTTTCTCCCGCTCGACTCTGGATGGCATCCACTTCGGTCAGAGGCCGGCATTCGCGAGCTCGGCATCATCCGAGCAGAGCGGCGGCTCCAGCATCAAGGAGGCGCTGAGCGCAGAGCTTGCCTAAGTCGCTCGGGTTGGCGCTGGCCCGATCCGCGGTCTCATGAACTCGAACGGTCTTTCCGCTGGCCGGATCAGCTACGACGCCGAAGATCTCGACCACGTCGCCCGCGACCATGGGCCGGCAATGAATGCCGATCGGCACCTGACATCCGCCACCCAGCGCAGCCAACGCGGCTCGCTCTGCAGTGACTGCAAAACGAGTGGTTGGATCATCGAGAAATGCCAGCGCCTGGCGAGTAACTGAGTCCTCTTTACGCGACTCAATGCCCAGAGATCCCTGGCCTGCCGCAGGACAGAATAACTGCGGTTCAAAACGCTCCCGAACCCATTCCGCTTTGCCCAGGCGGTCCAGCCCCGCGGCGGCTAAGAGGATTGCATCCACTTGACCTTCACCCAGCTTGCGCAGCCGAGTATCGACGTTCCCTCGAAACTCGACGGCTTCGATATCCGGGCGCAACGCTTTGAGCTGGGCGCGACGCCTTTGGCTGCTGGTCCCCACTCGCGCACCCTGGGGCAGTTCCTTCAGACTGGTATACCGCGCCGAGACCAAGACGTCGCGTGGATCTACGCGGGGAGGGGTTGCCGCCAGAGCAAACGGCTCGGGCAGTTCGGTTGGCAGATCTTTCAGCGAGTGGACAGCCAGATCAACATCGCCTGCAAGCAGCGCATCCTCGATCTCCTTCGTGAACATCCCTTTGGAGCCAACCTGGGCGAAAGTGACCTCCTGGAGGCGATCGCCCGTCGTACGGATGATCTGGATATCCACTTCATGCCCCTGCACGCTGAGGAGATGAGCAATATGATGAGCCTGCCAGAGGGCAAGCTGCGAGCCGCGGCTGCCGATACGCAGTTTCATCGCCGCCCCCCTACTGATGTTGGAGTCACTGGAGTCTCCTCACGTGTCGTTCGAGGTTCAGGCGCAGGCTCAAAGGCCGCCGGTTGGGGCTCGGGCGCAGAGGGTAACGACCACGTGTCGCACAGCGCCTCCACCCGCGCGGCATCGTTCTCCCGGGCAGCTTGCTTAAGAGCCTGCATGGGCGGATGCAAAAACTTGTTTACCAGACCGCGGGTAAGGGCTTCGACGGCAGCAGCCTGCTCCGGGGTGAGCGAACCCAGTCGAGCCTGCACCTTGCGCAACTCTGATTGCCGAAGATCTTCCGCTTGTCTTTGCAGCTCGATGATCGCCGGTGCGACGTTCACGGTACGCTGCCGCTCGTGGAAACGCTCCACCTCCGCTGCAATCAGCGCTTCAGCATCGCTGGCTTCCCGCGTACGCTCAGCGATGTGTGCGGCTGCGACCTGCTGCAAATCATCGATGTCGTACACAAACAAGCCTTCCAGCTTGTTCATTGCTGGATCGACATCCCGCGGTACAGCAATGTCGATGAAGAACATCGGCCGGTTGCGGCGCTTGTGGAGGAAGGATTGTCCGTGCTCTGGCCTAAAAAGATGATGCGGTGCACCGGTCGAGGTGATGACGATATCGGCATCCACCGCGGCGTCGTAGATCTGCTCGAACGGAATTACGCGTCCTTTGAAGGGCGCCGCCATCCGCTGGGCACGCTCGTACGTGCGATTGGTGACAAGGATCTGTCCAGCACCCTGCTGCATCAGATGGCGGGCTGCCAGTTCGCTCATCTTCCCTGCTCCAACCAGAAATACGGTGCGGCCTTGGAGCGATCCGAAGATTTTACGGGCTAGATCGACAGCTACCGAGGCAATAGAGACGGAATTGGAGCCGATCTCGGTTTCGGAGCGCACCTTCTTTGCAGCGGAAAACGCCGCCTGCAGAAGATGCTCGAGTTGCCCCCCGATCGTGCCCGCGGTGCGCGCTACAGAGAAGGCTTCTTTCACCTGGCCGAGGATCTGCGGTTCGCCCACCACCATGGAGTCCAAACTGGAGGCCACCCGAAACAGGTGGCGCACGGCCATCTGATCACGATGCTCGTAAAGATGAGACGTGAGCAGCGCCGGGTCCAGGCTGAACTGCCGGGACACGAATCCGGCCAGATCCACCGAAGACGACTCCACGGCTGCAAGCAGTTCGACGCGATTGCAGGTGGAGACGATCATGCACTCGGTCACCCCCGGCAATGCAGCCAGAGCACGTGTGACTTCAGCCAAATCATCGCGGGAGATCGCGATGCGCTCGCGAAGTTCGATCGGCGCGGTCTTGTGATTCACACCCAGCAGCGCAAGGGTCATGGGGCACCGTACCTATGCACTTGGCTGAAGATATTGGCAGCCCAAACGGCCAGCATTACCAGAAAGACCACACCCGAGAGATATGCCGCCTTGCGGCCACGCAGGCCAGCGGAACTGCGAACCAGCAAAAGCAGCACATAGACCGCCCACATGATGAAGGAGGCGATCACCTTGGGGTCCCGGAAATAGGCGGCGCCCAGAACCGTTTCCTGGGCCAGCACCGACCCGATGACCAGTCCGACGGTCATGCAGGGAAAGCCGAAGAGCAGAGTGGCATGTGCGACGCGCTCGAGGGTGTCGAGCGGCGGTAGCCACTCGAGCGGAGCCCACCAGGAGTCCTGCCCCGGCTTCAGCTTGCTCTTGATGCGGCGCTCTTGCAGCAGATAAAGCACGGAGGCCAGCATGCTGAATCCTAAAGCTGCATAGGCGCCCAGCAGTGCCATGATGTGGGCGACGAGCCAGCTGGTGCGCACACCCGAAGACGGGAAGGTGTATCCGGCTGCTCCAAGGGAAGGAATGAACGAGATAAAAAAGGTGATCGGCAGAGCAAACAGCCCCAGCGAGATAGCTGAATACAGCCACCAGACCAGGAAAAACAGGCCGGCGACCAGCAGACCTAGCAGTGACTCCGCCTCGCGAACGCTGACCGGCAGCCAGCGATGGCTGAGGACCAACATCTCAGTGACTGAAACGAAGTGGAAGAAGAATGCCAGGCCGCCGAGGTGGACGCAGACCTTTCGCCAGCGTTCGCGGCTCTGGAGCACGGCGGGAAAGATCGCCACACTCGCTCCCGCGTAAAGCACCACTGCCACTCTGAGCCATAGCAAGTACATTCTGGTCTTTAGGTTAAGGTGTTACCCGTCAGTATACTGTGACCTAAATCACGTCCGGACCCATCTGATGATCGACTTTCGAGCGGAAAGTGCCACAGAACCGGTGAGATGGGCACGCCTGTTAGATGGGAGCTAAGCTCGACGAGGCGCTCGCATTTCCAAGTTTATCAGTGGCCTGCGTCAGGGCTATCGGTGGACATTGCTGAACTCGCTTCAAAGCCCTACCAGGAGGTCCTTCACTTCGAGTTGGCTGTCAGCGCGACGGAACTCGTCGTGGTCCGAGGCAGCCGGTTGAGAGCCCCGGTCACGATACCCGTCGTGAGTGCCTCGGGGAGCAGTTCGGGGGCACTTTGCCCCGGTGAATAGAGCGCGTACGCAGGAACACCGCTTCGGCCTAACTTCTGCAGCGCCTGGGAGATAGCCTCATCGTGCTGGGTCCAGTCCGCCTTGAGTAGAACTACGTTCGCGTCGGCAAAGGCCTTCCGCACCTCGGGCTGATTAAGTGCCACCCGCTCGTTCACTTGGCAACTCAGACACCAACTGGCTGTGAAATCAACAAACACCGGCCGGCCCTCGGATTGGAACTTCTCGAGGGCAGTCTCCGACCACGGTTGCCAACCACCCGCAGCCTGCGCGTTCACCGTAGTGGGTGGGGTCACGAGCGCGTGCGACGCGTAGACCGCCAAAGCGATCACGCTAGCCGCGATGAGTCCCGCTGTTCCTGCAGCCCAGCCCCGTGCGGGCCAGCGGCCCAGAAACCAACCGGCCACCGCGATCAAAAGAAAACTGATGAGAAGCACGGCAACCAGCGTGGCGCCGTAGGCCTGCGCGATCACCCAGGCCAGCCAAATCACTGTTCCGAAGATCGGAACCGCTACCGCTTGGCGCAGGACCTCCATCCAGGCACCCGGGCGCGGGAGAACGCGGGTCCATGCCGGTTGCAGGGTGAGCACAACGTAAGGAGCCGCCAGCCCGAGCGCAAGCGCTGTAAAGACTGCGAATGTCACAGCTGCGGAAGCCGCCAGAGCGTAACCGATAGCCGCGCCCATGAAGGGAGCCGTGCAGGGCGTGGCGACGATGACCGCGAGAACACCGGTAAAGAAGCTGCCCGCATATCCCTGTTTGGCAGCGAGCGATCCGCCGGCACTGGTCAGAGAGAGTCCGATCTCGAATTGCCCCGCCAGGGAGAGTCCGAGAAAGAAGAGCAGACCGGCCATCAGGAAGAGAAAAACGGGCGATTGAAACTGGAAGCCCCAGCCAAGGTGCGCTCCCGCAGTGCGAAGGCCCAGTAAAACGGACACCAACGCCCAGAACGAAACGAGGATGCCCAGCGAGTAGACCACCCCGTGAACCCGCAGCTTGTGACGCTCTTCCCTGCCGGATTGGATCAGAGCCAAGCCCTTCAAGAAGAGGACGGGGAAGACACAGGGCATCAGGTTCAGAATGATGCCGCCCAGGAAAGCTAACCCAATAATCCGAACCAGGCCGGGCTTGACCGGACCGGCCGCGCTGGTGTCGGGGACAGCATTGACGCTCGGGGAGCTCTTTGAGACTGCGCCAGAGCTTGCCGGACGAGTAGGGACGGCGGCAGCCGCACTGGAGGCAGGAGCTGTAGCACCGGACGGAACGGAGGAGTTGGGGGCACTCGTACGGGACGCTGGCGTCGGTGCGCCTTGGGGGGCTGTGATTTCGTAAGCGCGACCACCGGAGAGCTCGATCACTCCGCGGAGCTGCGAAGGCGCAGCGGTCAGGTTTGCATCCTTCTTCAGATCGAGGCTCAAGCCCTTCGCATTCGGTGTAACGGTCTGCGGGGCGGGGTTCTCGATCTGATCCTGATCGGCGGGAAAGAAGGAGGCCTGAGTCTCTCGCCTGCCCGTCTCAATTGTCAGCCGGAATCCGGAAGGAGTTGTCTCAAATCCGAGCTTGTCGGTCGGGGGTAGCGGCTTGGGCAGGTCATTGCCGAGGCGTGAAAACAGGCCGGCATCGGGTTGCACCGCACTTGGGTTGGCTCCAGCCTGAGCCACGGGCCGAGTCAGTTCAAGTTCCGTCTTGCCGGGGATGCACACCTCCCGGCAGACGAGCCAGTCGACCTTGGCATGGAGCACTGCTGGACCGGGGGCGGCATCAGGCGCCACTTTCACCTGGAAGGGGAAGAGAACCTCGTTCTCATAGCCGAAGTCCATGAGCGGGCCGAGCGGCAGGCGTTGGGGAGCCGGAAACTGGAGCGGGCCTGCGGAGACCCCCTGGGGCAGAGTCCATTTAATGTGAGGCGGCTCACCGGAGTCGCCAGCGTTCTTCCAATAGACGTGCCAGCCCCGCTCCAGCTTGAAATAAAGGCCTGCATCGGCGCTTTTGCCGGGAACCAGCGAAGCGGAGGGCACGACCAATTGCACGTGGAGGTGCTCAACGTCAGCCGCGCTGCTGGCGGCCGCCGCAGGCAGCGAAGCCATCAGCATGGAAAAACACGCGATAATCAACCGAAAGTGTCGCATGGCGAACAAGGATCGTCCTTCATTGGACGCGCCGGCGGGAGAATCGGTCGCGTGTTGTTGCGGGGGCTTGCCCCAACTTGCAGTCTCTGGGCCTCGCGGTCCGGTGCCCGGTCTTATTCAACAACGAGTTGCGCGTGACGGCGGAAGATGCAGTCGTTTTGGACGCAACTCACTCCCGCGGCCTCGGCCCGTGCGATGGCTTCGTGATGGATGACTCCATCCTGCAGCCACAGGTTCTTGATTCCCAAGCGGATCACATCGTCGACGATGGGCGGCACATGCTCCGAGGCGCGGAAGACATCCACCAGATCGATACCTGCCCCGGTCTGCTCTTTGGCGGCGGCTTGGGCTGACTCGAGATCCGGATAGCAGGTCATTCCCAAAACCACGGACAGAGCCGGGTTGACGGGAATTACCCGGTAGCCGTGGTCGACCAGATACTTGCCGATGTGATGACTGGCGCGGGTGTTCTTGTCGCTCATGCCGACCACCGCGATGGTCTTGGCACTGCGAAGCATCTCTTCGATGACGGCGAGATCGTTGGGCATAGCTCGGTTCACAGTTCCTGGTTCAGAATTCACGGCAACGGAATATCAGCCTTCAGTGATCAGTAATGACAATCCGCGATTTACAACGCCCCGCCACTCGGCTCTCAAGCTTACACGTCCAGATCGTCATCCCCGCTCGCCGCAACGGCCGTGCCGCGGCGCTTAGCAAGCAGATAGCCCTTCAGGAACGGCTCAAGATATCCATCGAGTACCTTATCCACATCGCCAACTTCCACCTTGGTGCGGTGGTCTTTG
>CBJOJD010000065.1:0-18801 GCA_966443485.1 uncultured bacterium | reverse complement strand
CTCTCCCCGCTAAGCGCGGGCAGTATCGCACGCGGAGCTAGCTCGGTCCGCCCACGCCGAGCGGCGGCTTGAGGCGTAACGGACGAACCTGCGGCTTATGTTCGCATCCCAAAGCTGCCTGACCACACGAATGGCTGATTATTTGGGGCGAGGCAGTTCGAGCAGGTCGTGAGTGCGCACCCAGGTGTTTCCGGCCATGCGGCCTACAGCATCCAGACCGGCGGGATCCACGCGGAAGTTGTCGAAGAGGTCTTCGCGGACGTGGAAGCGGACCACCTCTCCGAGGACGATGACTCCGGCTCCGGGATGGTGCCCGGTATAGATGACCTGGAGCAGCTTGCACTCCATTTGCGCGGGAGACTCGGCCACGCGAGGCGGCTTGACGGCTTGGCTGGCCAAGGGCGTCAGACCTGCCAGCTCGAACTCGTCCACGTGGGGCGGCACCTCGGCGGCGGTGATGTTGGCTGGTCCGGCGAGCGCCTCGCTGACCACATTGACCACGAACTCGCCAGTCTCCTCCACGTTGCGCAAGGTGTCTTTGCGGGAGGTGTGGATATCGACGGGACCCCGCAGCACCGGACAAAAGAGCAGGGTGGGCGGGGTGGAGCCGACGCCGGAGAAGAAGCTGAAGGGCGCGAGATTGGGTACGTTCTCCTGGTCGATGGTGGAGACCAGAGCGATGGGACGGGGTACGATGATGCCTGACATCAGCTTGTAGACCTGCCCCGGGGGATGCTGCACGGGGTCGATGCTGGTCATGGACAACGTTTTGGGCGCTTTCATCATTTCTTTACGATGGTAGCGGACCGGATGCCGCTTGTGGGCAGCGGGCCGGAGAACGCAGCAGGGCTGCGATAGTTACTCGGGTGGCGCAGAGCACTGCTTTTTGCCGCCATGTAACATAGCATGGTGCAGAATCGGTAAAGGAGAGTCCCGTGCCGCGCATCCATTTTCAGCAACAACTAGCCGAATTGAAGGATAAGCTTCTGGCGATGGCGGCTCTGTCGCAGCAGGCTGTGGAGTCTGCCGTGGATGCCTATCTGCAGCGCGATCAAGGACTGTGCCAGTATGTGCGGCAGAACGAGACCGCCATCAATACGGCCCAGCGCGAGCTGGACGAGATGGCGTACGAACTGCTCTCTCGCGAGCAGCCGATGGCGATCGATCTGCGGTTTATTCTGGCGGTGATCAAGATCAATGGCGACCTGGAGCGCATCGGGGATCAATCGGTCGCGGTGGCGCGGCGGACCCGCGAGGTGCTGGAGCTGGAAAGTGTGGAGCTACCGGTGGACTTCGCTTCGATGGCCGAGTGCACCACACGCATGATTCGCTCCGCCATTCAATCGCTGTTGGAGGGCGATGCCCGGCTGGCGGACACAGTGCGCGAGATGGACGACGATGTGGATCGCATGAACCGGCGGGCGCATGCGGATCTGCTGGAGCTTATCCAGGAGCAGCCGAAGTACACGCAGCAGGCGATGAATGGACTGTTTGTGGCACGAGCCCTGGAGCGGATCGCGGACCATGCATCGAATATTGCGACGGACGTAATCTTCTGGATTCGCGGTGCGGATGTGCGGCACCAGCTCAGCATGTCGATGGACTAGTGACGTCCGCAGTCTGAATCACAGCGGCACAAGGACTAGGGGCTCCACGAAGGAGCCCCTAGTCTATTGCACGCGTCTCTTGTAGGCGCTTAGCGGGTGGATTCGTAGAGAAACCAGGCACGACGCTCGGTCTCGTCGATCCAGTTCTCGATCAAGCTGGTGGTGGCGAAGTCGCTGGCTTCGCTGGTGACCTCGTGTGCGTTGCGCAGGTTGTCTGCGAGGGCCCGATTGTCTTCGTACAGCTCACGCAACATGGCGTGCGCGGGAACGTCGGTGCGATCGTTGTCCCGGACGCGTTGCAGCTTAGAGATTTCGCCGATGGAGCGCAGCGTGGTTCCGCCCACCTTGCGCACGCGCTCGGCGATATCGTCGCTCATGGCGAAGATTTGAGTGGCCTGTTCGTCGAGCAACAGGTGGTAGTCGCGGAAGTGCGGCCCCGTCATGTGCCAATGGAAGTTTTTGGTCTTGAGGTAAAGAGCGAAGACATCCGCCAAGAGGGGATTCAATACCCGCGTTATGTTCTGCACCTGCTCCGGTGTGAAGGAACCGGGGGCGGCGACATTGGCATTCTGCAGGGTCTGTGTGGACATTCATTCTCCTTTTCAGGCGCCGTGTACGGCACTCTTCGCCTGTAGGATGCTTGGCCCGGCAGATCGGTTCTGGAGAACGGGCAGGGCGTATCGCATTGCGCCGGATGCGAGGAGAAGTGACCGGCAGGGGCTGTTTGTGGCAAAAAGAGAAACGGCGCCGGAGCGATCGCCGGCGCCGCGGGATGGATTGGAACTAGACCTTCACAGCAGGGTGGGTTGCATAGTGCAGGAGCATGGCCACGGCGCAGCTGGTTAGCCGCGTTTCCGCGGAGTCGGCACGGCTAGTGAGAATCGTGGGCACGCGCGCACCGAGGACGATGCCGGCGAGTTGCGCGCCGCCCAGGTACTCAAGCTGCTTGGCAAGCATGTTGCCGCTCTCCAGATCGGGTACGACCAGGATGTCGGCCTGGCCTACGACGGGAGATTCGAGCTTCTTAATGGCCGCGGCCTTGGCACTGACCGCGGTATCGAAGGCCAGAGGGCCGTCCAGAATACCGCCGGTGATCTGGCCACGATCGGCCATCTTGCAGAGAGCTGCCGCGTCGAGGGTGGACTTGATCTTGGGGTTTACTGTTTCGACGGCCGAGAGCAGCGCCACTTTGGGTTCCGGGATGCCGAGAGCGTGGGCCAGATCGATGGCGTTCTGCACGATGTGCACTTTGTCTTCGAGCTCAGGCGCAATGTTGATGGCGGCATCGGTGATGAGCAGGGTGCGGGCGTAAGCCGGGGTGTCCATGACGAAGACGTGGCTGATGCGGCGTGCGGTGCGCAGTCCGGAATCGCGAGCCATGGCGGGCTTGAGCAGCTCGTCGGTGTGCAGGCTGCCCTTCATCAGGGCCTGGGCGCCACCGGCGCGGCACATGGCTACGGCCATCTCAGCAGCTTTGGCTTCGGTGTCGGCTTGGAGAATGGGGTAGCGGGTGATGTCCAGGCGCAGCCGGTCGGCCAGAGCTGACATTTCAGGTCCGTCGCCGATGAGGGTGGGCTCGATGAGGCCCTCTTCTGCAGCCTCCACCGCGCCCTTCAGCGCTACTTCGGAGAGCGGCCAGACCACAGCGGTGGTGATGGCGGGCAGGTCCTTGCAGCGTTCGATGAACTGGTGGAAGACGTGATAGTCGGCGGGGTGTCCTACGAGGGGGTCAACGGCTACAGCTTCAGCAAGAGGGGCGAGATCGCTCATCCGGTATGTTCTCCCGGCCGGCGCGGCATTGGAGCCCGGCCTTACCACTTCATTCTCTGGTGAGACGGGCGGCGGCGCCTGTGCGGGAGATCACAGTACGACCATGCGTCCCGTAGTGTGACATCCAGGGCAAGCAAGCGGTGGCGAAGACTGACTTTATCAGATAGAGGGTCGACGGCGGCTTTGATGAAAAATGATTAAACTGCGCAAAAATGATCAAAAAGTTTATGGATTCCATATGCCTCAGCGGTAACAATTCAGGCGATATGTTGTCCCTAAATTCTCCATACCATAGAAGCGGACAGGGAACTCAGCAGGAATCGCCCCGGGCTCAGGAAGAGGGGCAAGCAAGAAGTTCGCGGTCGGCATCCGGCCACAAGCCGACGGTGTTGGTCATTGATGATGACCGCGCCATTCGGGCCACTTTGCGGGTGGTGCTGACCGAGCTCGGATTTCAGGTGGTGGAGTCCGGGTCGGCGGAAGAGGCGGAGTGGGCCATGCGCGGGGTCCAGATCGATGCCGCGCTGGTAGACCTGGAGCTGCCTGGAGTGGGCGGATTCGATGTTGTACGCGCGATCCGCCGCACCCAGAGCCATCTGCCGGTGATGATCATCTCCGTGCACATGTCGGAGGAGAAGATCGTGCGCGGGCTGGAGGCAGGGGCCGACGACTATCTGACCAAGCCTTTTCAGATGAAGGTTTTAGTGGCCAGAATCCGGAATTTACTTCGACTTCGCTCGCGTCAGGATCAGCCGCTGCCCCGGATCGCGGTTGGGGATATCACCATTGACGCCGAGCGCAGGCTGGTGCAGAAGCGGGGAGTGAATCTGCATTTGACGGAGAAGGAGTTCCAGCTGCTTTATTGCCTCATGAGCAGCGCCGGGAGCCCGATCTCGCACGCCAACCTGATGCGGCGGATACGCGGCCCTGAGTACCGCTATGACCTGCAGTATCTGCGGGTTTTCATCAATTCGATCCGCAAAAAGCTGGAAGACGATCCGTCGCACCCGCGCTACATCCTCACCGACCTGCACTTCGGATATCGATTTGCCGCAAACGCCAGTCTCGGGTAGCCGGGAACCCAGCCGATAGGGGTTGATTCACATGCACTCCGGCCCATTGGCTTCGTTCTGAGGCCTGGCCGGCGTGCGTCTCTTTGCTTCCAATAAGATGAAAGGAGAACGTAAAAACAGCGGAACGGCCCCGTGCGGCTGAATCCGCGTGAAGACTGAGGCCATCACAGGTACATGACAACTGCCCAGCGGCATCCCCTTAAGAAGATCCTGGAACAGAGAATCGCCATTATCGATGGCGCCATGGGCACCACCATCCGCACCTATGGGATGACCGAGGCTGACATCCGTGGGACCCGGTTTCAGAATGCGGGCAAGGACCTGCTGAACAACGGGGATCTGTTCTCGCTCACCCAGCCGGAGATGATCGGCGATATCCACCGGCGCTTTTTGGAAGCCGGGGCGGACATCATCGAGACCAATACCTTTGGCGCGACCAGCATCGCGCAAAGCGAGTTTTTCGTCGATGATCCCCGGGAGCATGGCGGGCGCAAGGATCCGGAGTTCTATCAAAAGATCGTGGATGACCCGTTCCTGATCGGACTGGCCCAGGAGGTCAACGAGACCTCCGCGCGGCAGTGCCGGGAGTGGGCGGACCGGGTGGGGAATGAGACGGGGCGTCCGCGGTTTGTGGCGGGAGCCATCGGCCCGTTGACGGTATCGCTCTCCAACTCTCCCGATGCCGACGATCCTGGGTTTCGCGTGGTGACCTTCGATCAGGTGAAGAAGGCCTATGCGGAGCAGGTGCGCGCGCTGATGGCGGGCGGATCGGATCTGCTGCTGGTGGAGACGATCTTCGACTCGCTCAACGCCAAGGCGGCGCTGGTCGCGATCCGGGAGGTCTTCGACCAGGACGGCAAGGAACTGCCGGTCATGATCTCGGCGGCGGTGGGCCGCGGCGGCGAAACGATGATTTCGGCGCAGACCATCGAGGCGTTCTGGAACGCAGTGCGGCATGTGAAGCCGCTTTCCGTCGGTTTGAACTGCTCGCTGGGGCCGGACTTGATGTATCCCTTCCTGGCTGAGCTCTCAGAGAAGTCGGATGCGGCGATCTCGTGCTATCCAAACGCCGGGTTGCCGAATCCTTTGTCACCCACCGGATTCGACCTAGGCCCCGCGGATATGGGCCGGTTCCTGAGCAACTTTGCCAAGCATGGGTTGATCAACATCGCGGGCGGGTGCTGCGGAAATACTCCTGAGCACATTGCGGCGATTGCGGAGGCTTTGACGGGGCAGGCTCCGCATCATGCCAAAGTGACGGTGGCTCCGGGCTTCGAGGCGGAGAAGCCCATCGCGGAATGGAAGCCGCTGCGGCTTTCGGGATCGCAGCCGTTTACGCAACAGCAAGGTGTGTTCATCATGATCGGCGAACGCACCAATGTGGCCGGCTCTCCCAAGTTCGCCAAGCTGATCAAGGAAGGGAAGTACGAAGAGGGCACCAGCATTGCTCGCCAGCAGGCGGAGAACGGGGCCAATGTGCTCGACGTCTGCATGGACGAGGGCATGATCGATGGCGTGGCGGCGATGTCGCGTTTCTTGCAGTTGCTGGCCAGCGAACCCGAAGTAGCCAAGGTTCCCTTCATGGTGGACTCCTCCAAGTGGGAGGTAATCGAGGCTGGGCTGAAGTGTTTGCAGGGCAAGGGCATCGTCAACTCCATCTCACTGAAGGAGGGCGAAGCCAAGTTTCGCGAACACGCGGCGGCGGTGCTGAAGTATGGCGCGGCCGTGGTGGTGATGGCCTTCGACGAGAACGGGCAGGCGGCGACCTACGAAGACAAGATCCGCATCTGCGAGCGTGCCTACCGCATTCTGGTGGACGAGGTGGGTTTTCCGCCGGAAGACATTATCTTCGATCCCAACATTCTCACCGTGGCAACGGGCATGGAGGAGCACAACAACTATGCGCTCGACTTCATCAACGCCACGCGCTGGATCAAGCAGAACCTGCCTCATGCGAAGGTGAGCGGCGGCGTCTCCAACATCTCGTTCAGCTTCCGCGGCAACAACAAGGTGCGCGAAGCCATGCACTCGGCGTTCTTGTATCACGCGATCTCCGCGGGCATGGACATGGGCATTGTGAACGCGGGCATGCTCGAGGTCTACGAAGAGATTGAGCCAGAGTTGAAGACGCTGGTGGAGGACGTGCTGCTGAACCGGCGAGCTGATGCGACCGAGCGCCTGGTGCAGTTTGGCGAAGCGCTGAAGGCAGCCAGTACCAACAGCGGTGGCGCCGCGGAGAAGAAGACGGAAGAGTGGCGCAATGGAACCGTGGAAGAACGGTTGAGCCACGCGCTGGTGAAGGGCATCGACGACTACATCGATATCGATGCGGAAGAGGCGCGGCAGAAGCTGGGGCGGCCTCTTGCTGTTATCGAAGGCCCACTCATGGACGGCATGGGAGTGGTGGGCGACCTGTTCGGCGCGGGCAAGATGTTTCTGCCGCAGGTAGTGAAGTCGGCCCGCGTGATGAAGAAGGCGGTTGCGTATCTCACGCCGTATATGGAGGCGGAGAAGGCCGCGATGATTGCAGCCGGTCAGGAGGTTCGCACGCAGGGCAAGATCGTGCTGGCCACGGTGAAGGGCGATGTACACGATATCGGGAAGAACATCGTGGGCGTGGTGCTGGCCTGCAACAACTACGAAGTGATCGACATGGGCGTGATGGTGCCCAGCGACAAGATTCTGGAACGCGCGAAAAACGAGAAGGCGGATATCATCGGCTTGAGCGGGCTGATCACGCCGTCGCTGGACGAGATGGTGCACGTGGCGCGCGAGATGGAGCGAGCGGGGTTCAAGATCCCGCTGCTGATTGGTGGCGCCACAACCAGCCGGGCGCACACTGCCATCAAGATTGCACCCCACTACAAGCAGCCGGTAGTGCACGTGCTGGACGCCAGCCGCGCTGTGCCGGTAGCGACCAGCTTGTTGAGCGAGGAAGGCAAACCTGCTTTCGTTGCGCAGCATGAAGCGGAGTACGAGTCGCTGCGCAAGATGCATGCCGCTCCGAAGCTGAAAACTGTGCCGCTGGAGACCGCGCGGCAGCGTCGAACCGCTATCGAGTGGCGGGCAGAAGATATTCCCACGCCGGCGTTCACGGGAGTGCGGGTGCTGGATCGTTTTCCACTCGCGACCCTGCGCGAGTACATCGACTGGACACCGTTCTTCCACACGTGGGAGCTGAAGGGCGTGTATCCGCGGATCTTTGAGCACGAGCAGCATGGCGCGCAGGCGCGGCAGATCTTCGAAGAGGCGAACGCGCTGCTGGACCGGATCATCGCCGAGGATCTGCTGACCGCGCGCGCGGTCTACGGACTCTTTCCCGCCAACGCGGTGGGAGACGATGTGGAGCTGTATACCGACGCGAGCAGGAACACGGTTTGCGAGCGCCTTCACTTCCTGCGACAGCAGTCGGATCGCGAGGGCAACGAACCATGCCGGTCGCTGGCGGATTTTATCGCTCCTAAAGAGACAGGATTGCCGGACCATATCGGCGCGTTTGCGGTGACCAGCGGCATCGGACTCAAGGCGCTGACGGAGAGCTTCCGCGCCAAGCACGACGATTACAACGCGATCATGGCGGAGGCGGTTGCGGATCGCCTGGCCGAGGCATTTGCCGAGTGTCTACACAAGCGAGTGCGTGATGAGTGGGGCTACGGCAAGTGCGAGAAATTCACCCCCGAGGAGTTGATCCAGGAGAATTACCGCGGCATTCGACCGGCGCCGGGATATCCGGCATGTCCCGATCACACAGAGAAGGGCACGCTGTGGCGGCTGCTGGATGTGGAGGCCAATACGGGCATTCGGATCACGGAGTCGTTCGCGATGTGGCCGGGTTCGAGCGTGAGTGGCCTTTACTTTGCGCATCCCGATTCGCGTTACTTCAGCTTGGGCAAGATTGAACGCGACCAGGTGAACGACTATCACCAACGCAAAGGCATGACCGTTGCGGAGGTGGAGCGCTGGCTGGGTCCGAATCTCAACTATGATCCTGCTCGATAAGGCTTGATCATTATCACCCGGCCAGGGATCAAGTCCGGTCTCACCAACGCCGGAAGGCAGGAGTGCTGCCGTCAGGGCGCGAGTGAGATAGCGGCCTTGCCGGCGAGGCGCTCGCTGACGTGTTCTCCCAGGCGGTCGGCGAAGCTGCCGTGGCTATCCAGAGTTGTGTTCACCAGCACCACAGCGGCGTAGTCTGCTTTGGGGTTGAAGAACACATAGCTGCTGTAGCCGCCGGTTGCGCCATTGTGCCAGTAGTTTCCGGTGATGGGATCGAAGAGCCATGCGAGCGCGATCCTGGTTCCTGGAAAAGCGTCGGCGCGCAGTTGATGAGCGCGATTGAGAGCGTCGGAGAGGGTGACGGCTGCTGGTGTCTTGGTGCTGGACTGCAGCTTCTCTGGATGCAGATTCGCTTCCAGATAAGTGAGCATGTCCGCGGCGGTGGAGCGAATGGCGCCGGCTCCGGCCAGCGCATCGAGATCCCAAGCATGCGCGGCGTCGTGATTGCCGTTGTGCCCCTGAATGAAGCGCGCCTGCTGTGCGGGAGAGAGCGCGACGGTGGTATCGGAGAGTCCCAAGGGATCGCAGACCTGTTGCTTGAGCAGCTCCGGATAGCTCATCCCAGCGCGCACGGCGAGCGCCTGTCCCAGCAATCCAAAGCCGAGGTTGCTGTACAAAAAGCCTGCCTGCGAGGGGATGGCCACACCATGCTTGCTCAGAAACTGATAGAGGTTGGCCGGGCGGTAGTCGGCATAGGGATTGGCCGGATCCGCGGGGGAGAAATTATCGGGCATGCGGGGCAGGCCGGAGTGCTGAGTGGCGAGGTCGAGCAGTGTGATCTCCGCTCCCGCAGGCTTGGTCACCGTACCGGGCGGCAGCAGTTCGCGCACCGGCTCGTCCATCTTGACCTTGCCTTGCGCCTCCATCTGCGCCAGGATGAGCCCGGTGAAGGTCTTCGTCACAGAGCCGATCTCGAAGATGGAGTCCGGCTGCGCGGTGCCGTAGCTGAAGACCTTGCGAATTCCATGCTCGATCACGCCGATGGCGATGCCGGTACCGGTGCTGGGCGCGAGCTCGCCGCTTTGAAGAGCCTGGATAAGATCGCGATCGAGAACAGGCTTGAGCTCAGCTGCGCCAAGCGGTGCCACGGCAGGATCGTAGCTGGGTGGAGGGGCCGCGACGGCTGCACTGGTTTGGCGGGTGAACTCCAGCTGCATCGGAGCGCCCTGGCTCCATGTGCCAGCCAGTGTACTGCCGTCCGGCGACAGGGTACCGGACCAGTTGCCGCGTACGCTGGGCACGGTGAAGGAGAGATTCTTCTCCACAAACTTCACGTCGGCGCATTCCAAGCCCATGGCGCGCTGGTCGAGACTGTCGATGCTGCAGTACTCCTGGCCTCCCTTGTCGCTCTTGAGGCGGAGCTGAATGCGCAACGCAGCGCCTCCAGCCTTGAGGGTGCCAAGCCAGATGCCGTCAATCGGTGAGGGCTTGTCGGCGGCCTGGAAGTCATCGCGGGTGAGGTTGAGTGGCATGGGTGCGCCTTGAGTCCAGGTACCGGTCAGTGACCTGGCATCCGGACTTATCGTGCCTTGCCATGATCCGTGGACCGCGGGCACGGTGAAGCGCAGCGAGGATGCTTCCAGCTTGATGTCGGAGCAGCGGATGCCGAGCGCTCCCTGGTCCGGACTGTCGAGGGTTCCGCTCAGAGCACCGGAAGGCTCGGCCTGGAGATGGAGCTTGAGATGAAGCTGCCCCAGCATGCCCACGTAATCACCCGACAGCGACGGAGCGGGTGATTGGGCGCGCAGCAGTGGTGAGGAACAGAATGAAAGCAAGAATGCGGAGAGCAACAGGATTCGTGTCCGCAGCTCGATATGCATTGGTCAGCCTTCCCGCAAAGTATTTGGCCACCATGCTACCACCGGGATGAAGATGCGGGAGTTCGCGCGGTTGCAGAGGTTTAGACGCGGCGCTTTTTGGCGCCCGGCTTGCGGGCAGCTTTCTTGGGCGCGGCGCGGCGGGTAGGGAGAGAAGAGACGATCTTCTCGAGGTCGGCAACGCGCTGCTTGAGACTGTCGACCTCGGCGCCTTCGCCGGACGGGGCGGGGGCCGGAGCGGCGGAGGCCGCGACCTGGACGCCTTCCGCGGTGTCTGCGGACGCGGGCGCGGTTCCTCCCATCGGGTTCTGCATGAACTCAAAGGGGTTCAGAGCCGGGCTCATGGCTCGATAGGTGCTTTGGTAGAGTTCGAGCATGGCCTTGGCATAGCGCACGGCCCCCTCCTGGCTGGCTCGCCCGGAGGCGATGACCATCTGGCGCAGGATGTCGAGAGGGAAGCTGGAATCGGGAGTCTTTGCTCCTTCGGCGATGATCTGGGTGAGGATCACGCGGGTGATGTCCTCGCCAGAGGTCACATCGATGACCTGCACGTCGTTGCCCTGCTGCACCATCTGCGCGACTTCTTCGAGATTCACGTAACGGCTGTTGGTGGCGTCATAAAGGCGGCGGTTCTCGTACTTCTTGATCAGGATGGTCTTGGCGGGCATAAGAAAGTCCATTTTATCCCCTTGACAACCTGCCGTAGCGGTGTAGGATGGTTATGCTGCAGTGCAGCATAAATTGCAGCAAGAAGGAGACGTCACGATGAGCCCGACAGCCAAACCGAGCCGCGAGGCAGTCCTAGAGGAAGCGGCAGAAAAGGCGGAAGTTAGAAACAGCATGGCCACGCTGTTTGCGCGCGGGATCGAGCGTGTGGCCGAAGTGCAGAAGAAGAGCATCGATCTCGCGGTGCAGCAAAATACCGAGATGGTGGAGATCTTCAAGAAGGTCGCGCAGAAGGTGCCCGGCACCGCGAAGCTCCCCATGTGGGATCTGGCGTTAACGGCGGCGGAGCGCTACGCGGACACCCAGAAGAGCGCGATTGATCTAGCCGTGGAGCAGACGCATGCCTGGATCGATGCCTTCAAGGACCGCGCGGGCGCGGTGGGCAAGTCCACCGAATCAGCGGTGAACCTGACCCAGCAGGCCACGGAGCGGATGGTGGCGGCGCAGAAGAAGGCCATCGAGCACACCGCGGCGCAGACCAAGGCCACAGTAGAGGCCACCCGGCAGGCCTTCGGCATGACTGGCGGCAACAGCGACGTGGCGGCGGATTCCTTCCAGCGCGGGGTGGACACCATCGTGGATGCGCAGAAAGAGCTGCTGGATCTGGTTACGCACTAGTCTCGTAGTCTTCGCCGGCCGCCAGCCATTTGGCTGGGGCCGTGCGGAGAACGCACAAGAAGTATGTACCCAAGAGTCGCGCAGGTGTATTCTGCGGGCGGCTCGAGGTGATGTATATGGCGGAAGTGAAAGAGGCGCCGAAATCGTTCGATCCATTTGAGCCGTTTCGCGGCATGCGCGACGCCTATATCGATGCGGTCTCCAAGAGCATGATCGAGGCGGTGAACACGGAAGGCTATGCGCAGGCTACCGGGGCCATGCTGGACTACTACCTCACGGCTTCGGCTCCCTTCCGCGAGGCCGTGGAGAAGTCCATGACCGAGGTGCTGCAGCAGCTGGCCTTGCCGTCCCGTCAGGATGTGACGAACCTCGCCGAGCGTCTCACCCACGTCGAGATGCGCCTGGACGATATGGACGGCAAGCTGGACCGCATCATGGTCTTACTGGAGCGCGCAGGCAATCACTCTGCGGGAGAGAAGCCGGGAGCGGCCGCAGGCGAAGGTAACCGCCGCGAAAAGCCCGTAGCCGGGCGCCGCGGCTAACCTTTCGTGTCAGCTGGTGGTCGCTGGCGCGGTAACTTCCAGGGGCCGAAAAGGAGAGGCCAGGGACGGTATGTCGGAACTAGCCACATGGACGGAGCAAGTCTCGTCCTTCCAGCAGCGGGTGCGCACGTTCAACCGGCTCTTGAGCACCAAAGCCGCAATCGCCCAAACACCGAAGGAGATGGTGTGGGCACTGAACAAGGCCAAGCTGTTTCGTTACCGGCCGGTGGTGGCGGAAAAGGACCGTTTTCCTATTCCATTACTGCTGGTCTTCGCCATCATGAACCGGCCGTACATTCTGGATCTGCGTCCAGGACACAGTTTTGTCGAGTTCATGGTGAGCAAGGGCTTCGATGTGTATCTGCTGGACTGGGGCGAGCCCGGTCTGGAGGATAAGGACCTCAAGCTGGATGACTACGCGCTGGAGTATCTGCCTCGCGCAATTCGCAAGATGAAGGCGATCTCCGGCTGCAAGGAGTTCAGCTTGCTGGGCTGGTGTATTGGCGCGATCCTGACCACCATCTACGCGGCCATGCGCCCCGACGACGGATTGCGCAACCTGCTGTTGCTGACTGCTCCGCTCGACTTTTCCAACCGCCAGGGCATCACCTTCGCCAAGTGGACGGACGAGCGGTACTTCAATCTCGACCGCGTGTTGGCGGCGTTCGGCAATATGCCGGCGGAGATGATCGACTACGGCGCCAAGTCACTGAAGCCCTTTGAAAATTTCTTTGGGAACTACATCCGGCTGTGGGACAGTCTGGACGATCCGCGAGCGGTGGAGTCATGGCACGCCATGAACACCTGGGTAACGGACAACATTCCCATGGCGGGTGCCGCGTACCGTCAGCTGATCGTGGATTTCTACCGTCACAACCGGCTCATCCACAACGAGCTGCGCATAGGCGATCACATCGTCAATCTCGGCCATCTGCGGGCTAACCTGCTCACGGTGATAGCGGAGGGCGACCACATTACGCCGCCCTGCCAGTCCGAAGCCATCATGGACAAGGTGGCCAGCGTGGACAAAGAGGCATACCGCATTCCCGGCGGGCACATTGGGATCATGGCGGGAAGCCGCGCACACCGCACCACCTGGCCGCATATCGAACAGTGGCTGAGCGCACGGTCTCATCAGGGGAGAAGAGGGGCGGGCTAGGTCGAGCCTGGGCCCGCCTCCTGGGCTACATGTAGAGTCCGCCGTTTACGTTGATCTGTTGTCCGGTGATGTAGTCACCGTCGCAGATCAGGAAGGCGACAGCTTTAGCGATCTCCTCGGGTTGCGCCAGCCGACGCAGCGGGACCTTGGCCTTGATCTGTTCCAGCACGTCCGGGGGAATCCCCGCGAGCATGTCGGTTTCGGTGAAGCCGGGAGCTACGACGTTGGCGGTGATGTTGAACTTGGCCAGCTCCAAGGCCAGCACCTTGGTCATTGCAATGATCCCTCCCTTGCTGGCCGCATAGTTAGCTTGTCCGAAGTTACCAGCCTGAGCGGTGATGGAGGCCATGCTGACGATGCGGCCATATTTGTTTTCAATCATGGCGGGGATGGCTGCGGTGGTGCAGTAGAAGACGCTATTCAGGTTGGTGTCGATGACCTGGTGCCAGTCCTCGTCGGTCATCTTGCGAATGGAGCGATCGCGGGTGATGCCTGCATTGTTCACAAGAATGTCGACGCGTCGATAGTTGTCGAGCACGTCCTGAACCAGGTGCCGCGCTTGATGGCGGTCGGAGACGTCGAACTGGAAGAGCTGGCAGTCGCCACCGCTGGTCTGAATATCGGTGCGCACTTCTTCAGCGGAGTTGAGGTTGCTGCGGAAGTTCAACGCGATGGCAGCGCCACGGTCGGCCAGTTCACGCGCGATGGCGCGACCGATGCCGCGGGAGGCGCCGGTGATGAGGGCAACTTTGCCCTGAAGAGAGCGGAGCTGAGGAGCTTGGACTTCTGGGAGTACAGCAGAGACCATGGTTGTTCTCCTTTCTCAAGCCATGGATTGGAAGATGGCGGCGATACCTTGCCCGCCACCGATGCACATGGAGACCAGGGCGTGCTTACCCCCGGTGCGACGTAGCTCGTGCAAGGCCTTGACGGTGATGATGGCGCCGGTAGCTCCGATGGGGTGTCCCAGGGAGATACCGCTGCCGTTGGGATTGGTTTTCTCGGGCGGAAGATCGAGTTCACGTTGTACGGCCAGGGCCTGGGCGGCAAAGGCCTCGTTTAGCTCGATGACGTCTATGTCCGCAACGCCCAGCCCGGTGCGTTCGAAGACTTTGCGTATAGCCGACACCGGCCCGATCCCCATGACGTCGGGCTCGCAGCCGGTGACGGCGTAGTCCACCAGCTTGGCTAAGGGCTTCAGACCCAGCATGCCGGCGTGATCGCGTTCCATGAGGCAGAGCGCAGCGGCGCCGTCGTTGATGCTGGAGGCGTTGCCGGGGGTGACGGTGCCGTCGGCATCGAAGGCAGGTTTCAGCTTGGCGAGGGCTTCAGGCGTTGCATCGGCACGCGGTGATTCGTCGACAACGAACTGCGCTGGGCCGTTCTTGGATTTCAGCTCGATAGGAATGATCTGATCCTTAAAGCGGCCGTCCTGGATGGCTGCTACGGCACGGCGGTGGCTTTCGACGGCGAGCTGGTCCTGATCCTGACGGGTGATCTTCCATCTGCGCGCGATGTTCTCGGCGGTGATGCCCATGTGCACCTGCTCGAAGGGATCGGTGATGGAGGCGACCAGGGCATCCACGGCGGTGACGTCGTTGAGGCGGGCTCCCCAGCGCATGGCGGGCAGCCAGTAAGGAGCGCGGCTCATGCACTCCGCGCCACCGCCGATGGCGGCTTCGCAGTGCCCGTGGGAGATGGCTTCGGCGGCGGTCAAGATGGCCTGCAGGCCACTGCCGCAGAGACGATTCAACGTGAGGGCGGCAGTGGTGACCGGGAGTCCGCCGCGGACCGCCGCCACCCTGGAGAGATACATGTCGCGCTGTTCGGTATGAATCACATTGCCCATGACGACCTGGGTAATGACGTCTGGAGTTAAGCCCGATCGCCGCACTGCCTGACAGATGGCCTTGGCGGCTAGTTCGGTGGGAGGCGTGTCTTTCAGTGCGCCGCCGAATTTGCCGACCGCGGTGCGGACGGCACTGAGAACCACAACCTCACGATGTGCCATAGACGATCTCCCTCTCGATGTGTGACGGTATCTCGGCGAAGAGACACCTGCTGTTCAGCCGTGGAGTCATGCTGGCGTCTGCCGGAGAGGAGAGCGTTGAAGAGAGCTATGCGCCGCACGCGATGTGAGCAATGCGCATCGCACGCGACGCCCCGCCGGCTATAAGAAGGCGCCTTACGTTTAGCCCTGTGTCGGAAGGGGGAGTATTGCCTGGTGTGGCAGCCGAGAGATGCATGCGTCCTGGCACAGATCGGACTGGAGACGGTTCACCCATCTCGGGCCCGGCATGACGCGAAGACGCATGGGCAATAGGCTCTGCCGTCCAACACACCACCGGGGGACGTCTGCACTGCCTGGGGAGCCCAGGAAAATCAAGACGGTGGACGGCCGCGCCAAAGAGCTGGCCGGAGATGGTCGGCATCTTCTACGGCATAGCCCTCGGGGTCTATGCGCGATGCGACGATCTCAAGCGGCGCTTGGAGCGCGAGAACCAGACAGAATACAGACGCTACTACTCTAGGGGAGGTTTGAGGAAAGTCAACCGGGAAAATGAGCGTAGCTGATGAATTTCCTCGGAGTCATCAAAGGGCGCTACTCCGCGAATTGCGGAGAAAATGTACAGTGGTGTCCGTTGCTAGAAGCTGGACGAAACGGATCCAACGTTGCGGAGAATACGGCGCACTTTTTTCGGCGAGATCGACAGGCAAGCAGCGACGCGGGAGATCTTCTTGTTCTCGCGCAGCCAGACCTTGGGGATCACGATCTCCGCGAACTCCTCGGTGATCTGCTGAAAGGTCTTGTTGCCCACCATGCCTTCGGACCAACTGCGCAAGGTGTCGTTGATGCCGGAGGCCTGCACGATGCGCGATTTGAGCAGCGAGAGACTTTCGACGAGCTGATCGTTTTCGCCGGGGCCAATCAATCCAGTGGCCTCGGTAGCGCAATGCCGGGCGATCTCCCACTCCTGGAAGAAGTCGTTGGCGGCGGTCATTCCGCGGGCGATGCAGGCGCCGGCGAGGAGGCGGCGGTTCTGTGTACCGTGGGCAAGCTTCATAGCTTCTTCGCTGAACTCGCGAGCGCGATTGGCGTGAACCGCAACATCGACGTCTTCGCCGGTCTGCTCTTCGACGTGGGCGTTTTCGATGCCGGTTTCGAGGATGCGCGCACGGGCCATGAGGATATGGTCGTTCTGCGCTGAGCCGATGCGGTAGGCTTCGGCGGCCTCAGGAGTGGCCCGTTCGATATCGCCGCGATCGAGATGCAAGTAGCCGAGATTCAGGGTGACGTTGCCGATGCCGTCGCAGTGGTTGTGCATCTCGTAGATCTGGCGGGCGCGGGTTAAGTTCTGAAACGCTTCCTGCGAGAGCTGCTGGTAATGCTGGCGCAACGAATCGCGGGCTGCAGCGGCGGTTTTGGAAAGATGGTCGGGCTGGGTTCGTCCTGAACGGGCAAAGCTGTCGAGGCGCTTGCGAATCTGCAAGGCCAGCAGGCGCTGCACGTAGGCGGCATTGACCAGGGTGCGGGCAAGGTTCGCGTGATGGGGATCACGCTTGGCGTAGATCTCGATGGCGTGATGGAAGTGCTCGAGGGCCTTCGTGTACTCGCCGAGCCGACGTATGATACGTCCGCGAGCGGACTCGATGTTGCCCAAAGCGACATAGTGATCGGTGTTCTTCAGGACCGCTTCGGCCTGGTTGAGGATCTGCAAGGCATCCCGCGACATACCCTTCTGAAAGATGAGCCAGCTCTCCTGAATCTGAATGATGGCAGTGAAGATGCGGTCCTGCTCGCGCTGCGCCAACTCGCGGGCGCGGGTGATGTGGGTGAGGGAGGCTTCATACTCGCCCTTCTTGCGATGGGCGCGGCCCTTCCAGAAGTGGGCCAGGGCGATCTGACTTTGTTCGGGAAGATCGTGCTGCGTATCGATGACCCAAGCCAGGGTGGAGATGGCCAGGTCGAGATCGCCGACGGCCAAAGCGCGAAAGGCCTCGACCATGCGCAACTGCACGTAATCTTCCAGCGGCATGCGCTTTCGGTTGTTCTGCGGGAAGCGAGCGAGCAGGGGACCGATGACGCGGTGGTCACGGTAGCCGATGTCCACCCACTGAGCGATCAGCAACAGCAGGTTGGCGGCATTGGGGGTGTCGGGACCGATCCACTTCCACTCCGACTCGGTGCGGTCGAGTAAAGCGATGCCGCGCCCGATCTGTCGCTGGCGGAGGGTCTGACTGAGTTCTTCGAGGAGCAGTCTTCCAAGCGGCATGGGAACCTCCTTGGTGGGAGCGAAGACGCCGGAGCGTGGAACTCTGCTTCAGGCAATCCTGCCGGGCTCAACCGATGGCGCGACTCCAAGTGGTGTCGATTATGACGCGGTTCGGGATGTCCCGTCCACTCGTCCGGTTTGGACGCCCTGGTATTGCTGGAGGCGTAAAACCTGCGCTTTACTCGGAGCCAACATGCAGGAGCTGCATGAAGCCAAGATTGAGGAGAGAGCAATGGAGAATCACACCGGGCTCAATGGATGGAACTCCCCGCGTTGGGAGGGCGTTGCTCGTACGTACACGGCAGACGATGTAAATCGACTGCGGGGAACAGTGCGCGTGGAGCACTCCCTGGCGCGGGCAGGCGCGGAGAAGTTCTGGAAGCTGCTGCATCGGGAAAGCTATGTAGCGGCTCTAGGAGCTCTGACCGGGAACCAGGCAGTGCAGATGGCGTCCGCGGGGCTGAAGGCCATTTACCTGAGCGGCTGGCAGGTGGCTGCAGACGCCAACGTGGCGGGACACATGTATCCGGACCAGAGCCTGTATCCAGTCAACAGCGTGCCGGCCGTGGTGCGGGCTGTGAACAACGCCTTGATGCGGGCCGATCAGATCGCGCATGCCGAGGGGCAGCCCTTCCGCGATTGGATGCTGCCGATTGTGGCCGATGCGGAGGCCGGCTTTGGCGGGGTTCTGAACGCCTTCGAGCTGACCAAGAGCTTGATCGAAGCGGGTGCAGCGGCGATCCATTTCGAAGACCAACTCTCTTCTGCGAAGAAGTGCGGGCACATGGGCGGCAAGGTACTGGTGCCTACGCGAGAGGCAGTGCAGAAGCTGACCTCGGCGCGGCTGGCGGCGGATGTGATGCAGGTTCCCACGGTGCTGATCGCCCGCACCGACGCGAACGCGGCGCAGCTCATCACCAGCGACTGCGATCCCGCCGATCATGCGTTCCTGACCGGCGAGCGCACCGTAGAAGGTTTCTTCGCCATGCGGGGTGGATTGGATGCTGCGATCGCGCGCGGGCTGGCCTATGCTCCTTATGCCGACATGATCTGGTGCGAGACTTCGGAGCCGAACCTGGAGGAGGCGCGACGTTTTGCGGCGGCCATTCAGCTGCAATTTCCCGGCAAGCTGCTGGCCTATAACTGCTCGCCTTCGTTC
>CBJOJD010000064.1:0-18826 GCA_966443485.1 uncultured bacterium | reverse complement strand
CGTGGGTACCTCCGTGATAAAGAACTGCGAGCCGTTGGTGTTTGGTCCGGAGTTGGCCATGGCCAGACGGCCAGCCACGTCGAAGTTCAGGTTAGGGTCGAACTCGTCGTTGAAGCTATACCCGGGGTCACCCATTCCGGTGCCGGTGGGATCGCCGCCCTGGATCATGAACTCCGGTATCACCCGGTGGAAGATGGTCCCATCGAAGTAGGGCTTGCCGTGCATCTTCTTGTTCGTCTTGGGATCGGTCCAGTCCTTGGTGCCCTGGGCCAAGCCGATGAAGTTGGCAACGGCCACAGGCGCTTGCTTTTGGAAGAACTGGCAGGTGATCCGCCCCATGGAGGTTTCCATGATCACGCTGGGCCCATTGGGATGGATCATGGCGGCCGGAGTTGCCTGCGGGGCATCCGGCAGATCCTGTGCGGAGTTGGCGGGAGCGGTCGATTGCTGCGCCAGGGCCACTGTGCCCAGCGCCGCCAGGAACGATGTCGCGATGAACGAGTGAACTCTCATGCCGCTTTCGAGGTTAAATCATGGGGCGGAGGCCCTGCCAGAACCTCCGTCCGGGACAGCCAGTTCATTGTCCGCTTTGCGCCATCTTTTCGGGGAGAGCCCAGGCGAACAGTACGCCTCCGGCACTGGTCATGATGTACTGGCGCCCGTCCAGCTCGTAGGATATGGGCGAGCTCTGCATGGAGGCGCCCATGCCGGCGTGCCACAGTGTCTTGCCGTCCGCGGTGTTCAGCACCAGCATATTGCCATAGCCATCGCCGGTCACGGTGATGCCAGAGTCGGTGGTCAGCACGCCGGCACCTGATCCTCCCTGGCCAAGTTCATGCGACCAACGAATCTTGCCGGTTTGGTAGTCGATGGCTTCGATCACTCCCTTGCCCCAGACGCCATAATCGGCGCCTGCCCAGCCGTAGTTGCCATCTTCGGGCTTTGCGAAGTAGATGCTCCAGCTGGGATGTGCGTCGACGATGAACAAGCCGGTCTTGGGATCGAAGCTGGGCGCCCGGTAGTTGGTAAGCCCGCCCTCATCGGGCGCAATGATGCGTCCGTCGGGAGCGGGTTCCTTCTGGGGATTGGGGATGGGCCGGCCTTCCTTGTCGATGCCCGAGGACCAGTTCACAGGACCGTAGGTTGTGGTGAGCAGGTTTTTGCCGGTCGTGCGGTCCAGGACGAAGAAGTAGCCATTTCGAGATGCCTGCATCAGCATCTTGTGAGGCTGCCCGTGGAAGTCTCCGTCGACCAGCATCGGCGTCTCTACGGCGTCCCAGTCGTGAGTATCGTGCGGCGACACCTGGAAGCCCCAGGCGAGGCGTCCACTCTCGGGATTGATCGCGACGATGCTGCAGGTCCAGGGGTCGTCCCCGGGGCGCGTGCTCCCATTCAGTACCGGGGTAGGATTGCCGGTTCCCCAGAAGATCAAGTTCAACTCGGGATCATAGGTCCCGGTCATCCAGGTCATGCCACCGGTGGTGGACTTAGGCGTGCCGGCCGGTGGGGTTGCATTCCACTGCCACTGAACGGCGCCCGATTGAGCTTCAAACGAACGCAGGTAGCCGGGGAGGTTGTCGAAGTCGCCAGAGACGCCCACGATCACGTGGTTACCGACCACGAGAGGCGACATCGTGTCCCAATAGCCCTTGTTCACATCGGCGATAAGCTTGTCCCAACGCACCGAGCCATCCTTCGCGTTGAGCGAGATGAGATGGCCGTCCGGCGTAGTGAAGTAGAGCCAGCCCTTGTACATGGCCACTCCACGATGGCCGATGTGATCGCCTTGCGTAGACGGCCGGTGATAATGCCAGACCAAGTGTCCGGAGCGCGCGTCAACAGCCCACACGTTATCGGGAACCGTGAAGTAGAGTATGCCATCGACCAGCAGGGGCGATGACTTAATGGAAGCGTTCTGGTTGGTCTGAAAGACCCAGGCAAGGGAGAGGCCATCCACGTTCTGCGGAGTGATCTGGGTCAGGGCACTGTGCCGCTTGCCCGTGTAGTCGCCGTGGTACAAGGGCCAGCTGTCGGGCGAGGGATGCAGAATCTGTTCACTAGTGAGATTCTGCGCGCCGGCGAGGCTTGCACCGGCGAGCAGAAATGTGGCAGCCAGATGGATCGAATTTTTGCTAAAGCGGTTCATAGAAGAGGAACGACCTCTCGAAGATGGCGTGTGATCTGTTGTGTCTACCGCAGAGTTTGCAGATAGGCCATTAAGTTGTGCACATCGTCATCGGTGTACTTGGGAAACTGCTCGACGTGGGCTTCAACCGGCGAGTGCACCGTGAACTTCACCTTGCTTGTGGGCCACGAACGATAGACGCCGCTGCCGTCGCGCATGGCAATTGTGAATTCGTCGCGGTAGACCAGCATTCCGGTGAGCTTTTCGCCGGAACTGAGTTCCACAGTTAGGGTGCTCCGCGCGTTGCGCGGGAAGAGCATGCGCTCTTCCAATTGAAGTCCCTGATAGCGAGTGGCGATACCTGCCAGGTCTCCGCTGGGGGAGTGACACTTGGCGCATCCTCCCGCGCCGTTGAAGTAGGCCTTGCCGGCGTCTACGTTGCCGGTTTGCAGGTCGGCAACCGATACGCCGCGCCGTCCGCCAGGGTGCTCGGCCGCGTTTTTGACGCGCTCATGTATGAAGGCGGCAAGGCTTAGCAGTTCCTGGCTGCTGAAATTGAATGCGGGCATCTTGTTGTCCGGCCGCCCTTCGCGAACAACAGCCGCGATCTGCTCGCCGTTCTTGTCGCCGAGCACGATCTTGGATTGGGTGAGATCGGGCCCGCTCTCTCCGCCCATCGCATCCCGGCCATGGCAGAAGGCGCAATTCTGATGGAACAGACCATCGCCGGCTGCCACCAGTGCAGACTCCTGTTTGGTGGCTTGTCCCGGCTTGCCGGATGCACTCGCGGGTTCAACGCTGGTCAAGAAGTGCAGCAGGGAATTGAGCTCTCCATCCTGAAGTGCTGGAAAGGACGGCATGCGTCCCTTGCCGGCATGAATCAACGCAATGATCTGGTCATTGCTCATCTGCCGGCGAATTCCGAGCAGCGGAGGAAAGCCGGGCAGATTTCCTTCGCGTTCATCGCCGTGACAAACGGCGCAGTGCTGAGCGTAGGACAATGCGCCTGGATCTTCGTGCGCCCCCGCCCGCACCGGAGGGGACGATTCCGTTCCCACGGGAGCGTTCTGCTGGGCCGCGTGAATGGGGTTGGATCGATTGGTAAACACAAGCAAGCTAGCCGCAGACACGCCTGCGACCAGTGCAACCCTAAGAGTGTTCACTCTCTGCAAGCTCCTCAAAAAAGTGCCAGTCAAGTCTTACGCGTACTTGATCAATTGCATGAATCCGTAGTCCATATGCAGCTGCTGATGGCAATGCCAGAGCGTATCGCCTGGATTGTTGGCTACGAAGTCAACCTGCACGGTGTCCAGTGGCATGACATTGATCACATCTTTCATCAACCCACTGAGCTGTTTGTCGCCGATACGCACGACCTCGAAGGTGTGCCGATGCAGGTGCAGCGGATGCTGATCGCCGCTCCCGTTGCGAAACACCAGGCGGTAGCGCTTTCCTTCATGGACGGTCAGCGGCTCGAGTTCAGGCCAGGACTTGTTGTTGATCGTCCAGGTGTCGAACTTCGATCCTTGTTGCGGCCCAATGTCCCGGAAGGTCAGCACGAAGGTCTCGTCCGGAGCGAGAGCCGGAGCTGTGCGAGCGAACTGGGTGTAGTCCCACTCGGCAGGAGCAGGGTCCTTCCAGGTCGGGGAACCGGAGTGTCCCGCGTACTCTACGACAACGCCTAAGCCCATCTCGCGCGCCTTGGCTAAGGTCGATCCCAAGACCCAGACGCCGGGATTATTCATCTCCACCACTGCGTCGACTCTCTCCGCCACGGCCAGGGACAGCAGCTCAACGCTTTTAGGATTCGGAACCGGATTCCCATCCATTGCAATGACGGTGAACTTGTGTCCGGGCAAAGCAAGGATCACGTTTTCGGTTGCGCTTGCGTTCAACAACCGCATGAGCACGCGCTGACCCTGCTTTACGCGGATAGGCTCACCCGCGCCCAGCATGTGGCTCTGGATGGTCGCGTACTTATAGCCCACGTCGGAGCCGCTGGTCAGCGGCATGTTGGCCGATTCCGAGCGCATGGTTTCTGCCATGGGAACGAAAGAGGGCTCCCAGTGGTGAATGGCAAGTTCAACTTCCTGGTCGTAGTGGCCGGCGTTTGCTTTGCCTTCGATGAGAAGGAAGCCGAATTGTCCGCTGTAGGTCCCGATGTTTAGGTTGTCGTACGCGCTAGCGTGGGTGTGATACCAACGCGTGCCGGACGGACGCGGCGTGTAGCTGTACCGCAGTGTTTTGCCCGGCGCGATCATGGGCGAACCCTCTTCCATCGCGCCATCATTGATGGAGTCAATGGCCAGGCCGTGCCAGTGAACGATATCGGGATCGGGGCTGGCATTCGTTACGTCGATAGTGACCGGAACCCCTTCCCGGAGTCGCAAAGTGGGGCCTGGGACCTTGCCGTTGTAGGCCAGCGTTTTTATCGAAACGCCGCGTCCGATTTCCAGTGTCGTGGGCTCGATACGCAATGTGTAATCGGGCTTGCCGTGACCAGCCGGTGTCCCTTGAGCAGGCAAGATTCCTGGCAAGGAGTGTGCGGCCAGAGCCAAGCCTGCTGAGGATAGAAAATCTCTACGATTCATTCGTTCCAATCCAAGTTAAGCGACGGTTGCTTTCGAATATTCACTTGCCGGTTGCGGGCCGGGGATGGGAGTCTGTGCTTCCGTCCGTCATCCAAAGTGCCCATTTAATGGCTTCGAAGTACATCTTGCGTACGTCGGGATCTTGCCAGGATTCTTCGGTGTGCCCGAGGGTGGAATAAAACACGCGTCCTTTGCCGTACATCTTGCTCCAGGCGACGGCAAAGTCATGATCCGTGCGGTGGATGCGCGGATTGTTTTCGTAGTTCAGCCGGGAGGGGTCGAGGCTGAGCAGCACGTTGACCTTATCGCGCGACCACTCCTTGGGCTGATAGATCTCGTCGTATTTCACGAACTCTTTGGGAAAGTGACGTACCGCCGGGAAATCGGGAGCTTCGTTGATGATCGGGGCATTGAAGGTCATCCAGGGATGCTGATCGAACCAGCCGCCGATCATCTCTCCGTATTCCGGCCATTTGTAGTTCGTATCCAGGGCTGCATGGATTCCGACAAATCCTTTGCCGTCGTCATGCACGAAGGAGAGGAAGTCTTTCTTTTGGCTGTCGTCCATGTCCAGCTCGCCGGTGGTGCTGGCGAATACGACCAGGTCGAAGTAATTCAGATTTTTTGCGTTTCGTCCCAGGTCTTTCTTGGTCAGCAGTTCCGTGTCGGTGCGGAGCTCGGTGTCCCACAGGCCGCTTTCCTTGCCCATGTTGTAGATGGCAGCCATCGCATCGGTGATCGACTCGTGTTCCCACCCCTTGGTTTGACCGATGACCAGGACGTGCTTGAGGTGAATCTGCTTTGCGTGGGGCGTGGGAGGCAGGGAACTGGTTTCCTGGGCATCACCGGGTGAGCTCAACCAACCGGCGGCCAGACACAAGCAACCGCACATGACAGCGAGAAATCTTAATGCTGACCGCAAGGAACCTCCTTGGAAGCAACCAGTGAGTCTGTCAGGAACTTGAGCGGCCGAGACCGCGACGGGTCGTGCTCTGTCCGAATCCGGGGAACGCACTCCGAGTGGAGCAGGTGTCGTGGCCAAACTCAGTTTTCGTGTACCCAGGGGAAGGAGCATTTGTACGGCAACGAGTCTACTGGGCCGCGCCTTCGACGTGCAAACGAAACGGCCGAGAACTGAATCCAACAAAGTACGTTGTTCTTTGCTCGAAGTTGAAGGGATTGCATTCAAGTTCAACGCGAACTTGCCGATGCTGGGGGTGCTTTAGCAGCACCGATTCGGTGTCCGTAGCTGTGCAACTGGTGCATGGTGTTTTGGTCGTATTTTCAGGCTACGTTTCGGTGCTGATGTCTAAGTCCATGTAAGTCAATGAGCTGACAACTCGAGGAGCCGCAAGACTCAAAGCATGGGCGAGCTGCTTCGATTAACAATCTCTTATTGAATGGAGACAGTCCGTGTTGAACGAGAAGCGCCAAGAATCGTTCCAGCTCCCCTGGGCGCAGCTGCGACTGCAGCCTTTTCCTGAGGTTGCGCTGAAGGTCCTGCAGCTGTACAAGGACGAGAACGTGCAGATGAGTCAGATCAGCAATCTCATCTCGTCCGACCCAGCCTTCTCGAGCGAAGTGCTGATCGTGGTGAACTCCTATCTCTATTCTGCCCGGCAGGCGATCACCAGCATCCTGCACGCGGTGGTGGCGCTGGGTGCGAAGCGTCTGCAAGGACTGTGCCTGACCGTGGGGGTGCGAACATTCCTGGGAAAGCAATTGAGTGATCCGGTAACGCGGCGGCTGTGGCGCCACAATATGGCGACCGCCGTCATTGCCGAGGACCTGGCTCAGGCGGGCAGCATTGACCCCGACACGGCATACACCGCGGGCGTGCTTCACGATATCGGGCGCTTAGGGTTGTCGCTGATTCGACCGGCTGAGTACGGCGCGTTGCTGAGCAGCTTTCAGGGATCTCCTTCGAACATTTTGCAGGAAGAACGCTTTCTCTTCGGCGTCGATCACTGCCAGGTGGGATTGCAGCTGATCGAACAGTGGAAGTTGCCGGAAGATTTCGTGCAAACCACCGGCGATCATCACTGCCATCGCGAAGCGGACGCCAATTGGACGCTGGAGCCACTGATCAAGATCAGTTGTCAGCTGGCGGATGCCGCAGGCTTTCCCGCGTTTGAGGGATGCGAAAGCCAACCCTACGTCGAGCTGCTTGGCAGGCTTCCTGCGCGTGAGCGGGAACAGTTCTTTGAGACCGCGGAGGCCTTGCACGAAGAGGTGGACAGCAGCATCCGGGCACTCGAAGCCTGTTGAGGGTTTCAGGTCTCCTGGTACACTCGCCTGATCTGGGAGGCTCGAGAGCATGCCTGCGATTCAGTCTGTTGCTGTGGTGGGTGCGGGGACCATGGGGTCCGGTATCGCCCACGTATTTGCCCGTTCTGGCTATCCCGTCCTGCTTTGCGATGTCGAACAGCGACTGCTGGATCATGCACTTGGGCAGATCCGCTCCAACCTGGGGCGCGAGGTCAGCAAGGGAAAGATCGCTGCTGCAGAGATCGAACTGGCTCTGGAGCGGATTCAAACCACAACGGATCGAGAATCCTTAGCCAATGCAGATTTTGCCATCGAAGCGGCTACGGAACGCTTTGAACTCAAAGCCGAACTCTTCCGAGCGCTCGACCGAATATTGGCCCCTGAGGTCATTCTTGCCAGCAATACTTCTTCCATCTCGATCACAAAACTGGCTGCTCAAACCAGACGGCCCTCGCAGGTCATCGGGATGCACTTCTTCAACCCTGTGCCGGTGATGGCGCTGGTGGAACTTATTCGCGGCCTGGCGACCAGCAACGACTGCTACGAAACAGTGCGGGGTTTGGCGGTAAGCGTGGGGAAGACGCCTGTTGAGGTCAACGACGCTCCGGGCTTCGTTTCCAACCGCGTTCTGATGCCCTTGATCAATGAAGCGGCGTACGCGGTGATGGAGGGCGTTGCTACGGCGGAGGCGGTGGATCAGGTTTTCAAGCTGGGGATGGCGCATCCCATGGGCCCGCTTACCCTGGCGGATCTGATTGGTATCGATGTCTGTGTGGACATTCTGCGCGTCCTGCAGGAAGGGCACGGCAATCCCAAGTTCAGCCCCTGTCCTCTCCTGGTGCGCATGGCGGATGCAGGGTGGCTCGGCCGGAAGTCTGGCCGGGGCTTTTACAAGTACGAGAAATGAACTCCCGAGCGTGTCCGAGATCACACTCAGCGAGGGAACCGCGTATCATGCTAGCCCCGGGGCAGAGGGCTGAGCCTGCCGGGCCGCGCAGGAAGCGTTCAGGGCAGGCTTTGATTTGGACGGAACCTCTGCGCTCTAGAGTGCGTACTTTGCCCTAGCGCCGCCTTTCTGGCCTTCCGGGCCGACCAAATTCCACGCGGCGCGTCGAAGCCTTATGCAAAGCTTTGCCGACACTCTCGGGCAAGTGTTTCGCGCCATCGCGGCAAACAAGCTGCGTACCTTTCTGACCATGTTCGGGATCGCGTGGGGCGTCGGATCCCTGCTGGTGCTGGTTGGATTAGGGGAGGGATTCCGCTCGGGACAGCATCGCAACCTGGCTCATCTGGGTAAGGACCTGGTCATGATGTGGAACGGCACCATTCCGGCCGTCCCCGAGCAGCATACGGGCATGCGTCCTTACCAGCTGACGCTGCGCGACGAAGACGCCCTTGCGCGGTTACCGGAACTGCGGGCGGTCACGGTGGAACTGTCCCGGTCCGACCTCTATGAGGTCAGCCAGTGGAGTAATACTTCGAGTCACGTGATGGGCGTTCAGCCGAATTATCCGGTGGTCCGGTACATCGCGATGGACCAGGGCAGGTTTCTGAACAACCAGGATCTTGCCCAGCGCAGGCGCGTCGTGGTCTTGGGCTATAAGGCAGCGCTTCTGCTCTTTCCCGGCCATCCCTACCTCGGCGAGACCATCACGATCAACGGCTCTGATTTCAGCGTGGTGGGTTCGGTGCAGAAGAATAGCCGGGGCGACAACGATTACGACGACCGCAAGGTCTATATTCCGATCACGACGATGTTGGAGATGTTCCCTCTCAAGGGGGAAAACATCGCTCACGACGCTTTGACCTCAATCCAGTACCAACCGAAAGATCCGCTGAATGCAGCCGCGGCCGTGGCTGCAGTGCATCGTGTAATCGCAGCCCGCCATAACTTCGATCCCTCCATGAAAGATGCCTTTCAGGAGTGGGATACGATCTCGGAGATGAAGATGATTGGAGCCATCTTCACTGCCATGGATGTGTTTCTAGGCGGTGTCGGGATTGTGACATTGGGTCTCGGCGCGGTGGGGATCATCAACATCATGCTGGTCTCCGTGACAGAGCGCACGTCGGAGATCGGTTTGCGTAAGGCGCTTGGGGCTACCCAGAGTTCCATACTGGCTCAGTTCTTTTGGGAGGGGCTTCTGCTGACGGGGGTCAGCGGAATCATTGGCATCGCTTTCTCCGCAGCGTTGATGTCGGCCTTGCAGGGGCTTCTTACGGGCAAGATGCCGGGCTGGGATCCTCCGCGGCTGGTTCCGTGGTCTGCTGCTTTGGCCATCGGCTCGCTAGTCGTAAGTGGCGTTGCAGCGGGCCTGTATCCAGCCAGCAAAGCTGCTCAGCTTGACCCCGTGGAGGCCCTGCGGCGGGAGTAGAGAGCATCCGAGCCGCCATCGGCGTTTGGTCATAGAGCTTCACACCTGGTAATAGAGGATCCATCATGCTGAAGGACATCTTGGCGCAAGCTTGGGAAGCGATGGTCTTCAATCGCCGTCGAACCACCATCACGATGGTGGGGATGGCATGGGGCATCGCCACCGTGGTGTTGCTGCTGGCTTATGGCGCCGGATTCAGCCGCGCGATTGAAGCAATCTTCGCCCAGTGGGGTACCAACATCATGGGCGTCTTCCCGGGCAGAACCAGCGAGCAGGCAGGCGGAGAAAAGGCCGGAGCCCAGGTGCGGTTCACCCAGGACGATGTAGACCGTCTGGTTTCGACAGTGCCGGGCATCTTCCATATTTCCCCCGCGGCTTATCGAGACACGACGGTACAGAACGATCTGCACTCCTTTACCTGGACAGTGAACGGCGTGCTGCCCGTGTTTCAAGATATCTGGAAGCTGGATACCGATCAGGGCCGGTTCTTCAACGGCGCCGAAGAGCAGCAGCGCGCTCACGTGTGTGTGATTGGCTCGGAGGCGAAGACGAAGCTTTTTTCGAACCGATGGGCGCTTGGAGAGACGATCCGGTTGAACGGGGTGCTCTTCACGATCGTCGGCATACTGAGCCCCAAGATGCAGGAGGGCGAGGACAACGATCGGAATCGGCAGATCTACATCCCCTACAGCACGATGAGCGATCTGGCCGACACGACGTATCTAGGTGGCATCTGGTTCAACTATCAAGGGAACTATCAGCTCGTAGAGCAGAACTTGCGCTCGACGATGGGGCTGGCACATCATTTTCGGCCTTCCGATCACAACGCGATCTACGTTGCCAACCTGATGAGCGAACTGCACCAGTTCAAGATCCTCTCCCTCGCTTTGCAGGTGCTCCTCTCGCTGGTGGGCGCGCTGACGCTGGGAATCGCCGGCGTCGGGCTGATGAACATCATGCTGGTCGCAGTGCAGCAGCGAACCCGGGAGATCGGTATCGAGAAGGCGCTGGGCGCGCAGAGAAGGCATATCCTTACTCAGTTTCTTGCCGAGGCACTCGTCATCACCGGTGTGGGAGGCTTGAGCGGGATTGCGCTTGCCTACGGGATCTCCATCCTGGTGGGCAGGATTCCTTTCTACAGTGAAATGGCGCTGCATGCTGAAGACGCCGATATTCGCCTGCTGATCTCACCCGCTTCCGTCATTGTGGCCAGCGGCATCCTGCTGGTGACGGGGTTAGTCAGTGGCATGATTCCGGCGGTTCGCGCTGCCAACCTGGACCCCATCGAAGCGCTGCGCTATGAATAAGGGCTGATCTCGACTGCGGGTATGTCCTTCTCCCACGAACAGGCGAATGATGCGATCCTGTCCGCTGATCCGGTAGGATGCTCAAGCCTGGATCACGGTGATTCCCAACTCGGCGTATGGCTGCAGAAGCCCCGCCGCAACGCTCTTCTCGGTGATCAAGCCGCTTACCTCATTCAGTCCGACAACAAGGTAGGGAGATGCGGCATTCAACTTCTCTGCCGAAGCCAGCACATAGGTCTCGGCCGCAACTTGGCTGAGCGCGCGCTTAATGGCGGCTTCCTCGAAGTCTCCAGTGGTCAGCCCGGCCTGCGGATGGACCCCGGTCACTCCCATGAAGAACGTGTCCGCTCTTACTTTGCTGATGGATTCGAAACAAGCCGCGCCCACGGTGACGACGGAGTGTTTGAAGAGACGGCCGCCGAGCAGAATCACTTCTACGGTCTCGTGCTCGACAAGCTCGAGAGCAATGGTGGGGCTATGAGTGATTACCGTGGCGTGAAGCTGAGCGGGCAGGTGGCGCGCGATCTCTCTTGACGTCGTGCCTCCATCGAGGATGACCACCTGGCCTTCCTGGATGAGCGCCGCGGCGGCTCGGCCGATGGCCACTTTGCCTTCGTGGCGGATCACCTCCCGCCCCGCAAAGTTGACAACCGCAGGAGAAGCGGGAAGCGCTCCCCCGTGGACCCGTTGTAGAAGGCCTTCGCGGTCGAGCTCGCGGAGGTCGCGGCGAATCGTGTCCTCGGATACGCCCAGTTCGATACTCAACTCTTTAGCGACCAGCTTTCCGTCTCGCTTCAGCCGCGCCAACAACTCTTGTTTGCGATGTGAAGTCAGCATGTCTTGCACGATAATACTTGACATTGCACGAAAATGCACGTTATGTTCGTCGGCATGGTTGATTCCGCGTCCGTGTTCCAGGAGACCATCCGCATCAAGGATGTGCAGGTTCTCTCCGATGACTGGTACCTGCTGAAGAAGACTCGATTTGAGCGTTTGCGCCGGGACGGTACCTGGCAGGAGCTGACGCGCGAAACGTACGACCGCGGGAACGGCGCGGCCATACTGCTCTACAACCTCGAAAAGCGAACCGTGGTGCTGACTCGGCAGTTCCGCTTTCCGGCTTATGTCAACGGCCACCCAGAGCCGCTGATCGAGGTTCCGGCGGGGCTGCTCGATCGGGCCAGCCCGGAGGACAGGATTCGCCAGGAACTGGAGGAGGAAACCGGTTTTGCGGTGATCGACGTCCGGCCCGTGTTTGAAGCTTTTATGAGTCCTGGATCCGTGACGGAAAAGCTCTATTTTTTTGTGGGCTGCTATGAGGCCACGAGCCGAGTCCATGCTGGAGGCGGCAATCGCGCAGAGGGCGAAGATATCGAGGTGTTAGAGATGGCACTGGACCAGGCACTCTCCGCGATTGAAAGCGGGAGGATCCAGGACGGAAAAACGATCATGCTGCTGCAGTATGCGGCGTTGCACATCTTTCCGCAGGAGGTTGCAACGGCATGATCGAGCAGCCACTCATGATCCTTATCGCAGGGCCGTATCGTTCCGGAACGGGCGACGACCCGGTGCTCATGGAACGCAACCTGCGGACCCTGGAAACTGCGGCACTGCCGCTTTACCGGGCCGGGCATATCCCTCTCATCGGCGAGTGGCTCGCTCTGCCGTTGTTGCGTGAGGCGGGTTCGAAGCGCCCGGGCGACGCCGTTTACGAGGAGATTCTCTATCCGATTGCGAACAGGCTGATCACCAGGTGCGACGGTGTGCTGCGTCTTCCTGGAGAGTCAAAGGGCGCCGATGAAGACGTGAGGCTGGCGAGAGAGCTCCGTCTGCGCGTCTGGTTCAGCTTGGAAGAGGTTCCGGGCTGTGCTTCAGCGGGTGGATAGAGCAGGGCGAAAATAAAGGGATGTTCAGTGAGATACCACGAAGACCGCTACAGATCCGATTCAGCGAGCAAGGAGAGCTGCCGCTGCGATCCGGCTTGGCCTAAAAAGCCAAGCCCCGCGCTCGATTGAGCACGGGGCCTGGTTGCGACAGGGAGCTGGTTAGCTCGCCTGGCGCGGTCTGAAGTGGCAGGTTCCGCCTGCCAGAACCGGGGTCCACAAGGACGGGTCCGCCGGCTGTTCGCTGGAGCCGAGGAAGAGCACGCCGTCGGGAGCAAGCAGCCGGTGTACTTCGGCGAGCAGCGTCTTGCGCGTCTCATGCGAGAAGTAGAGCATCACGTTGCGCAGGAAGATCACATCGAACTTCTCAGCGAAAGGTAACGGCGGCTGGCAGAGATTGGTTTTGCGGAAGTTGCACATCTGCCGAATCTCGGGTTTGGCCACCCATTCTTCTCCGATGTGATCGAAGTAGCGCACGATATTGCGAGCCGGGAGTCCACGGTTCATCTCAATGCGGTGATAGCTACCGGCTTGGGCTCGCTCGACAACCTCGGCGCAGATGTCGGTACCTTCGACGCGGATGTTCCAGCCCACCAGGAGAGGGAAGTGCTCCTTCATGAGCATGGCGATGCTGTAGCCTTCCTGGCCGCTGGAGCAGGCTGCACTCCAGAAGCGCAGGGTGCGCGTATGCCGGCGCGCATCGATCAATTTGGGCAGCAGCTCGGTACGCAACAGCTCGAAGGGGCGTCCGTCGCGGAAGAAGCTGGTTTCGTTGATGGTCATGGCTTCGGCCACGGCCCGTTCCAGCAAGGGATTCTTTCTCTGCTGCAACTGGTGCACCAGTTCGCCCAGATGCGACATGCCCTGATTGCGGAGCAGTTTGGACAAGCGCGTCTCGAAGAGGTAATCACGCGACGGGTCCAGTACGTTCTGCGAGAGCCCATATACGACTTGGCGAAGGAATCCGAAATCGACCCCGGTATTTGCGATATTCGTTGCCACGACTAGACCACCGATTCTCGAAGCTCGCGGGCTTCGTTGGAACTGCGGCTTACAATGCGAAGGATCTCTGGAGCCACGGTATTGAGCGGCAGCACCCGATGGACCAAGCCTGCATTTGTCACCGCGCCCGGCATTCCCCACACCGCGCTTGTTGCTTGATCCTGTGCCAAGACTGTTGCGCCCTGCGCGCGCAGCAAGCGGCATCCAGCCAGTCCATCGGATCCCATCCCGGTCAAAATCACCGCCAGGGTTGCCCCCCCGTATACGGAGGCCGCGGAGCGGAACAGCACGTCGACTGCGGGACGGCAGTGATTCTCGAGCGGTCCCTGGGTCAAGTGCAGCGTGGGATGAGCACTGGCGCTGGCGCCTCCCAGTACTTCCATGTGCCAGTTGCCACGGGCAATGGAGATGGTGCCTGGAACCACGGGAGCACCCTCTGCGGCCTCGCGAACGATCAGCTTGCATCGTCCGTTGAGGCGCTCAGCCAGCAGCTTGGTAAACAATTCCGGCATGTGCTGGACGACCAGCACCGGCAGCGGAAAGGTCGCGGGCAATGCAGGCAGAACCACATCCAATGCGGCGGGTCCGCCGGTGGAGACGCCGATGACCACCACTGCAGGCGCGTTTGTCGAGGCCTGTTGGCGAGGAGGCATGGGCAGCACTGCTCCCAGGCTTTCCGCCAGACTGGGCGCGGACGCTGTCGGCGCACTGCTGGTCAGAGCATGAATCTTGGGTAGTAGCTCCTGGCTCAGGGTGCGGAGGGCGACATCGCGGCCCGCCTGTCCTGACGGCTTCGCTACGTAATCCGATGCTCCCCCGGCTAATGCCTCGATGGTGACGCGCGCTCCGCGTTGCGTGAGCGAGCTGCACATGATGACGGGCACTCGATGCCCCAAGGCGCGCAGCCGCTTGAGGGTGATCAGCCCATCCATGACGGGCATCTCCACGTCGAGGAGCATGAGGTCAGGACGTACTGTGGCAATGCTCTGCAATGCTGATGCGCCGTCGGACGCCGTGCCTGCTACTTCGAGCAGGGGATCGGCGCTTACCACTGTGCGCAGCAGACTCCGCATCACTGCTGAGTCGTCCACAATCAAGATGCGGATCCGACGGCCTGGGGGCATTGACTACGCCTCCCCAACGCCGAGCATGGCCAGCTTTTCGGTCAAAGCTTCATCATCGAAGGGCTTCATCAAGTATTCGTCCGCGCCGGCGTCGAGGGCGCGCATGATGAAGTCATTTTCTGCTTCAGTGGTCACCATCATGACCTTCACAGAGCCGAAACCCTCAGAGCGCAGCGCCTTGAGCATCTCCAGCCCGTTCATGATGGGCATGTTCCAGTCCACCAGAGCCAGATCAAAGGGAACTCCGCCGTGGAGACGATCCATTCCCGCCTGACCGTCGGCCGCTTCCTCGCATTCGATGCCCTTTTCTTCCAGCAGGCCCCGTAGATACCCCCTCACAAAGCGGGAATCGTCCACAATTAATGCTCGCATGGTATCTCCATCCGTCCTTTCCAGCTCTAGCTCTATGTCTAACTTGCCCTTAACTTGCTTTGGCCAATCTCATGGGGTCGAGGCGCTCGGGATCGAGCATCACCATAAGACCATCTTTCAACTTGTAGGTGCCCGCGAACAGCCCGCGCTTGCGTTCGTCCACGGTGGAGGGGTTCGGCTCGAAGTCGGCCTGTGAGACGGTGAGCACTTCTCCCACCGAATCCACCATCAATCCAAAGCATCCGCCAGAGCTTTCCACGACCAGCAAATCCTGCGAGCCTTCATGCGGAGGCATGCCCAGCAGGCGGCGCAAGCTAACCGTGGTGAGTACGTCACCGCGATAGTGCACCAATCCGCCCACGAAGTAGGGAGCCAACGGCACGGCCTGGGGACGAGATCCGCCCACAATTTCGAGGATGTGGGTGATGGGGACTCCGTAGAGTCCATCCCCGAGCCGCACGGAGCACATCTCAACCATGTCGGCTGCTACGTTCTTCTTGCGAGGTAGTACGCGTGTAGTGCTCATCCGACATTCTCCGCAAACTGGTTCCATTCCTGGGTTGTGCCTTCAGTGGCAGGTAACGGGGCTACGCTGCCCAAGTTCACGACGCCGGTGACCCGGTTCTTGAGCAAGGTCACGCCGCCTGCCGCCTGGCTGGTTCCGGCCTCGAAGAGATCGCCTCCCGCCGCCACATCGAGCACGTGGGAGACAGCGATACCGACTTGACGATTGCCCTCGCGGCAGACCACCACGATGATGGGAGCCTCGGGATTGCCTTGCAGCTCGCCCAGCAGACCGCCAGCATCTTCCACCGGCAGCAGTTGGCCTTCGAAGTTGAGCACCGGGCGATAGCCGATGTACTCGATGCGGGATACCGGCACCTGCTCGATGCGCAGCACGTCTGCGAGCGGGACGGCAGCCTGTCTTCCGGCCACTTGCACCAGCAGGTACTCGATCAGAGCAGCCTTGGCAGCTTCCTGCTCCGCCTGTTCCTTGGCTTCGAGGTCCTCTACCGTGCTGACCGAGATGCCGGCCTTCGATGCAATAGTGCCGGGGTCGAGGATCAGTGCCAAATCGGCGTTGCCCAACACCGTCGCGCCGGAGTAGATACCGATTTCCTTGAGTACCGGGCTGAGCGGCTTGACCACGATTTCTTCAGGATCCGCCAGACCGTCGACGACCAGACCGAAGCGGCGCCCATCGGCGTCGAGCACGGCAACGAAGTTATCGCGATCGTGCACGGTGCGGTCGGCAGCCGTGTTGGTCAGCAAGCGATCCATGAAGATGAGCGGGAGCAGCTTGCCGCGGAGACGATAGAGAGGAGCGCCTTCCATCCACTCGATGGCGGTGCCCGCCTGCTCCGGCGGAATGTGCACAAGCTCGGAGAGTGCGCCTTGAGGCAGAGCGAAACTCTGGCCAAGGCTCTTCACGATCAGAGCAGGGATAATGGCCAGGGTCAGCGGAATGCGCAAACGCAAGGTGGTGCCCTTGCCAGGCTTGGATTCGATCTCGACGTTGCCGCCGATCTTCTCGACGTTGGTCTTTACAACGTCCATGCCCACGCCGCGTCCACTGACGCTAGTTACGGCGGCAGCGGTTGAGAAGCCGGGCAGGAAGATCAGTTGCAGCAGCTCCCGTTCGGAAAGCTGGGCAGCACGCTCTGCGGCGATGAGGCCACGTTCGATTGCCTTATTGCGGACCTTATCCACTGAGATGCCGGCGCCGTCGTCAGACACTTCGATGACGACATGGCTGCCTTCCTGTGCGGCGCGCAGCTTCAGGGTGCCTTCAGGATCTTTGCCGGAGGCCTCGCGCACATCGGGTGGCTCAATGCCGTGATCGAGCGAGTTGCGGACCGCGTGCGTAAGAGGATCCTTGATCGCTTCCAACAGGCTCTTGTCGAGCTCCGTCTCCTGTCCTTCCATCTCCAGGCGCACGCGGCGGCCGAGGAGCTGGGAGACATCGCGCACGATGCGCGGCATCTTGGAGAAGATATTCGACACCGGCTGCATGCGAGCCTTCATGACGGCTTCGCGGAGGTCCGCCGTGACCATGTCGAGGCGGCGCGAGAGAAGCGTCAGGTTAGGATCAGCGGCGGTGGCCTGCAGAACCTGATTGCGGGTAAGCACCAGCTCCCCGACCAGGTTCATCATGCGATTCAAGAGTGTGACATCGACGCGCAGGGTGCTTTCCGCAGCGGAGCCGGCAGCTGCCGTCTTGGCGATCGCCGGCGTCTTGGGGCCGTCGTTGCTGTCGTTCGATACGGGCGCAGCGATCGCGGGAGCGCTCTCCGCCGGCGTATGGACGGGGGCTGTCGTTTCAATCACCGGGGCCGCGGGAGCCGAGGGTACTGGCGGAGCAACGGCGGTCGCGACAGGAGCCGGAGGCTCAACCGTCGCCGCAGAGCCAGCCTGGGCCTTCACTGCAGCCTGCTTCTGTGCTTGGGCGGGCAGTTGAAGTTCTTCGAGGCGGCCAATCAGCTCGGCATCGACTTCTTCGCCTTCGCCACCTTCTTCTTCAATCGTCCGCAGAATCGAACGCAGACCATCGAGCAACTGCAGCAGGCCGGTAATCACGTCCTGGGTGGCCGCGAGCTTACCATCGCGCAGCAGGCCGAGCAGGTTTTCACCCGCGTGGGCCAGCTTTTCCAGACGCTTGAATCCCAGAAATCCTGTCGTGCCCTTGATGGTATGTACTGACCTGAAGATGTCTGCCAGAAGGCCGGTATCGTCCGGCTTGCTTTCCAACTCCGTCAGGCATCGCTCCATCCGATCCAGACCCTCTTGGCTCTCGATCAGGAACTCTCGCGTTAATTCGTCCATCGCACCACTCTTCCGCCCGCTCGATTTGTTCATCCAATGCGGGAAGCACTCTAGGGCTATATCGGAAGAGCCCGTCGCAACTTGAGACAGAGACCGCCTGAGACGGGGATGCGGTTTCCGGCCTTTGAACGATGAGATTTCTCTCATCGATCGAGTTATGCCGGGTTAGTTCGGCTCCCGGACGTGTACAACCGGGAACGGTTGCAGTAACCTTTAGGCTCACTAAGTTGATAAGGAGAGAAGGGATGCAGCCCAAGCGTGCGCTGGATAATAACCTCGAGCAGCTGTATGAGATGGCCTTGAGCGCGGCACGTAACTCCTATTCGCCCTATTCGCGCTTTCAAGTAGGCGCAGCTCTGGAACTGGACAACGGTGTGATCGTGACTGGCACGAACGTTGAAAACATGAGCTTTGGGCTGACCATCTGTGCTGAGCGCAGCGCGTTGGTCCGAGCCGTCTCTGAATTCGGTCCGCAGATTCGGATTCGCGCGGTGGCGGTGGCTAACTTGAGCCATGTGGCGTGCCCTCCTTGTGGCGCGTGCCGTCAGATGCTCGCGGAGTTCGCTGCCTCCGATTCCCAAGTGCTGTTCGAGGGGGCGGAAGGGCCAATCGTGATGACCTTTGCGGAGATCCTGCCGGTGGCGCTCGATCTCAAGCTGAAGTGATGGAGCGCATCGGCTGCCTTCTGAACTGAGCGACAGACGCAGTTTGCGATAATTGCCTTACTCCGTTTGAGGTAAACCGTGCATGACCAGTAGCATCGAGCGCCCGCTCCACAGCGTCGATCTGATCCGCAAGAAACGCGACGGTGGCATTCTGGACGACACAGAGATCGGCTTTCTGGTCTCTGGGGCGGCGAACGGCTCCATTCCCGCCGAAGAATTAGCAGCGTGGCTGATGGCTGCGTGGCTGCGTGGTCTGAATCTGGAAGAGACTCGCGGGCTGACCCTCGCCAT
>CBJOJD010000063.1:0-18830 GCA_966443485.1 uncultured bacterium | reverse complement strand
TCTTTGGTGGTAAATCAAGGAGAAGCGGTAGCCGATGCTCGATCAGGCCAATACGGGCTGAAGCACCGATGCCGCGATTTTGCGCAGCGCCGGCAACACATCTCCCAATGCCGCGGGTTCAGCAGAAGGGGATCCCAGGCCGAAGTAGACCTTGCGGTACAACGGATAGAGCTGCTCGTAGATTCGGGCGCTCTCTGGATCCGGCTCAATGGTTGTGTGGTCGAGGCAGAGAGCGTCTTGTGCCTCTTCGATGGACTTGAACGTGCCTGCCGCCAACATGGCAAAGATGCCAGAGCCGAGGCTGGTAGGTACGCCGGCCGGAACCAGCACTGGCTTGCCGAGCACGTTGGCGTATACCTGATTGAGCACCGGATTGTTCTGCGGGATTCCGCCAGCGTTGATGATCCGGTCTACGCGCACGCCATGTTCGGCCATGCGGTCCAGGATGATACGCGTATGGAAGGCTGTTCCCTCGATCGCAGCGAAGAGCTCGTCCTGCGCGGTGTGAACCAAGTTCCAACCCAGCGTGACGCCGCCCAGTTCGGGATTGACCAGCACCGTGCGATCGCCATTGTCCCAGCTGACGCGCAGCAGACCAGTCTGGCCGGCACGGTAGCTTTCCAGTCCCTTCGACAGCTCGGAGACCTTCATCCCGGCGCGCCGGGCGATGGCTTCAAAGATATCGCCGGTGGCGGAGAGACCGGCTTCGATTCCGGTGAACTGGGGATGTACGCTGCCTGGCACGACACCGCACACACCGGGGATCAATTCGGACTTCTTCGCCATGGCGATGATGCAGGTGGACGTACCCACCACGTTCACGACATCGCCTTCGCGGCAGGCGGCGCCGATGGCATCCCAGTGTGCGTCGAAGGCACCGACGGGGACGGGAATACCAGGACGCAATCCCAGTTCTGCTGCCCAGTGTGCGGAGAGATGGCCGGCGAGAGCATCGGAGGTTGCATACGCTCCTTCCAGCTTCTCGCGCACGCCGTCAAGCAGCGGATCGAGTTTGCTGAGGAAGGATTGCGGAGGCAGGCCACCCCACTTGGGATTCCACATCCACTTGTGGCCCATGGCGCAGACGCTGCGCTTGACTTGTTTGGGATCGGTGATACCGCAGAGGGTGGCTGCCACCATATCGCAGTGCTCGAAAGCGGACGCGAACTGGCTGCGTTTGTCGGGATTGTTGCGCAGCCAATGCAGCAGCTTAGCAAAGCCCCACTCGTGCGAGTAGATGCCGCCGCACCACTCGATGGCTTCCAGTCCCTCATGGTGAGCCAGGGTGGTGATCTCTTGAGCTTCGTGTTTGGCGCGATGATCGCACCAGAGGTAATAGTCGTTCAGAGGCTGCATGTGCGCGTCAACGGGGATGACGCTGGAGCCGGTGGTGTCCAGAGCGATGGCTTCTACCTGGTCTCCTGATATTCCCGCAGCCTCGACCGCTTTTCGCGTCGCTGAGGCGAGAGCTCGCATGTGATCGGCGTGCGACTGCGTCGCGTAGTCGGGATCTTCGCGCTTGCGATGCAGAGGATATTCGGCCACCGCGCTGCCCAGCCGTCCGCGCTTGCTATCGAGAATCGAGACGCGCACGCTTAAAGTTCCGAAGTCAACTCCCGCTACCACTGACATACCAATCTCCTTGTTGCAAAACCGAAACGATCGTCTGATGCGCCTTTTGGCGCTTTACTTCTGCCCGTAGGTGGCGTTGGCGCCGTGCTTGCGGAAGTAGTGCCGGTCAAGCAGAGCCTGCGATACGGGGGCGCCGCTGGGATTCAGCGAGACCGTAAAGATGGCCATTTGCGCGATGTACTCAAGGACGGCCGCGGTATGCGCGGCGGCGGTGGCGCTTGGTCCCCAGCAGAAGGGTGCATGGCCGGCGACGAGTACCCCCGGCACAGCCAGGGGATCGAGGTCCTTGAAACGCTCACAGATGGCGACACCGGTGTTGTAGACGTAGTCCCCCTGGATTTCTTCGTCGGTGAGGGGGCGGGTTACCGGCACGGGGCCATGAAAATAGTCGGCGTGTGTGGTGCCGAAGGCAGGGATGGAACGCGCCGCCTGGGCCCAGGAGGTGGCGTGCAGGGAATGCGTGTGGACCACGCCGCCGATGCCCGGGAACTCCTTAAAGAGGAGGAGATGAGTTTTCAGATCGGAGGACGGCTTGAGAGCGCCGTCGGCAATGCGCCCGTCGAGATGAACCAAAACGATGTCAGCGGGCTGCATCTTGTCATAAGGGACGCCGCTTGGTTTAATGGCTACCAATCCGCTTTCCCGGTCGATGCCGCTGGCGTTGCCGAAGGTAAACGGGGCCAAGCCGTGGCGAACGAGTTCGAGATTGGCTTCGAGGACTTCGGTGCGGAGTTGTTGCAACAGCATGATTTCTCCAAGGGGCTAGCCGGGGAGGGGCTGCCGCGTGCAGGATAATGGTAAATGAAGTAAACGTTTCCCCGAGAAAGATGACATTAAAAGCCGCCTGCCCCGCGTGTCAAGTTGTATGCTTGCCATTTCCGCGGTGTGGGATGATGAAGAAAATGCATTCTCAACCTGTTGGCCTGAATGACGAACGCTATGCCTAAGACGGGACGACGCTCCTCTAAAAAGAAGGCGCCGATGGATATCCGCGCGGTTGCCGAGCGGGCCAAGGTATCCGTGGCGACGGTATCGCGCACCATCAACCGCATTCCCACGGTCAATCCCAAGATGGCCAAGCGTGTCTGGGATGCGATTCGGGAGCTGGAATACTTTCCTAACACTCAGGCGCGTGCCCTGGTCTCGGGCCGAAGTGGGCTGCTGGGCATCATCGTCTCTGAGATCACGAATCCCTTCTTTCCGGAGCTGATTCAGGGCTTTGAGGATGTAGCTGTTGAGAGCGGCTACGAAATTCTGGTGAGCTCGACCAACTACGATCCTAAGCGTATGTCGCTTTGCATTCGGCGCATGCTGGAGCGCAAGGCCGAGGGCGTTGCGGTGATGACCTTTGGTATTGAAGAGCCGCTACTGGAGCAGTTGGCTGAACGGGAGATCCCGCTGGTGTTTGTCGACGTGGGTCCAGACCGTCCAGGAATCAGCCTCCTGAAGGTCGACTACCACCATGGCATTCGTCAGGGCGTTCAACATCTGGCAGCCCTGGGCCACCGTCACATTGCTTTCATCTCTGGTCCGCCGCGGCTGCACTCGGCGCAATCGCGTCTCAGCGCTTTCACGAAATCGCTGGAGGAGTGCGGCATCGGACTCGATCCCGCATGGCTGGTGGAAGGGGACCATACGCTTGAGGGCGGCATTGCGGCCATGGAAAAGATTCTGCAGGGTAAGAGACGGCCGACCGCGATCATGTGCTCCAACGACATGACGGCCTTAGGTGTGCTGCACAAGGCGTACCGCGCCGGAATTCATGTGCCCACCGAACTGTCGGTGATCGGCTTCGACGATATTCATATGGCGCGAGTCATGATTCCACCTCTGACTTCGATCCAGATGTCCCGCCTGGAGCTGGCGCGTGCTGCCGTGCGTGCGCTTCGGGCCCATGCGGAGAAGGCGTCACCCGAACGCGAGTATCTCATCGACACGCATCTCGTGGTGCGCGAATCGACGGCATTCCCTCCCGGCGTGATGAAGGACCTTCGCCAGGCTACCCGCAAGTAAACATACTGAATTTTCCAGTAGACTCTCGCCGACTGGCTGCGGCGAGTTCCTTCGCATCGTACAGCGGAGGGATTCCCCTGCCGCTGGCGACGCCGTTTTTGCGCGCGGACACGGCTGTGAAGCTGAAGGCAATTTAGACATAGACGCGACGAGCGTACAGATCGTTTCACGTGTTTTGTTGGCTTCATAAACAAAGGTCACGTGAGGATTCGAGCTGCTCTGAAACCGTTTCTGCAGTGGAAAAATTCTGTTGCGAAATCAGGGCATGGGTGCTAGGGTTATCGCACTAGTTTCCTCGTATGGTCTGGCACTTGAAAAGCTTAAGCAGTCGGCGTTTGTGTGAACTGTACGAGCAACAGGACCGGACCGCAAGCATGAGAATTGGGACGACAACTTCACGAAGTCTGCTCTAACTTCCCCTGAATCCACCGCGTAGTCCGAAGATGATGTCGCTGCAGGCGCACGCTGGCGATATTTGAGTTCGCGTGCGAACAAAACCAATGCCCGCACTTTGGGCTGTTGAGCGGCTTTGTGTCGCTTGCCGGACCAGCAGGCGGAGCTGAACAGAACGAGTCTGTACGGAGACGGCAATGGCAACAGTCATGAAGACCCCTGGGGTCTATATCGTCGAGAAGCCCGCCTTTCCCAACTCAGTCGTTGAAGTTGCGACTGCGGTGCCGGCATTCATTGGCTACACGCAAAACGCCAGCTATAAGGGGCAGGACCTCAAAAACAAGCCTTGGAAGATCGCCTCAATGGCGGAGTACCTGACGTACTTCGGGGGACCGCCGACCATCACTTTCAATGTGAAGAGTGCTGCGCAGACGCAAGGGCAAGTCAAGGCTTTCAGCGTTAAAGATAAGGACTACTTCGTTGCACCTGCGCAGGGGTCCTCTCTGTATTTGATGTATGCGAGCATGCTGTTCTTCTTTCAGAATGGCGGCGGCTCCTGCTACATCGTGTCGGTGGGAAGCTACAGCGACGCCCTCAGCGCGGACACCCTAATGGCCGGCATCGATCTCCTGGCGAAAGAGCAGGAGCCCACGATGGTCGTGATTCCGGATGCGGTGCGGCTGGATAACATCGACCATTTCAATACCGTGCAGGCCCACGCCGTGGCGCATTGCGGCACGGTGCGCAGCCGTTTCGCGATCCTCGATGTATATGAGGGATGGAAAGAGCTGAGTGACGGGCCGGTGGTGAACTTCCGCAACAAGATTCCGCCCAACAATCTCGATTTCGCGGCCGCCTATTATCCCTGGCTCGATACCACCATCATCGGAGATGAGCTGGTTGCGCCGGTATCTCCAGGTGCGGGTGCGCTTGTCGCCGCAACCATCGACAGCGGAGACTTGACCGCGCTGCTGACCGACGAGGGTGCGGTCGACCCCAAGGCGTTGACCGACCTGAAGGACACGCCTGGCCTGTTGAACAAGACGTTGACCATGAAAAGCGCTGCGGTAGCTCAGACCGTGGCTGAGATTGAGCGCCAATTGAATCGCCTGCCGCCTTCACCTGCCATGGCCGGTGTCTACTCGGCGGTGGATGGAAGCGCGGGAGTGTGGAAGGCACCTGCCAATGTCGGCCTGAACAGTGTGGTCGCTCCCACGGTCACCATCTCGGATCAACAGCAGGATGATCTGAACGTGGACGCGTTCGGTAAGTCGGTCAACGCCATCCGGACCTTTATTGGACAGGGCGTGTTGGTATGGGGCGCGCGAACTCTGGATGGCAATAGCCTGGACTGGCGCTACGTCGGCGTGCGGCGCACGATGATCATGCTGGAGCAGTCTATCAAGCTTGCGACTCAAGCCTATGTGTTCGAGAACAATGTCTCGACCACCTGGGTGACGATCAAGAGCATGATCAAGAATTTCCTGAATAGCATCTGGAAGCGGGGCGGTCTGCAGGGCGCAGTTCCTGACGATGCATTTCAGGTCTTTTGCGGATTGGGTGAGACGATGACGCCCGACGACATCCTGGAAGGCATCCTGAGGGTGACTGTGCTGGTGGCCATGATTCGGCCCGCAGAGTTCATCGAGATTACCTTCCAGCAGCAGATGCCGAAGTCCTAATCGAAGTTCAACTGCAGTGATATTGCAAAGGAGTTGAGTCATGGCGGATGACGGATCGGCGCAGTCGAAAACGATATGGCCTTTGCCCAAATTTCACTTTCAGGTGAAATGGGATTCGAATGTGATGTCGTTCCAGGAAGTATCTGGACTGGACATTGAAGCGCAAACCATTGAGTACCGTAGCGGCGACAGCAAAGAGTTCTCTACGGTGAAGATGCCGGGTATCAAGAAGACCGGTAACGTCACGATGAAGAAGGGCGTCTTCAAGTCGGATAACAAGTTCTGGGATTGGTTCAACCAGATCAAGATGAATACTGTGAAGCGAGTGCCAGTCACCATCAGTCTGCTGGATGAGGCTGGTTCGGCGACCATGGTATGGACGCTGGCCAACGCCTGGCCGACCAAGATCACGGGGACTGACCTGAAGGCGGATGGTAACGAGGTCGCTGTGGAGTCAATCGAGATTGCGCACGAAGGGCTCACCATCGCTAACGCGTAAGGGGAATCCATCTCGTGCCTAGCGCTCAAACTCCTCGATACCCGCTGCCAGCGTTTTATTTCAAAGTGCTGGTAGCGGGTATGTTCGGCAGTGGCGAGAGTTCGTTCCAGGAAGTTCGAGGCATCGGGTCGGAGCTGGAGACTGAGGAGGTGATGGAGGGCGGGGAAAACCGCTTTGTCCATCGCCTGCCCAAGGCAGTGAAGCATCCGCAATTGGAGCTGAAGCGGGGACTCACCACGGCCAATTCGAAACTGGCTGCATGGTGTCGTTCAGTTCTAGAAACAGATTGGACCCGGCCGATCAAGCCGGCCACGGTCACGGTGTATCTGTTGGATGAAGAGGGGAGTCCGGCCCGCGGCTGGACCTTCGCCAACGCCTACCCGGTGAAGTGGGAGATCGACGAATTCAAGTCAACCAAGAATGAAGTAGCGATCGAGACGATCGTGCTTAGCTACACATACTGCACCAGCATTCTTTGAGTGAACTATGTCTATCGAGGTTCGGCAAATCTCCATCCGGTCGCAGGTAACCATCCCGGAGAGCAAAAAGGCGTCTCTATCCGAGCCGGAGTGGAACCGGATGAAGGAAGAGATTCTTTCTGAGTGCCGGCAGATGATATTGGAGCTGCTACGTGCAGAAAGGGAGCGCTAAGTGGCTACGAGCATGGCAGGCACGTCGTCCAGTGCGGGACTGCGCAAGAAGCTGACCATCACCTCCTGCACGATGGACACCTCGGGCAATATCAACGTTGGGAGTTCGAGCTTCGAGGTGATGATCAACCCCGGTCAGTACTCTCATGAACGCGCCATTCGCTATTCCAATGCGCGTCACATGGGAGGGTTGGGAAAGCGGAATTCATTCAGCTACATGGATTCCGAAGAGATCAGCTTCGACGAGATCGTTATCGACGCCACGGGTGCGGTTCCTCCATCCACAGCGGGTGGCGTGGTGCGCGACGTGAAGACGCAGATCGATCAGTTGACCAGCATCGTTTACAACTACTCTGGAAGCGCGCATGAGCCGCCTTGGGTTCGACTCCTGTGGGGCACGCTGATCTTCTTCGGCCGGCTGAAGTCCATGTCCACGACCTATACGCTCTTCAAGCCTAGTGGCGAGCCATTGCGAGCGAAGCTGAAGATGGGCTTTGTGGGTGCGATGAGTGCTCAGGAAGAGGCGTTGCGGGCGAACCAATCGTCGCCGGACCTGAGTCATCACGTGACGGTCGTGGAAGGCGATACCCTTCCGCTGCTGTGCTATCGCATTTATCGCGATCCCTCCTACTACCTCGAAGTTGCAGCATTCAACCAGCTCACCGACTTCCGCCGCCTCAAGCCCGGGATGAAGTTGCTGTTCCCACCCTTGGGTTGATATGGCTGAATCTCCACTGAACAAATCGGGCGAAGTCGTCATCTGCAAGGTCACCAGCAATGGAACTGCGTTGCCGGATGCCGTGCAGATTGTCTCGGTCAAGATATCTTTGGTGGTTGACCGGATTCCCTCCGCAGAGATCGTGGTGTTGGATGGCGATATGCCTAATCACGAGTTCCCAGTGAGCGATGCAGACTGGTTCAAGCCGGGCAGCGAGATCGTGGTTGAGGCTGGATATGAGAACTCTACCGACGTAATCTTCAAGGGCATCGTGGTCCGGCATGGGATGCGGATCACGGGAGACAACTACTCACGGCTGGTGATTGAGTGCCGAGATAAAGCGATCGGGATGACTGTCGGCCGCAAGAATGCGAACTTCGTGGACATGACGGACAGCGACATTCTGAGCAAGGTGATTGGAGATCACAGCGGGCTTAGTTCAGAGGTGGACGCCACTGACAACCAGCACAAGGCGATGATCCAGCACTACTGCACAGACTGGGATTTCGTGGTTTCCCGGGCGCAAGCGAACGGGATGCTGGTGATTACGGATCAGAACAAAGTGTCAGTCAAGAAGCCGGCCACCAGCGGTGAGCCGAAACTGACGGTGACCTACGGCATCGATCTGATGGAATTTCATGGCGATGTGGATTGCCGAATGCAGCTTTCGTCTGTAAAGGGTGTGAGCTGGAATCCTGCCAACCAGGCGATCATCACGCAATCGGCAGATCCGCAGTCGCTGAACCTGCAAGGCGACCTTGATGCCGCGGCGCTGGCTGGTGTTTTGGGCCTGAGCGAATACCGGCTGCAGACTCCTGCGCTTATGGACCAGAATGACGTGAAGTCCTGGGCAGATGGTCAACAAGTCCGCTCTGCGCTGGCGCGGGTACGAGGGCGCGCCAAGTTTCAGGGCAGCGCCAAGGCTAAGCTGGGTGAGCTGATTGATCTTGCCGGAGTTGGCAATCGCTTCAGCGGCAATGTCTTTGTAGGCGCACTGATCCATGATCTAGCAGATGGTCACTGGACTACCGAGGTGGAGTTTGGGGCTCCGTCAGCATGGTTCACCGATCAGCGTGATCTCACTGCACCTCCGGCAGCAGGACTGTTGCCTGGAATTGAAGGGCTACAGCTAGGGGTGGTGAAGAAGTTGGATGAGGACCCAGCCGGCGAGAACCGAATTCAAGTGTCCATCCCTCTTTTGGAAGCGGATACGGACGGGATATGGGCGAGGCTGTCGAAGTTTTACGCCTCGAAGGAGTTCGGCAGCTTTTTTCTGCCCGAGGTGGGAGATGAGGTGGTGCTGGGCTATCTGAATAATGATCCCGGCAATCCGATCGTGCTGGGGAGTCTCTACAGCAGCAACCATACGCCGCCGTATACGCTGGCGAGCGAAAACAACACCAAGGCGATTGTGACGCGTGCCAAGCTGCGGCTGGTCTTCGACGAAGAGAAGAAGGAGATCACCATCATCACGCCGGCAGAGAACAAGATTGTTCTCAGCGACGATTCGAAGTCAATCCTGTTGCAGGATCAGACGGGCAACAAGGTGCAGCTGGATCCGAGTGGGATTCTGATCGACAGTCCCAAGGACATCACAGTGAACGCGAAGGGTAAGATTGCGATCTCAGCCATTGGTGAAATATCTGCAACCGCTCAGCAAGATGTGAGCGTGACGGGGCTGAACGTGACCAATACGGCCCAGGTTGGATTCACGGCCAAGGGGAACGCTACGGCGGAACTATCGGCGTCAGGCCAGACAACCGTGCGAGGCGCACTGGTAATGATCAATTAACGCAAGCTGAGGACAGGAGGACACTCGCATTCCACCCGCGGCCAGATTGACAGATATGCACACGTGCCCCATGGTTACGCCCGGCTTACCACCGATTCCGCATGTGGGGGGACCGATCGTGGGTCCCGGTGTGCCAACGGTCCTCATTGGAGGATTGCCCGCGTCCATTGTGACCGACCAGTGTGTGTGCGTGGGGCCGCCGGACGTGATCGTGAAGGGGTCTGCCACAGTGTTGATTGGAGGGCTGCCGGCAGCGCGAGTGGGAGACGTCAAGGCGCATGGCGGAAGCATTGTATTGGGATGCATGACGGTCATAGTGGGGGGCTGAATGGCAACCGATGCGGATCGCTCTTTTCTAGGGACGGGATGGGGATTTCCTGTGCTCTTTGATCCGATGTCCCGAGGAGCGCATATGGTGTCAGAGGATCAGGACATCCGCGAGAGCCTTTGGATATTGCTCTCCACCAATCCGGGTGAGCGAACTATGCTGCCTACGTTTGGCTGCGGCTTGCGAGCCCGTGTCTTCGATTCAGTGACGGAGGGAATGATCACGGAAGTGCGAGACATGGTGGAGCGAGCGGTTTTGTTCTTTGAACCTCGCATTACGTTGAACGATGTACAGGTGGCGATGACCGATCCTCTGAATGGATTGCTCGAAATCGCGATTGAGTACACGATTCGCACAACCAACACGCGCAGTAATATGGTGTATCCCTTCTACTACCTCGAAGCAACGAATGCGGTCCGGTGAGCGGCGCTAACCTCAGGAACGGAAGATGAGACGAGACCTGCTAGCCATCGTTGATGGGACCGCACAAACTGGGCGGCTGGCAGATGGCCTGCGCGATCACTACTTCGACGTCGACGAGCGTTCGTTCGAGGAGTTGATCGCACGCAGCGCTGAGCTTGCCAAGTACATCCACTACTACGATGGCAATAACAGCCGCAGGGGATCATGGAAGAAGCTCTTCGATTCCGATGAAGCCCTTGTGCTTGCGGACATCATCACCACCGATACTGCCCGGATGGAGCGGCAATATCTGGCGCGGGAAAAGGACGCTGCGGAAGTGGCGACTTATCTGGCGGGTTTTGCCCGGCACATAGACCGCTGGTATCGAAGGCTCAATGAGGTAGATGAAGATGCGTCGCGAGTGATCTGCAGGCAGATCGAGGCGGTGATCTCCAGTAAGCTGCGGGACTCGTTACGACACGTTCTGCTCACCCTGCGACAGGCACCCGCAAAGGACGCATCAGCAGAGAGCGAACTAGCGCACGAGTTTCATAGCGTGTGGTCTCTGCCGGCAGATAAGACCAACGAGCCCGCCATGGGCGCTCAGCAGATGCATTCCACGCTACGGATTGCCTTCTACTCCATGGTGAGTGCTGTTGCCTACCTCAAACCGATTGCAGCGGAGCGTCTAAAACAGAGCCTGACCAACGGCAACCACGATCCAGCCGTGGGGCTGCTATTGGCCTGTGTTCGCCTGATCTCCGCAGCGCAGGAGCGCCTGAACCAGTTCTCTTCGCGCCATCGGGACTTCTACTACGGCAGAGTCCTGCTGATGAGGCCCAAGCCTCAAGTGCTGGACAGTACATTCCTGGTCTTTCAGTTGAACCTCAATGCGCCGCCCATCCTGATTCCCAAAGGAACAGCGTTCATGGCTGGCAAGCTGGAAGGGCAAGGCGAGATCATCTATGAGACCGTCAGCCCAGTGGTAGTAAGCGACATCAAGATTCAGAAGATCATCACCCTGCATTGTTCCCGGTCTGCGAGCGTATCGCCCGAGTGGGAGCTGGGTTACATCGATGGTGTGCACACTGCCGATCTGCTCCCGATGATGAAAAATCCCTCCAGCGCACAATCAGCGTTGTCATGGCCGATCTTTGGTGGGGAGCTCACAGCGGAGATAGCGAGCGGCGAAGCTGACGCGCAAGTGGGTTTTGCGATCGCGAGTTCCGTCTTAAGGCTGAGCGAGGGAGATCGCTCGATCAACGTGGAAGTGACGTTCCAGGTCGCGCAGCCCTCGGCCGATTCGGCGATGTGGTTTCAGGAGGAGTTTCGCTCACTCCTGTTCGGGTACCAGTCAACGAATGAACTGGTTGACGGATATGTGCGCTGGTTAGGGGATTTCAAGGGACAAATAGATCGAGTGCGCCGCGAGTCGGCGTCGGTTCCCGGTCGCAAGGCCAATCCAAGTGTCCTGGATGACGAGCCGGCTTCTTACGCAGCGCTCGAGCAAGCGTCGGGAGAGGTCGATGGTTTTCGGCACTCCTTACAAGAGCTGAAGAGCAATGTGATACAGGGTAGCCAAGGCCTACCGGAACAGCTCGCCGGATTTGAGCAGAGGATCGACGCGCTCTTGCAGAGATCCAACAGCCCCTCTTTGCTGGCTTCGTTTCGAAGTGAGCATCAGGGCTTTCGACAAGCTTTGGAAGAACTGGCGGAGCGGCTTAGCAACTTCGCCAAGGAAGCGCAGAAGCGTGGCGTTAATGAGAACGATCTGATCATGCAGGATCCCGATTACGTATTTCACGTGATCTTGCAGAGTGCATTCATTGTGTCTATTACGGCGGAAAAGGGATGGTATGAGTTTTCTGCCTATAGCGTGTCTGCGCCGACCATCGAAGCTGGACGAGTGAAGGCTACGTTCTCAATGACTATTGGTCCGGAGGGTCCGCCGGTCTCGGCGCACAGCCGGCCTATCCATAAGGGAGGATTCGCAGAGGAGCTTCCCGTGCTGCGGTTTGATCTAAATCCCCGCGCTGACGTTTACGCCTATTCGCTATTCGACGGGCTCCTTGTGGAGGAGATCGAGATTGAGACAGAAGTGAAGGGCGCCAACAGGATTGTGGCCTGGAATCAGTTTGGGCAGCTGGACCCGTCAAAGCCGTTCACCCCTTTTGGCCCATTGCCCACCACCAACTCGTATTTAGTTGTGGGGCACTACGAGGCCGCAGCAATGAGGTTGACTGAGCTGTCGATGCAGATCGAGTGGGGAGATCTTCCCGGCCTGGGCGGTGGCTTTGGCGAGTACTACCAGAGCTACGGGAGCGATTTCAGCAATGATGCATTTCTCGCGCGCGTATCGGTGCTTCGCGACGGGCGCTGGCGGCCGCTGCCAGAAGAAAAATCTACCACGACCAGGCTGTTCGATGGAGGCCGGGAAAGTGCGGTCAGCGATACGCGAACCATTCCGGTGAGCGTTCTACATTGGTTCAAGCCCATTGATCCTTCCGTCAGCGTTGATCGTTTCCGCTACGACCAAAAAGCACGCGACGGGTTCTTCCGGATCGAGCTGATTGGGCCGGAACGGGCCTTCGGTCATCGGGAGTACCCGTATCTGCTGACCGCGGCTGTGGCGGAGAATGCGCGCAGGAAGCGATTTCATGCTGGACCGGGGGACCTTCCTAATCCACCCTACACGCCGACCATCAATAGGATTTCGCTGAGTTATCGAGCGGTCACGTCGATTCGAACCGGCAATACGCAGCGTGGGCCCTACGAGGACGCCGTTTATCGACTCAGCCCATTCGGTTTGGAGCAGGCGGACACCGTGCGTGCTTGGGATCTTCTGCCCCGGCTCGATCACGATGGAAACCTGCTGATCGGGCTTTCGAGCGTGCAGCCTCCAAACTGTGTGACACTGCTCTTCCATCTACGAGAGGACTCTGCTACCAAGATCGTCTCTGACCCCGAGCCTGTGACGTGGTGGTACCTGGTGTCGAATGAATGGCGCCGTCTGGAGGAGAACCGAGTCGTCTCCGATTCCACCAGTGGCTTTCTCAGCTCCGGGATTATCATGCTCGATCTGCCCGCAGACATCGATCGCAACAACTCGGTGATGCCAGATGACTACTACTGGATCAGAGCGTCGACATCGCGCATCTGTCCGTCGTTCTGCAGCATGTATTCGATTGAGACTCAGGCGGCGCCGGCCGTGAGGCGCTTGACTGCGACCGCGCCGTCGGTGCTGAAGGCTCCGCTTCCACCAGGCTCGATTAAAGCGCCGATGACGGCGATTCCAGGCTTGCGCGAAGTTACGCAGCCCATTGCATCGTTTGGCGGTCGGGAACAGGAGACGCAGTCTCAATTGGTGACGCGCACGGCGGAACGACTGCGCCATAAGGGGCGGGCTGTAACGCCGTGGGACTATGAACGGCTGGTGCTTGAGGCATTCCCTGAGGTCTTCAAAGTCAAATGCTTTTCGTGCATGTCGTCGACCAAGTGGACAAAGCCTAACCCTGGCTCCGTTTTGATTGTGGTTGTTCCACAGCAGCCGATTCATAAGGGTGGAAGCGTCTTTGACCCGTTGCTCGACGCAAATCGATTGAAGGCGATCGCTGAGTACATCAGGCAACGAGCGTCGCCGCAGATCAAAGTAGAGGTGCGCAACCCAAGTTACGAGCGGATCCTCGTTCGTTGTTCGGTGGGATTCAAGGATCCGCAGGATCCCGAGGGATGGAGCGGACGCTATGCCCAAGGGAGAGGCTTCTGGCTCAGACAGCTGAACCAGGACCTGGTTGACTACCTTTCCCCGTGGAGCGACATTGGGCCGCCACCGAGATTCGGATGGAGTTTCCAATTGGAAGAGGTTCAGGCGTACATACGAAGTCTTCCCTACATACGCGCTGTAACGAGCTTCTCAATGCTGCATCTGACGCAAAGCGATGATGGCTTTTACCGGCTCCAAGACACGGCAAGGGTGGAAATAAGTGAGCACATAAAGGCGCCTGGAGCGCCGGGCAACGTTGGGGATCAGAAGATCGTTCCACGATATCCCTGGAGTTTGGCGATACCCAACGGAACGAACATTCTGCATAACATCGATGAACCTGAGAGCGCGGAAGAAGTGCCGCAGCCCACGGGCATAGGTGAGCTGGGAATCGGGGACATCTTCACGGTACGGGGGCAGGGGCATGACGCAGCAAAATCGTAAGGCACTCAAGGAGTTCTTTAAGGACGGAGCGCTTCCCACTGGAGCGAATTTCGCCGACCTGGTGGACTCCACGTTGAACATCAAGGATGACGGATTCTCCTGGTCAGTTCAAAACGGGGTGCAGATCTCCCTCGTCGGCAATCAGAAGAGGCTGATCAGCTTCTTTGTGAACGACTCACAGCGGTCCGCGCCGGACTGGTGCTTTTCGAGTGACCCGCAGAACAGCAAGCTGTCCTTTGTTCGGGCCGCGGCGAATGGTGCAGGGAACAACGGCATGGATGCATCGACTGCTGGCTCCAACGGTGCAGACGCGTCCAAAACTCGAGCTCAGAGTCTCAATCCTGACGGGGAAGTGATGAATCTCCTCGCGGACGGAACAGTGCAGGTGAACGGCACCATTCAGTCGCGGGCGCGATACGGGATAAGTGGCACTATACCCGCCGATGGCGATTGGCACGACATAACCGAGGAGCTCAATGGCTGCCAGATGCTGGAAGTGGTCGCAGGTGTGGGGCTGCCGGGAGAGTACAAAGGCCGATATGCATTGCTGCACGCTGTGGCCATGAACACGTTTAACCCGCGACGGTACTTTTTCAACTTCTTCTTTAATAAGCGGCCCATCCGGTGTACGCATTCTTGGTATTTAAATCGGGGCGATCGCATGAAGCTGCGCTGGATCAGCAAGGAGGGACGGCAAGACAAGCACGCTTACGCCCTTCAGTTGAAAACCATGAGTGAGTACGAGCGAGACACGATGGTGCAGTATTCGATCACTCGTCTGTGGCTGAACAACATGGCATCTGGGGAATAGCGAGAGACGTGCCCGAAGCGATCTACATTCCGAAGCACAAAGGAGCAGACAGCGAGTCGCCGTACGACCTTCTGCGTGCTGAAGGGATAGCGCACGTTCAGGATCTGGCCAGAAATCGGTGGACTGACTACAACGAGCATGACCCGGGCGTCACCATCTTGGAGGCGTTTTGCTTTGCGCTGACTGACGTAATCTATCGCGCTGAGCTTCCGGTTCCTGATTTCTTGTTGAACGCGAAGGGCGAGATTGACTGGCATCGCCAGGGGTTGTTGCCTGCGGAAGACGTGTTACCGTGCAGGCCAGCCACAGAACTCGATTACCGGGCAGTCATTCTGGATCGTGTCCAGGAGGTGGAGAACCTCCGTTTCGAATGCGTGACCGAAGATGGAGATCCTACGGGGTTATACCGGGTCCTGCTGCGGCTGCGCCCGCATACTGCCGGACTAGGTACGATGGGGCCTTCGCTCAACCGCACGAGCGGCGGAAGGCTGAACGCTCCAGATCCGGAACGAGTAGTGGAGGAGGTGCGAGCAGTATTTTCCGAGGTCCGCGGGCTTTGTGAAGATCTCGAATCCGTCGAAGTAGTCCCCACAGTCGACTTCGATCTGCAAGCCCAGGTTGAGATTGCTCCTGGCAGCGATCCCACTGAAGTTCTGGCCAGAATTTATCAAAAGTGCAGTGAGTTCCTTGCTGCGGGCATCGAATTCCAGTCCTACGATCTCGCGCTTCGGGAAGGGACGGCACCTGAGGAGATATTCAACGGGCCTTTCACGCGTGCCGGCATGGTGACGGGCAGCGTACGGAAGTCCAAGGTCGGATTCTCTGCCACCGAAGTCTATGCGCAGATCAAATCGATAGCGGGTGTGGTGAGTGTCACTGTCCCCGCGCAGCCGGGAGCTGCCAGTTCCGGTCTTCCTCTGCAATTGCGTTGGCCGAAGTCGGATGAGGAGATCAACGTAAAGATCTTCCGCAGTGGCACACGCGTGAAGGTCTCCATACACGAGCTGAACATGCGGTTTGAGGAGTTGAACTTTGCGAACCGAGGCATGAGGCTTGGTTCGAACATTTCAGAACCAATCGTACCGCGACCCGGCGGGACGCCGCGCAATTTGCGGGATTATCACTCAATTCAAGATGAGTTGCCACCGGTATATGGCGTAGGAAGACGCGGTCTTCCTGACTCAGCAAGTCTGCTGCGCAAGGTCAGCTCTCGGCAACTTCGCGGCTATTTACTTCTGGCTGATCAGCACGTCGCCGATTTGCTTGAGATGTTAGCGCAGTTGAGTAGCATGTATTCAACTGAGCTCACCCGGACACGTACCTACTTCTTTCAGCAGCTTGGCGAGAAGAGCTTTGCTGGAATTGAGCAGACCCTGCAAGATGGTGCGGCGCAGGCCATGGAGAACATGTGTCTTTGGGAGGACCACAATCATCGTGCTGATCGCCTCATTGACTACTTGCTGGCGCTGTATGGGGAGCAATACGAAGATCATCCGAAACTGCATACCGGAATAGAGAGCGACGCGGACAAGGAACGGGCGTTCCAAGCGCGTAAAGAATTTCTCAAAGACATAGCCAGAGTCACCCGTGACCGCGGCTCTGGCAGGAACTATGCAAAACGACCTGGAAGCCAAGAAAACCGAGCGGGCCTGGAGATCAAGCTGAATCATCTCCTGGATTTCTCGGCTGAGCTGAAGGAGCACGGTGGTGTGCGGGTCATGGAGCACATCTTCCTGCGGGGTCCGCTTGAACCCTACCGCATCACCGTCTTATTTCCGTCCTGGAGAGAAGAGTGGCGTGATGCTAGATTTCGCGCCAAAGCTCTGGAGCAGTTGGATGCGAACTGCCCTGCGCACATCTATGCGGAAGCGTTCTGGGTGAGTCACGAGGAGATGCAAGAGTTCGATGGCCTTCACGAGCGCTGGTGGAAGCAGAAGCAAACTGCGGAGAAGGCGCAGAGTCAACTGGCGAAGCAGCCTCAACCGGCGGGGCTATCACCGCGCGGGCGAGATGCGGAATCCAGCTCAGCATTGAATCGAGCAGCGGATTCGATCGAGGGTTTGCCCGGTCGAAGCACCGCTGAACCATCGCAGACGCCGCACATTCCGTACGCGGTACGTCTGCTGGAGGAGTACGCAGGTGAGCTCCGTGGCTTTCTGCAAAGGATGAGGAAGGAGGGTCGACCATAATGCTGCCCACCCACGTCATCCGGGATTTCGAACTAGATATTGCTTTCCCTAGCGAGGGCGAGGCGGTGGAGAAGAATTCGCGCCTAAGCTGGTTCGCATCAGAACGACTGGTGACTATTGCTCATGAAGTGTTCACCCGCTTTTCAGAAGAAAAGCAAGCTGGGTTGTGCCTTGACGCGATCGAGATTGATCTTGGGGAGATTGCGTCGGATCACTATTTCCCAGAGGCGGAGGAGCGCTTTCGGAGACTGCTCGAACAAGAACTCCAGACGCGGTGGTTTCAGCAGCGTGGGGCAACGAAGGCTCGCAGAACGGCAGATCCTGAGGCCGGCGGCTCTGATCGGGATCTGGTGTTGGTGTTCTATTGGTTGATGCACGGACATTTGCCGTGGAATGCCAGGCAAGAGGATCGCGAACAGCTGGATGCAATGTTGAAGAGGGTTGTCGCGCAAGATGGGGCCCCGCTGCTCAAGCAGCTCAGAGGCGCCAACAGAGCTGGCGACTTGGCGCGACGCCTTGCATGGAATACTTCAAGGGAAGTGAGGGAGCTTCTGGCCGCTTCGTTCGACGAGTCTGGTTCGGGGCTGAAAGAGAATCTAGATGGAGAGCGAGACTGGGAACTGCACTTTGCTCGTCTTCTTGACGCAGCGTCCCTTGATTCCGACATTGAGAGGGCTACTCGCGAAATTCTGCTGAACGGTGATCACGCATTGCTGGATAGATGGAAGCAGCTTCTGGCACGTGAGCCTTCGATTGTGGAGCAGGTAATTCGTCGCGTGGGGCGAGACCTAGAGACACGGAGCCGCATGGCTGAGCGCCTGCCCGATCGGATCCTCGTCGACATCACAGAATTATTGGAGCCGGTCGAGAGCCGGTTTGTGCTGGAGGTAGTGCGCCGCCCAGAGATCTTCGCAGCGGCCGCGGAGCGGCGGACCGAATCGGCGGAACAGGCCCGGGTGAGCACATGGCAGATGGTGCTTACTTATCTTCTGGCTGAACGCGGAACCCGTTTCAATCGGAATGAATTTCTGAAGAGCACTGTCAGGCAGATGGCTGGGCACTACAACCAACATGTCGAGGAGATGGCGGGCGCCCTCCGAACTGCGTTCCAGACAGTTGAACTGGAGGGCCAATTGAAGCAGGAGATCTTGGCCATCCTGGAGAGCATTGCCGGAGATGCACCAGCGCGAAACAGGAGTGAGCAAGGCGGCTTCTGCAGGCAGGAATCAGACCCCCTCCAGGCGTGGGCAGAGACTCGCGGAGGTGTAGAAGAGCGCGAGGTACAGACGGAATCGAGTGCAAGTCTCACGCCGAATGAATTCTTAAGTGCTCTCGGATCGGATCCTGCTTTTCTGGCGTCTTTCTCCAAATACTGCACGGTTTCAAGGCTGCGGGAGTTGGTTGAACAAGGACTGGATCGGCCTAGCGTCGCTTTCGTGAGGGATATTGCAGACGCGATCAGAACGATCCGTAGTGCCTTACCCGCAGAATTTGCAACTCTCGATGCTGAACGC
>CBJOJD010000062.1:0-18948 GCA_966443485.1 uncultured bacterium | reverse complement strand
CCTCTGTCCATGATCGTTTGTCTCATGATCGAAAACTACATGGGCGGGTCCATTAACACGATGGTGTTGGGTGGCTTGGCGCTCGTCTTCTAACGACTGATTGACAACGGCGTCATTGTCCTCGAAAACATCTTCCGCCACATGGAAGAAGGGGAAGCAGTCTACGTCGCTTCAGAGAAGGGCGGCCAAGAAGTCGCCATGGCGGTGCTCGCTGCTACCTTCACCACCGCCATCGTCTTCTTCCCCGTCACGTTCTTCCATGGTGTGAGCAAGTACATCTTCACGCCCTTGGCTTTGGGAGTGGTGCTCTCGATCTTCGCATCCTACTTTTTTGCGATGACGGTGGTGCCGCTCTACTGCGCCAAATTCATCAACGTACATGACGAGGAGGGCGACCACAACCAAAAGAAGACCGGCTTCTTCGCACGTTTTGATCGCTGGTTCAATGCGAAATTCCAAACCATGCTGGACTGGTACGAAGGCTGGGCTTATCGTGCCATGAAACGCCCGGTCTTCACCGCTGCAATCATCCTTGGCAGCATCACGGTGCTTCTATTGGTGAGTTTCCCGTTCCTCGGACGCGCCTACTTCCCGCGCACTGATCCGGGCCAGTTCATCATCAACTTGCGCATGCCCTCCGGCACCCGTCTTGAAGTCTCCAATGACTACGTTGCCAAGGTGGAGCAGATCATCCGCTCCACCGTCAGTCAGGATGACATGGACATGATCGTGTCCAACATCGGAGTGTACCCCGACCTCTCCGCCATTTACACCAGCAACGCCAGCATGGATACGGCCTTCGTCCAGACCAGCCTCAAAGAGGACCATAAGATCGGCAGCTACGAGTACATGCGGCGCGTGCAACGTGAAGTGGGGCGTCAGATGCCCGAGCTATCGGCGTATTACCAGGCTGGCGGCCTTGTTGATGCCGTAGTCAACCAGGGTTTGCCTGCCCCCATCGACATCCAGATCAAATCGCAGAACATGGACAAATCCTATGACCTGGCGACGCAGCTTGCCGCCAAAATCCAGGCCATGCCGAATGTGCGCAACGTCTACATTCCGCAGAGTCTCGATTATCCAGGCCTGGAACTAGATATCGACCGTGAGCGCGCCAGTCTGGCCGGCCTCAGTGCTCGAGAAGTGGTAGACGACGTAATCACGGCGCTCACTTCGAGCGGCATGGTAGCGCCCAGTTATTGGATCGATCCCCGTACCGGCAACAACTACCTGGTCACTGTGCAGTACGCGAATCAGTGGATCAATCACATGTCCATGCAGGACCTGGAGAATATCCCTTTGCACGGTAAACGTCCCCCTGGCTATAGCCCCATGCAGACAGCCCGTCAGGCCGGTGTAGTCCCTGCGGCTCTTGAGGGCAGTAACTCCGGCGGAGTCATTACTCTTGGCTCGGTGGCGGAAATTCACCAGATCAACACTCCGACTGAGGTGGATCATAACCAGATCCGCCGCGTGATCGACGTGTATGTATCGCCGAAAAGCGAGGCGCTGCAGGGAATTGGCAAGCAGATTGACAATCTCCTGGCCCACACGCAGCACGATAAGAACACCGTGATCGCCCTTCGTGGAGCCGTGGTCAGCATGAACGAGTCGTTCCACGACTTCGGCCTCGGCCTCATCATCGCGATTCTGCTGGTGTACCTGATTTTGATGGCTCAATTCACTTCATTCATCGACCCCTTCATTATCCTCATGGCCATTCCACCCGGACTGCTTGGAGTGGTCGCGATTCTGATCCTCACCGGCAGCACGCTCAACATCATGTCCCTCATGGGCGTCATTATGATGACGGGCATCGTGGTGTCTAACTCCATCCTTATCGTGGAGTTCTCGAACGTGCTTCACGAGCAGGGATTGCCCCTGCTGCAAGCCACAGTGCGATCGTGCAAAGTACGTCTGCGTCCGATCCTGATGACATCGTTGGCTACTCTCCTCGGCATGATTCCGATGGCCCTGGGTTTGGAAGCGGGCAGCGAGCAGTATGCTCCCCTGGCGCGCGCCATCATCGGCGGCCTCGCGGTTTCCGTGGTGGTGACCATGTTCCTGGTGCCGGCCGTCTATCTCGCCATTCACGGCAGGAACGAACGGCGCCAGCCGGTTACGGAGGAGTTGGCATGAGAAATCGCCTGACGCTTCTCTGTGTCCTTCCCCTGACCGTTTCGTCCTTTGCTGGACTCTGCTTCGCGCGGGAGCCAGGGCAGAAGCTTCTTCCCGACGCGCCGCGCGCAACCATGACGGCTCAACTAGTCGCACAGGCGACGCCGCCTCCGGCCGGTTCAGATCCAGGGCAGCCGTCCTCACCTTCGCATACCGGAACGAAGCTCACTCTCGCTGATGCCGAAAAGATCGCGCTCCAGCACAATCCGGACATCAGCGTCGCTCATCTTCTGCAGCTCGCGCAGGCACAGGTGGTCCGAGAGGCCCGGTCCAGTGAATTGCCTGAGGTAACCGCTGACCTGACTGCGGTCGGTGCGCATCCATACAGCCGCATCACTGGCGCTGGCTCTTTAAACAGTCCCAGCGTATTCAATAAAGCTGCGGGGGGCATGAGTGTTGGCCAGCTCATCACCGACTTCGGCCGTACACGAAACTTGGTGCGCAACGCGCAGTCTACAGCTAAGGCGCAGCTCGAAAGCGAGCGCGCCACCTCCGATGACATTCGCCTGGCGGTCGATCAGGTCTTTTATCAGGCGCTCACCGCTCAATCTTTGCTGAAGGTCGCCCAGGAGACCGTGGCTGCGCGTCAAGCGACTGGCGAGCAGGTGGGCGCTCTAACCAGTCAAAAGCTCCGCTCCACACTGGATCTCAGCTTGGCCCAGGTGCAAGTCTCACAGGCCCAGTTACTCGTGATCGACGCCCAAAACTCCGAGCAGGCCGCGATGGACGCCCTCAATGCCGTATTGGGGTCCGAATCAAACCAGGACTATGACCTGGTGAACGAGACTCCGAATAGCCCACAACCTCCTCCCGATAAGCCTGAAGATCTGGTCCAGCTTGCACTTCGCCAGCGCCCAGACCTCGCGGCTATCAACGATCAGGCGCTGGCTGCCCGGCAATTCGCGTCTGCGGAACACGACCTGCAACGGCCAACCATATCGGCACTGGGAACGGTCGGAGGCGCACCGGTTCGCGACGACGCAATCCAATCCTCGTGGTATGGCGCAGCAGGAGTGAATCTGAGCCTTCCCGTATTCAATGGGTTCCTCTATTCTGCCCGAGCAAAGGAGGCGGATTATCGTTCTCAGGCAGTCTCCGAAAGAGCGCGCAACCTTCGCGACATCATCGCTCGCGACGTGAGAACGGCGGTGCTGGATGCGCAGATGGCCTATCAACGCATCAGCGTGACAAAGCAGCTGCTCGATCAGTCCAACACGGCTCTGGAGTTGGCTCAGGCCAGGTATAAGGTTGGCCTGAGCGGGATTGTCGACCTAACTCAGGCGCAGTTAGCTCAAACCCAGGCGCAAATCGGGTACACCAACGCTCGATTTGCCTATCAAACAGCCTTGTCTGCTGTTCGATATCAGACAGGCCAGTAATACCTCCTGTATCACGGTCGAGCTCGGCGGCACCTCCATCCCTCGGGGTGCCGGCTGACGCAGCTGTGTCGTGACCGCCGCGGAACCATCCTGATGATTCGCCTTCCTCTCGCGCCCACTGCTTAGAGCTCGCCGGCTCGCAATAGGCTGTCCTCTAGACGTGAGTGGCTGCGGCGGTTGGCAATCCCACCGGGCTCTTGGCGCTCCAGATAGCCATCGCTAGGCTAAGCGAAATCAGAAGCTCCACCAGGACTGGAGCAGGGAAGAAATACAGCTGCGAATTAACCGCGAACCCCAGAAAAGCCAGCAACAACACCATTAGTATCGGACGCAAGCGAACCGTTTCTGTCTTCACTAGGGATCCGAGCTGCCATAGAAGCACCGCGATCACAGTAAGCGAAATGGTGACGCCCAGCCCCATTCCTCGATAGAAATCAGCATAGCTGCGAGTTATTCCAAAGACGGGGAACCGGTTGGCCTGCATGGTTTCGGCCACCATAGCCGCTAGTCCCGGTGCTGGTTTGCCGAAGACACCGCCCGCGGTGTGCATGACGGCATGGAGCAGCGTCAGTATCGAGGCGATGCGCAAATATAGAGTTGCCTTCATCTGCTCATCCTTTCAGTATCGGAGCTGCGCTCCACTGTTTCTGAAAACCTCTCCAGGATGGTGATCCACGCTCCAGGCCCGTCGAAGAGCTCGCGCAGTTGAACAGCGCCTTCGCCATGACGTTCGATCTTGCTGTGTTCCAGCTCGACCAAGGTTTCGTTCTTACCTTCTTGCCGAAACCGGATCTCGACCTCACTGGCTTTGGTCATGTCCGAGTCGTAGACCCAGTCCGGCTGATCATGCCCAGGACCGACATGCCAGGAGAAGCGAACCCGATGCGGAGGATCCCAAGCCAGCACGGTTCCCCAATCGCAGTGCTCGCCTTTAGCGTTGCGCTCGTACCATCTGCCTCCGACGCGCGGTTCGACGAAGATCGCCTCGAATGGGGTCCCGCCGATGTGATGGGAAGCTGGCCACCAGCTCTCCATCTGCTCAACGAAGACTGCGAATGCGCGCTCGATGGGCGCCTTTACGCGAATGCTCTTAAGTACTCTTAGATCGAGTTCTGCGGCGTCTGGCATGTTTGTCTCCCTCGCTGGTCGCTTCCGCTGCTGTTTGGAACGCGCTTAGAGCCTTCGACCACATCTGATCGAAGTGAGCCCGTAGCCGGGCAACCCCCTCCGGATCCAGTTGGTAGAGGCGTCGGGTTCCGGCCTTGGTATCTTGCACCAGACCCGCGTCTTTTAGCACCTTCAGATGTTGAGATACCGCCGGTCGACTCACTGGCAGCTTTTCAGCCAGTGCATTCACGGCCAATGGCCCCCTGGAGAGCTGCTGGAAGATGGCCATCCGCGTGGCATCCGCCAGTGCATCCAATCCCGATTGAAGGTAAGCGTCCACTAACGGTAAGTGGATACGAACGGATAATAAGTTGTCAACCGATATTTTGTCCCAAATAGAAAAGGCTCACTCGAGCGTTTCGAGTGAGCTCTCTTCGGGGTTGGAGTGCCTCTAGAAGTCTTCTGCGAACGATACCTCACCAGGCACGGCCACCTGATACGCGGAAACCCTCCGTTCGAAGAAGTTCGTTAGCTCCTGCACGTCCTGAAGTTCCATGAACGAGAAGGGATTCTTTGTCTTGAAAACCGGCGCAATCCCGAGCCGCACCAGTCGCGCATCCGCAACGTATCCGAGATACTGCCTCATATCCCGCAATGAGAGCCCGGCCACTCCGCCGGACAGCAGGTCCTCCGCAAATTGGGTCTCGGCGTCCACTGCCTCCTGCAGCATCTGTACGATCTCCCGTTCGAGTTCGGTATCCCACAGATCAGGCTCTTGACTGCGCACGATGCGGACAACTTCGAACGCGAACTCCAGGTGACAGCTTTCATCGCGAAATACCCAATTCGTGCCTCCGGCCAATCCGTGCAGCAGTCCTTTAGAGCGGAAGTAATACACGTAAGCAAATGCCGCGAAAAAGAACAGTCCCTCAATGCAGGAGGCGAAGCAGATCAGGTTGAGTAAGAACTGCCGGCGCTGAGCACGGTTCTCCAATTGCTCCAGGCTCTGAATGGAATCCATCCATCGCATACAGAACTCCGCCTTCTTCGCAATGGACGGAATATTCTCGACCGCCGCGAACGCTGCGGCCCGCTGCTCTGGATCAGGGACGTAGTTGTCGAGCAGCGTCAGGTAGAACTGCACGTGCACTGCCTCTTCAAAAAGTTGGCGAGACAGGTAAAGCCGTGCCTCTGGAGAGTTCACGTGCTTATACAGGTTAAGGACAAGGTTGTTCGAAACAATACTGTCGCCGGTTGCAAAAAAGGCGACTAGCCGCTGAATGACGTGAACCTCGGCCGGCGATAGCCGCTGCTTCAAATCCACCAGGTCCGATTGGAAGTCGATCTCTTCTACAGTCCAGGTGTTCTTGATTCCATCGCGAAACATCTCATAGAACACCGGGTAACGCATGGGACGAAGCGTCAGACAGAGCCCCGGATCGAGTATGTGCTCAGGGGCGGTGACGGAGGATGAGGCAACTTGGGTCTCAACGGAAACGGACATGGATCAGCTCTTTTCTCTGGACAAATGTGTTCTTTACGCCGGGAGCGCGACTATTGGCATGCCTCGCAAGATCCTGGATTCTCCAAGGAACAGGCGACAGCGGCGGTTGCGGTTTCGTCGTTGCGTGCTGGAACCGTCCCAACGGTGGTCTTCGCGATGCGAGTGGCAGGACGGGAGCGCAGGTAATACGTGGTTTTGAGCCCCTTCTTCCACGCATACATGTACATGGAAGAAAGCTTGCCGATGTTGGGCGATTCCGCGAACAGATTCAGCGATTGAGATTGATCGATGAACGCATTACGGGCTGCAGCCATATCGATCAGCGAGCGCATCGGAATCTCCCAGACGGTTCGATACAGCAGGCGCAGATCTTCTGGTAGATCGGTGAGTGTCTGCACGGAACCTTCTGCGAGCTTCAAACGGGCGCGGGTCTCTTCCGTCCACAGGCCGCGAGACTTCAGATCCTCCACGAGATAGCGATTCACCTGGAGGAACTCTCCAGAGAGCGTCTCTCGCTTGAAGAGGTTGGAAACTTGCGGCTCGATGCATTCATAGCATCCGACGATCGAAGCAATCGTAGCCGTCGGGGCAATCGCAATCAGCAGGGAATTGCGCACTCCACTCTTGATGACCCGTTCACGGAGCCGATTCCATCGCTGCGGATCCGTCGGCTCTATACCCCAAAGGTCGAACTGGAACTGGCCTTTTGCGAGCCGAGTCTCCGCCCACGAATCGTGCGGCCCGTACTTCTCCGCCAGGTCGCATGAAGCTTCCAACGCGGCAAAGTAGATCTCTTCTTGAATCTTCGCGGAGAGCTGTTGTGCTTCTGGTGAGTCGAAGGGCAGCCGCAGCTGAAAGAGCACGTCTTGCAATCCCATGAGCCCCAGCCCAACTGGCCGCCAGCGTGCATTTGAAGTCGCGGCCTTGGGAATCGGATAGTAGTTGATGTCGATGACCCGGTCGAGCATGGGAATTGCAGTCGCCACAGTCTTCGCCAGCTTCTCAAAGCTGAACGTGGTGCCTCCATTGGCATCTAGAACAACGTGACGTGCGAGGTTAATCGACCCCAAATTGCAGACGGCCGTCTGGTCGCGAGACGTCACCTCGGTGATCTCGGTACAGAGATTCGAGAGATGGACAACGTTCTCCGGCTTGCCGGTTTGATTGCACTTGAGATTCGTGGAGTCCTTGAACGTCATCCAGCCATTGCCGGTCTCTGCCAGCGTACGCATCATTCGGGCATACAGCTCACGAGCCTTTACCTGCCGCTTGAACAACTGTTGTGCTTCTGCTTCTTCATAAGCCGCATCGAACGCCTCGGCATACAAATCCGGAAGGCCAGGTACATCTTTGGGATCGAAGAGAGACCAGATGCCGTCGGCTTCTACACGCCGCATGAAAAGGTCCGGAATCCAGTTCGCCAGGTTCAAGTTGTACGTGCGGCGAGACAGATCGCCTGTATTGTCACGCAACTCCAGGAACTGCTCAATGTCAGCGTGCCAGGGCTCAAGATACACGCAGCACGCGCCTTTGCGCTTCCCCCCTTGATTGACCGCTGCGACGGAACTGTCCAGCGTGCGAAGCCAGGGCACGATACCGTTCGATAATCCGTTGGTCGCGCGAATCAGCGAGCCTTCTGAGCGGACGCGATGAAAGGCGAGGCCGATGCCTCCGGAAAACTTCGAGAGCAACGCCACGTCCTTGTATGCATCGTAGATGCTCTCCAGTGAGTCCAGTGGCGAATCGTGCAGATAGCACGACGACATCTGCGCATGCTTCGTGCCGGCATTGAACAGCGTCGGTGAAGACGGCATATAGTCCAGCGATGCAATCAGCCGGTAAAAGTCAATCGCCTCATGTGGCGTGCCTGCTAATCCACACGCCACGCGAAGAAAGAAGTGCTGCGGCGTTTCAATCACCTTACGCGATAGCGGATCGCGCAGCAGATAGCGGTCGTAGACCGTGCGCAGCCCGAAGTACTCGAACAGATCGGAATACTGGTCGTCGATGGCATGATTCAGCTTGCGCGCATGTGTCTGCACAAACTCGGCCGTCGCACGGCTTACCACCCCTTGTTCATGTCCGTATGCGATCGATTGCGAAAAGGAATAGAGGTTAAAGCTTGCGACCTCTTTCACGATCGTGGAGAGCAGCAGCCTGGCAGCCAGTTTGGAGTACTGCGGCTCCTCCGCAATCAGAGAAGCCGCGGTATCGATGGAGATCGCATCCAGTTCCCGCGTCGTTGCCCCATCGTAAAGTCCCCCGATGGTCTTTGAAGCTACGCGGATGGTGTCAACGTGATGAAGTCCGTGAGCACTGCGCTGAACTGCGCGAACAATTTTGTTGACGTCCACCGCCTCCAGCGCGCCGTTTCGCTTGCGCACGCGCATCACTGGAACAACGTCGGGGGCAGGGAAGCCGGGGGTGATTTCGGAAAGCGTCGATTGAATATGCGGGTGGTCTGCAGCAGTGGCCATGGATGATCTCCTTGGCCCCCAGAAGCGCGAAGAAACAATGGATATCCCCGAGGCGGGGAAGTGAAGACCATTGCCACCTCGCCTCCCCTCGGAGGCGCGAGCGTTGTTTCCATGGCAGGTCTTCGGACTTCGCAGGCTCAAACCTAAGGCCGGACTTCCCAGACCCCTTTCGGGTCCAGTGTCATCGTCGGCTTTCGTACCTGCTTACCGCTGCGGGGCAGTTCCGGAGTTTCGCCGGATTCCCTTTTCACTCTCGCGAGAGAGACCACAGAACGTATGGCCACTATAAGTCGGTACGCCTCCCCGCGCAAGCCCAAGTAGTTGTGGATATCTTGTAATTCACTCCCGAAGTCCCAGTTTTGCCGAATGATGTCGCTGCGCTTTTTGGCTGTGCCTCGGCTTCCAGCTTCTCCGATCAAACCAATGGCCTTTGATCAAAAAACTGAGCAACAGAATGAAAATTCGGTTTCAAAAGGTCACTTTGCGTGATCATTTCCGAATTTTCTCCGCCCCAGCCACCCAGGATCACGATAGAATTCGCAGTTATGGCAACCGAAATGAGCCTGACTCGACGGTCTGAGTTGATCGTCAAGTTCCTCCTGCGCGCGGGTAGCGCCACCATCGAAGAACTTCTGGCGGTCGCAGGGTCGTCTGCCCCCAGCATCCGCCGCGATCTTGCTCGACTTGAGGCGCGTGGCCTGATCCGCCGTACTCACGGTGGTGCCGAGCTCGTCGAGCCCTTGCTTTATGAGCCTTTCCGCTACGACAGCTCGTTCCTGGCGCGCGAACAGCGCCATGCCGCCGAAAAACGGCGCATCGGAGTAGCCGCTGCCGAACTGGTTCAAACCGGCGAAACCATTGGCCTCACCGCCGGAACCACCACCACCCACATCGGCCGCAGCCTTCGCCATCGCGAAAAAATTCAGGTCGTAACCAACGCCATCAACATTGGAATGGAGCTGTGCAACCAGCCCGGCATTCGCACCTATGTCACCGGCGGAATCGTTCCTTGGACCTGGTCCTTCTCTTTGACTGGCAATGCTGCGCTCAACTTCCTTGACGACGTCTACATGGACAAGGTCTTCCTTAGCGTCACGGGCATGGACGTGGAACGCGGGGCTACTACCCTCGAGACCGATGAGGCGCTGGTATTCCGCAAGATGCTCAAGCAGTCAAAGCAGGTGATTGTCGCTGCAGATTCGAGCAAACTCAGCCGCGTCAGCCCCGCCTTCATCTGCCCGGGCAACGAGATTCACACGCTAATTACCGATACCGGTGCTTCGCCGGATGTGCTGGCGGCCTTTGAGCGGCAGGGAATCCACGTCATTCGGGTCTGACTGGTTTGCTTGGCACGGCTCTCAGCGAGCCCCGAGGGGTTGCAGTTCAAGGTCAGTGGAAGTCCCACGAAGCAGCTCCACCACCTGGCGGACACTGGCTTCCAACGTCTCCGGAGAGCGAAGTGCCGCGCCATGCGCGCTCTTCGGCAGCAACGAGCCGTGTACCCAGGTGATCCCGTGATCGCGGACGAGGTCTTTGAGCAGCTCCCTGCGCAATCCCCCTCCCGCGATAATGCGAATGCGATCGCCTGCCTGGCGCAGCAGAGCCTTCAGACGGACAGCTCCGGAATGAACATCCGGGGCTCCTCCTGAACTGAGCAGGTAGTCAGCTCCCGTACGAATCACGTCCTCCAAGGCTGCGCTCAGATCGGCCGTCTCGTCGAAGGCGCGATTGAACGTAACCGACATCGGACGGGCAATCTCCACCAACGCTCTGCTGCGCTCCACATCCACGGAGCGCGCTGCGGTCAGAATTCCGAGCACCACTCCGCGCGCACCTGCCTTACGCGCAGCTCTGATCTGGGTCACCATCGTGTCAAACTCAGGCTGCGAATAGACGAAATCTCCGCCACGTGGCCGAACCAATACGTGAATCGGGATTCGCACTGTGGAGGTCGCGGCCTTCACTAACTCAAGATCCGGAGTCACCCCGCCTACCCGCAGGTTGGAACACAGCTCCATGCGGTCTGCTCCTCCGGCCTCGGCGGCACGGGCAGCCTGCAGCGTCTCGCCGCAAAGCTCGAATAGAGAAGACTTCATCTGCGAGACCTTTGGAGCAACGTCCTGCCAAACATCACAAAATCCTCTGGATGATCAATTAGACAATCGGCTTGCGTGAATGGTTCGACAGCCGGCAGGTGGTCCAACTCCTGGGCGTATGTCTCTTCGGGCGCTTTAATGTTTTTGAATATACACCGAAACTCGAGCAAAAAGCACATAGGCGTGATCAAAAACAGAGTAAGTGATCAGATTACGTGTCCAAAGCGACACCCTAGTGCTAAACGGGTTCCTCCCGTCGAGCGAACTCGTCCCACGAAGACAGACGATTGCGGCCCATAAATAGTATCTATCGAGCCGCGTAGGACCCTGAACCTGCGCAACTTGTCGTGCACCACCTAACCGATTTATCTCATGTGGATGATCACTTGACGCTATTATGATCATTTTTCTCTTGCAAATCACAGGGAATTGTCCTATCGTTCATCTCAATTTCTAGATCCCTGCTTGTTGGCGCTATTTTGCACGTCCAGGTGAATGAGCAAGGGAGATCAAAAACCAAAATCCGGCACCTGCCCTCAGGCCCCCTCGGGCGCCGGAACAACAAAACTCGAATGTCTTAGGAGAGCGTGATGCAACAAGCCTCAGGAACCCATGGCAAGCCGTTGCCATGGAGATCCACCCGGCGCAGTTCTGCAGCCCCGTCTAGTCGCGGTCGTGTGCGCGACTGGACGAGCCCCTCCTCTTCATCCACCGCAGATCCTTCTCCTGTCCCTTCCACAGGCATAAGGATTCAACCGACCAATCAGAAAGGTGCGATGGCTATGATGAATCAACACCGGCTTTTCACGAGACGACTGCGAACGAGCGGTCATGCATCGGCGCGGACCGGTCTTCCCGGCCTGCTCGCAATGATCGTTTTCCTGCTGGGGGCAGTCTGTATCTTCCTCCCGGCGAGCGGCGGAGCTCAGGAGCTCACCGCAACGCTGAGTGGAAATGTCACCGATAGCTCCGGCGCGGTGATCCCCCACGCCACCGTCACAATTACCCTCAACAGCGTGAACGGCGCCACCCGCGTCGTAGAGTCTGATGGTTCAGGCAACTACATCGCGCCCCAGCTAACCGCTGGGACATACTCCGTCAGCGCAACAGCGGCGGGCTTTCAGACCTTCAAGGTCCGCGAAGTGGTTCTGAACGTCGCTGAACGCCACACGCTCAACATCACGTTGAAGGCCGGAGCCACCAGCGAGACGGTCGTGGTCGAGGATAACCCGGTCTCCGTAGACACCGAAAGCAGTGCTCAAGCAGGCACCATCTCCGGCCTTCAGGTTCGTGAGTTGGAGCTCAGCAGCCGTAACTTCGAGCAACTGGTGGCCCTGCAGCCCGGCGTAGTCAGCAATCTGGGTGATGAATCCGGTCCCGGAGCCACCGGCCTTGCCGTGAACGGCGCTCGTGCTACGGCCAACAACTGGACCGTAGATGGCGCTGACATCAATGACTCTGGCTCGAACGGCACGGTCATCAACGCCCCCAGCGTCGATGCCATCCAGGAATTTACGCTGCAGCGCGGATCCTACGACGCCGGCTACGGACGCTCTGGCGGTGGACAAATCCTTGTTGCCACCAAGAGCGGAACCAGCGAATTCCACGGCGATGCCTACGAGTTCGTGCGGAACACGGTGCTGGATGCCAACGAGTACTTCAATAAGATGACCGGCGGCAAGCGCGCCGTGAACCACCACAACGTGTATGGGTTCACCATCGGCGGCCCAGTGTTCATTCCCAAGGTTTACAACGCAGACAAGAAGAAGTCTTTCTTCTTCTGGTCGGAGGAGTGGCACAAGCTCTCCACGCCCGGCAGCGACACCATGGCCGCGGCCAGCCCCTCCAATTTGCAAGGCGGGTTCACCGTCATGCATACCACCGACGCCAACGGAAACGTCATTCCTGCGACTCTGCCGGCGTCCTACATCGCGCCCACCTCTGGAAAGACTGGATGTGTCACCAGCTTCACGGTGGATCCCTCCACCGGCGACGGCTCCGGCACCATCTCTCCTTCCTGCTACAGTGCCAACTCCCAGGTTTACCTTTCCGATGTCTTCAGCAAGTACGCGGCGAACTCCGGCACAAATTACTTCTTCGCCTACTCGGCCAAGAATGATTTCCGGGATGACATTGTTCGCGTCGATCACTACTTCAGCGACAAGCTCCATTTCTATGCTCGCGGAATGAACGATGTGATGCCAGTGAATGCCCCCGAAGGCCTATGGGCTGGATCGAACTATCCGGGCCTGGTCAATACGCTGGTCGATTCGCCGGGCAAAAACATCGTGGGCAACCTGACATGGACGATCTCACCGACCGTTGTCAACGAAGCTGAATTCGTGTGGTCACAGGGTACCTACCACTCCACGATTGCCAGCGGGCAATTCGCAACCTCGGCCGCCATCAACAGCGCGCTCACGGGCAACTGGGCTTACCCAGATCCCTACGGACGAGTCCCCGGGATCTCGATTACTGGCTCGTCGATCTTCCCCGCTGTCACTGGTTTCAATGCCGGTTCCGCTCCTTGGAAAGAGCGCAATCTCGACCGCACCTACTTCGATAACCTTTCACTCACCCTTGGCAACCACACCTTGCGCACAGGCTTTCAGATTCAGCAGATGCTCAAGACGGAGAATGCCACCTTCGGCGAGCCGAACTATAGCTTTCTCTCCTGGGGCGACTTCCTGCTGGGCAATGTCAACAGCTATTCGCAAACCAGCCGCGACATCATTCCTGACCTTCACTACGTCAACAGCGAAGCCTACTTGCAGGACGACTGGAAGCTCACCCGTAAGCTGACCTTGAACCTAGGCCTCCGCTGGAGCAGGTTCCCCTCGCCCACCGACGTAAAGAACACGCTGGCCAACTTCGATCCCGCCTACTACAGCTCGCTGTTGGCTCCGGCCATCGATCCTACCATTGGTAACTTCGTTCCCGGACAGATGGTGAACGGAGCTGAACTGGTCCCAGCCACCTACGCCAACGGTCTCATCTTCCCCAAGGGAGCCGCCTGCAACAGTGCTCAATCCATCGCGCCGCTGGTACAGTGCTCGCCTTTTGGAAAATATGTCAACCCGAATTACAACGCCAACTTCGGTCCGCGTATCGGCTTTGCCTACAATCCGGACGGACGTGGCATCACCTCGATTCGCGGCGGTTTCGGCATCTTCTATGACCGCGTGCTGAACGGCATCTGGGAACAGAACGCCTTCAACGATCCGCCTCTGGCGCAGAAGACCACCGTCTACAATGGCACTTTCGATAAGATCCTGGGAACCGCGGCAGCCACATCCTACGGTCCGAACGGAATCACTGCTACCGGTAATCCCACCTTCCGCGTGCCCAACTACGCGAACTTCAACCTCTCAGTTCAACGGCAGCTTCTTCCCACCACCACGCTCGAAGTGGCGTATGTGGGCAACGTCGCTCGCCATTTGCTCGGTGAACTCGATTTGAACCAGCCCACAGTTGCGGCTGCGACCATCGCCGGTCCGGCCGCTTACGCAAATGCCCAGCGTCCATATCGCGGATATTCCGAGATCCAGGATCGCTCGCCCATCTTCACAAACAACTACAACTCCCTGCAGGTTTCGGTAAATCACCGTTCCTCGAAGGGCCTCACCGTCGGAATCGCTTATACGTGGTCCAAGGATCTCACCACCAACTCCAACGACCGCGGCTCCATCGCCAGCGATACCTACGACCTGAAGATGGATTACGGTCCGTCCACGCTGAACATGCCTCATGTCTTCGAAGCCAACTACGTCTATACGCTGCCGTTCTTCAAGACGCAGTCCGGCTTTGAAGGCAAGGTGCTCGGCGGATGGGAGATCTCCGGAATCACCTCGATGGTCTCCGGATCCTCCTTCTCAGCCACGGCTCCGCTGGATTCCAACTTCGGACTCGGCCGCAGCGCGGGCCGTCCTGACCAGGTCAGCGCGGTCCATATGCTGAAGCACCGCACTGCTTGGTTCAGCACCTCGTCCTACCGGGCGGCGGCTGGCTTCTTCGGTACCGAAAGCTCGAACAATATGATTGGACCGGGGCTGCAGAACTGGGATCTGGCAGCAATCAAGAACGTCAAGTTCTTCGAGCGCTACAGCTTCCAGTTGCGCGGAGAGTTCTTCAACGCCTTCAACCACGAAAACTTCTCCACCGTGGATAGCAACATCTCCGACGGTACCTTCGGTCAGGTCACTGCAGGGCATGTCCCGCGCAGAGTCCAGATCGGTGCCAAGTTGTATTTCTAACTGGCTCATTCAAAAGCAAGAGGCCGGGCGGTCATCCGCTCGGCCTTCTTCTTTGCCACCAAAAATCTACTTGTTTTCTGACGTTCCCCCGCCTTGTTCGCTTTTCACAGGAATGGCCGACATCACCTTCACCAGCCTCTCATCTTCCGCTTTGTTCAATGCTCGTGACCGTTCGAATTCCGTATTCGCCTCGGCAGTCTTGCCCATCGCTCGATACAGGCGCCCGAGCCGCCAATGTGCCTTCACGTCGTTTGGCTTTGCAGCGATCGCGCTCTTGAACTCCACTAGAGCCTTGTCCTGCTCTCCAGCTTCGGCATACACAATTCCCAGGTCCAAGTGCGTCATTTCGCTCTTTGGATCACTCTGGACGAGCTTCTCCAGCAATGGCCTTGCCTGGTCTGAGTGATTCATTTGTATGTAAGAGTCAGCCAGATACAAAGCAGCTTGATGGTGCTCGGGGTTGTTCTCCATCTCCGCTTTGAATTGCTCTGCCGCTTCGGGATATTGACCCTTGGTCCAAAGCAAATAACCCAGTCCGAAATGCGCATTGGGTTCCTTGGGGTTTGAAGCAATCGCTGCGCGAAACTCTCGGACCGCACCTACTGGATCCTTCATCTCATCCAACGCCTCTCCCACGAGCATGTCCGCTTCTGCGGATTCAGCATTCAGGGCCACCAGGCGATGAAACGTGTCGAGCACACAAGGATACTGCTGCGAGAAAAGGCAGCTGTGGGCCAGAGTCAGCAGCAAAGTGAGATTCTGAGCATCCCGCTCTGAGGCGCGCTTCAGATATGGCGCCGCGGCGGCGAAATCCTTCACGCCGTAATTCGCCATGCCAAGCAAGATGTCAAGACGCTGGGCATCGGGTGCATCCTGTGGCGTACTCTTGTTCAAAGGTTGCAGGATCTCGATCGAGCTCTTGTAATCACCGGCCTTGAACAAGGCGAGGCCGAGATTCAACCGCAGTCCGGGCATCGCTGGATCCAGTGCAAATGCCTTGCGGTAGGCGGTGATCGCCTCCTGATATTGTTCTTCTTTCGCCTTGATCAACCCTATGTGCGCATACGGTTCGGCTTGGCGGGGATACTCATTTGCTAATTGCGACCAGGCAACCTCAGCTTCAGCGAACTTGCCCTGTTGCTCCAGATCAAATGCAGCTCTGCGTTGCGCATCTTGAGCGCGAACCGATCCTGCGGTAATCCCCAAGAAGACGGCGAGACAAGCGGCGCAAGCACAGCGCCTGGCGGCACGAAAATGAACCATTGGCTTGATTCTCAAGCCCCACCGCTGCTCGTTGCAACCGTTTTGTTAACGCATGACGCATAGAAAGAGAGCGTGGAAACGCAGCGGACGCAAAAGAGACCCGGCCGCTGGTTTGCGGCCCGGGCCTCCGTCGCGCTAGAACGTTAGCTTCAGTGCCCCTTGCATCAATCGCGCAGGAATATTGCCTGTCTGCACGATCTTGTTGTTCGCATTCCATTGAGATCCCACCACCCCGCCCCAGCCGGTGAAAGAACCCCACGGAGCAGCTGGGTTAGCAAAGCTAGGATGATTGGTAGCGTTGAAGGCCTCCCAGCGGAACTGCAGCCTCATGCCTTCGCTCAGTGACCAGCTCTTCATCACCGCCGCATCCATCCCGAACTGCCGCGGTCCGAACATCACGTTCTTCGGGCTATTGCCAAAGGTACCGATGGCATTGTTATTGAACGCAGCTTGATTGAAGTAGCCAGTCTTCACCCAATCCCAATGTGAGCCGCGGCCTGCATTGAGCGGCTGTCCCTGCACTCTGTCTGCACGATCGAGAAACTGCATCGAGCCGGAATCATCGCTATTCCAGTTGTATCCGGCGGCCATCACGCTGAAGGGATTTCCAGATTGATAGGTGATGATGCTGCTCGCCTCCCATCCCCCAAGTACCTGTTGAACCAGATTGCTGTTGGTCCTCAGCCGCGGAACCTGGTAGATGAAGTTGGTCACCCAGTTAAACGGCACGCTCATGCTGGAGACCCCACGGTTCCAGCGCAGATCGAACGGGTTCCCGAGATACGGCTTGCCGAACGAAACATTGCCTGAGCTGGCCGTGTCAATCGCCTTTGACCAGGTGAAGTTCGATTGCAGCTGCAGTCCGCGCGACATGTGTCGTTCGAAGCCGGCTTGCAGGGAATTGTAGCCGGCAGTCCCGTTGCTCACATCCGTAAGGATCTGCGCGAAGCTTCCATACGGCCGCACGTCGCTGATCGCCGCATTCTGATCGATGGCGTCAGTCTGGTGATACGACTCGCTTGCCACGTATGCCAGGCGGAACACCATGTTTGACCGGATCTGCTGCTCAACCGAAATGTTCCAGCTCTGTGTCATGCCCAACTTGAAATCGCGTGCGAATGACTGACCAAGCGTGATGGGCGTTGCAAACGTAGAATCCGTCGGTGGCTTGTAGCTCAAAGAAGTGAAGGGCGGAAACGGGCTCTTGTTGCCGGTTCCAGAGAAGCTCGACCACGGATCATCGAAGCTCAGGTATCCCGAAACGATTTGATCAGCCCCCGCGCTGCAAGCGGCCGTTACGCCACTGGAGGAGCAGCTGGCGTTAGAGCCGTAGAAGTTGTAGAGCGGGCTGAATGGGGCGATGTCTGCCGCGTGGTTGTAGGACGAATACTCCAGCGGGCCAGTAAACAGTCCGAAGCCTGCGTGCACGACCGAGTGAGGAAGGCTCTTGGGCTGCCAGGACAAGCCGATGCGTGGCTCCCAATATCCATAGGAATCCGGCATCAAGGTTGCGGTCATCCCGCGATCCCCGGGGAAGATCAACCCCTGCGGAGCATTGGGAAAGACCGTGCTTTGCTGCCCCGCCACAAATGCCGCGCCGCGTCCCCCAGCGGAGGTAGGGGCGAGATTGGGATCCCAGCGCAATCCGAGATTGAGCGTGAAGTTGGGCTGCATGCGCCAGTCATCCTGGAAATACGGCGCCACTTGCCAACCCGATACATTCGCAATCTCTCCGCCACCTTGCTCATACTCGTTCAGATACCCGAGCAGGAAATCGGCCAGTCCGTTGCCGGTGTACTGTCCGTCGAAGGTCACAATCGGAGTAGTGGGATATTGCGTGTATTCCTCGGCATATTGATGCATCAAGTCCATGCCGGTGGAGAAAGTATGCCGTCCGAGAGTCTTGTTCACCGTATCGCTGATGCCGTACGTATTGCGAACTTCTTGGGATGGTTCCGTCCACCCGCCATTGAATCCGCCATTGCTTACCGTGAATCCCTCCATGAAGCATTGGCCCGGCAGCTCATTCACATTGATGTAGCGGGAGAAGCACATCGGCTTTCCGTTGTGATCGAGCACAGCAGCCTGGTTATGAGCGCTCTGCTCATTCCAGAACACCGAGGCGGTGTTTACCGTCGTGGGATTGATCGTCCAGGTGTGAGTGAGCACGTCATTCAGATACACCATGCGTTCGGCAAATCCGTACGTCCAGTTGTTGATATTGATAACGGACAGAATATTCCCAGGCGTGTCGCCAGTTGGCTCGGTGAAGTAGTCGGTGAAGGAGCGCAGACTCAGACGCTGCGCAGAGGAAAGGTTGTAATCCAGCCGGCCTGTGCCTTCATCGAAATTGTTGCGTATCGGCGCAGTCGTGTAGAGCATGTGCCCATTCGCAGACTGTCCGGAGCTTGCGCTCCGTCCCGGCAACCCGTCGTTGGTGATGTTCAGGGCTGCTGTATTGAACTGGGCCAAGCTCGTATCCAGCTGGTTGGCCACACCGTTGACGGTGTGGAATGGCCCCTTCAGGTTGGTTACGCCCGCCTCAGTGGCTACGCCGCTGAAGTCACCATTCAACATGGCTGCGGTTGGTGTATACGTGTTGTTGCTGGTGCTTGCTGCAACCTGCCGTGTGCCTTGGTAATTGCCAAAGAAGAAGAGCTTGTTCCTGAGCACTGGCCCGCCTACGAAAGC
>CBJOJD010000061.1:0-19061 GCA_966443485.1 uncultured bacterium | reverse complement strand
GAGCTGGCGGAGAAGGGCGTGATCCTGGAAGACTCCAAGGACGGCGTGCGCTGGAAGAGAAAGTAAAGACTGAGCGTAAACTAGACGTGCGGTACGAGGTACTGGCATGGAATTCGCAATCGTCTTTGACCGTGAAGAAGATGGGCGTTGGATCGCGGAGATCGAGACACTGCCGGGCGTCCTTGCTTACGGCCAAACCCGCCAGGAAGCCCAATCGAAGGTCAAGGCGCTCGCCTTGAGTGTCATCGCGGACCGGATTGAGATCGAACAGAGTATTCCCAGCCAAGTTCGCTTCGCGGTCGTGTAGTACTGACCTGCCATCCTGACACCCACGACTCATCATTCAAGGGAGTGTCCTCTTAGACTTGCGTGTGCTTACAGAGCGTGAGGTAGCGCGAACATGAGCAGGTGGCCGGCGACGCAAGTGAGAAGCGTGCTGAGAGCTCTAGAGTGCATTGGCTGGCGCGAAAAGCCGCGCATCAGCAAAAGCGGTTCGCACAAGCAGCTGGAACATCCCGATCATCCATATGAGTTCACCTGGGCGTTTCACGAGGGTGAGGAAATCGGGCTAAAGATGCTTGCTAAGATCGCAGAACAGACAGGTTTGAAGCCGGAGGATATTTAGTTCCCCATGGAAGCCAACGAGACACAGGAACTGCAGGAACACGCCGAGCATGGCGCGCACGACAGCTCCATGCGGCCAGTCGCCTTCACGATGAGTGTGCTGGCGGTGATGGTGGCGATCGCCACGGTGCTGGGGCATCGCACTCACACGGAGGCAGTGCTGAACCAGAACAAGGCCACCGACCAGTGGAATTTTTATCAGGCGAAGAAGATCCGCTCCAACGACACGGGCCTGGCAGCCGACCTGTTGAGCGTCGTCACCATCGCTGATAAGGATGCGGCCAAGAAGATCGCCAAGGCCTACGCCGATCATCAGGCGAAGTGGAATGACGATCTGAAGGAAGAACAGGAAAAGGCAGAGGAGTTGGAGAAAGAGGTGGCCAAAGTCGAGCGGCGCGCCGATCGCTTCGACCTGTCGGAGGCCCTGCTCGAGATCGGCTTGGTGATCACCTCGGTCACCTTGCTGACGCGCAGAAAGGCCTACTGGTATATGGGCATGGTGTTCGCGCTGGGAGGCATTGTCTCAGCGGCGACAGCCTTTCTGGTGCAGTAGAGCCCGGTACGCCTTCAGGCAGTCTGGCTTTTTGCGCCGGGACTGCCTGGAAGCGCAGCGCGCGCGAGCAGCGAGAGTCCGAAGCTGACCAGGATGCCCTTGATCATGAGCAGATGATCGTAGCGCCAGGAGAGGACCGCCAAGGTCACGAAGACGCCGATGGCGTTCAATTCGCAGAAAATGGCGCGTGCCCAGTGTGGTTGAACCTGGACTGCCGGCAGGTCGTTGCGCAGCCGCGGCAACAGACGCGGCACGGCGTGAAGATAGGCCTGATAACCATCTCCCAGTTGCGAACCGAGAAAGGCCTCTTCCGCGAGAATCAAGCGGAATAGAAAGATGGTCAGCAACACGACTGCGAAGAGCGCTCCGGTAGGTGGCATGACGAAGGCCATGGCGGCCACCATGCACCACGTGCCGATGTAGAGCGGGTTACGCACATAGCGGTACGGGCCCGATGCGACCACCGCACCCGCCTTCATTTCGGCATTTTGCACCACGCCAGGGCCTAAGTAAGCAGTGCCCCAGATGCGAACCACGGCAGCAAAGGCTGCGAGAAGCGAACCGAGCACAATAACGGCGGGCGTGGAATCAGTAAAGCGCAGCAAGCCGAGGCGGCTGAACTCCAGCGCCAGCCACTCCAGCAGCGAACGGCGTTCGCCCCAACCCCAGGCTTCGATCCACGGCGACCAGAATCCCAGCGCAATAACGATGAAGATGATGGCCATCCGAAACCGAAATTCGAAGCCGCTTGCTCGCATCTTTTGCTCCCTGTCCTGAACTCAGGATAGGGTATCGTGCGTAGCCACGGGTCGCGTAGCGGGATAGCGAGGGGCTCGGTAAGCACCGGCGGACTCTTGCCTATATCGCGCCACAGCCTGTACTCGGCACTTCGACGAGCACAGGCTGTATCGGCACAGCAGAGCGGGAATCAGGTGGTTCAGGCGGTGTGATAGGGCTTGCTGAAGTGCGTTGACCACTCCACCAGGTTGGCGTTGATAAAACGCCATGACGGCTGCTTGCGGTCGATCTCGATGAGCATATAGGCATTGGGATCGTAACGGGTGGCAGCCATCACATAGTGCTGCGGACCGTAGGTGTGGGCGAAGTCAATCCACTTATGCACATGTCCGGAGACAACCAGCTGCACGGTATCGCTGTACTTGCGCAGCAGGGGATGCAGACCGAAGTCGGCGAATTCGGTGGGCGCGATCTGGAGCAGCGGGTAATGCACAAAGACGAACGTCGGCTTGCGCTCCTGCAGTTGGGCTTCGAGCCAGTGAAGCTGCGTCTCGCCTATGGATCCAACGCCGGGATTGAAGTCCGCGGCGGTGCGGTCCTGGGTGCTGCCCAGAAAGTTGTTCACGTGAACGAACTTCCATCCCTTGTAGTCGAGGCTCGAGTAGGGCTCGGCATTGAACTTAGCCTTGAACAGGCGATGGCTCATCTCGCGCGGCACACGGCGGACATCGTAATCGTGGTTTCCGAAGCCCAGGTGCACGGGCATATGGAAACCATCGGCGATGGCTTTGGCGTTATCGAGGCGGGTGGTGTTCTTGAAGTAGAAGTCGTAGTCCGTGGAGGGATAGTTGTGAAAGAAGTCGCCGAGTAGGAAGACATGCTCAATCTGCGGATGGAGCGAGTTAATCAGATCGCGTGCCGAGGTGAAGCGCGGGGTGGTGTGCAGGATGCTCTCGTTGTCTTCTACCCCGTTCTCACTGCCCTTGACGTAGAAGTTGTCAATGATGTGCGTATCGGCGACCAACGCGATATAGAAGAATCGGTCGCTGTTGGCGGAGGACACCTCACGCGCCCAAAGAGAACGCGTGAGGGTGGCTGCGGCCGTGGCGGCGGAAAGCGAGCCGAAACGGCGTCGTGTCATAAAGGTCATAGAAGTCAGTCCCTTTAGAAGATGATCTTCGCCGCCAGTTGCAGCTGTCGAGGCGGTAAGTAGCTGGTGATGGTACCGAAGCTGCTGTTGCTGCGGTTGGAGTCCGGCGCAGCATAGTTAACCTGGTTGAGGGCGTTGAAGGCTTCTCCGCGGAAATCGAGCCGCGAGCTCTCATTCCACAGGCGGAAGCTCTTATGCAAGCCGAGATCGAGCTGGTAGAACGGGTAGCTGCGAACGGTGTTGCGGCCAGCATTGCCGTAGGGATGCGCAGCATCAGGGATACTGACGTTGGCACTGTTGAGATAGTTGCTGACCGAGGTGGGGTTCTTGACGCGCTGTCCTGCACGAGTCACGGGATTGCCTGACACGTTGGGCCGATAGTTCAAGAGACTGCTCACGGTCGCGGCCGACGAGATGGAGTAGATGAGGTTGACGGGCTGCCCGCTGGTGGCAGTGTTGATGGCCGAGATCTGCCAGTTGCCAAGCACTCCGTTGACGATTCCGTTGGAGCGCGCCCCCCAGTGCTGTCCGTGACCGAAGGGAACGTCCCAGACGGTGGTGAGGGTGTCGTTCAGCGGCTGATCATAGGCGGATTCGCCGCGCTCTCCGGGCAGATTGGCGAGATTCACGCGGGAGTTGTCGTTGTTAGGCGTGTCCAGGTGACCGGAGGCGTTGTCGATTGCGCGCGACCAGGTGAACGAGTTCAGGAAGTAAAGCCCGTTGCTCTGGCGATGTTCGAGCTTCACCTGCAGGGCGTTGTACGACAGGAAGCCAGCCGGAATGGACTCTTCAATGCCTGTAAACGACGCGATCGGACGACGCATTTGCAGAGTTGGGCAGCTGCCCGTTGTGGGGCAAGGACTGGCTTGATTCAGATCGGCCAATACCCAGATGTGCACTCCGTGTTCACCGATATAGGAGGTCGTCAGCACGGTGTTTTTCAGCACCTCGCGCTGCACATCCAAATGCCATGACTGAACATAGCCGGTGGGGATGTTCTTGGGGATGTAGCGGGTCTGGGCCAGCAGAGTGCTGAAGTTTGAGGGATCGACGAAGCCTGCCGGATAGCCCTGCGAGACCGGGCTAAAGCAAGTCGTAGGCGATTGGCCAGCTGCGCAGATGGACTGGTGATTGGACTGGATGGAGACCGGCGCGTACTGGTTGACGTTGGAGTTAACGATGTAGGGGCCGTTGTAGGCCAGCAGGTTTTCTCCGCCCTCGCGATTGAACTGGTCGAAGCTCAATCCGTAAGCGGAACGGATGACGGTCTTGGGATCGACCTGGTATGCAATGCCAAGGCGGGGAGCGAAGTCCAGCTTGGGCGTGTTCACCAGGGCGCGCTTGTAGAGAGATCCACCGGAGGCCTGGATCAGGGTGTTGCTGCTGGGATCGAAGTTGGCCAGGTGGTTGCCATCGACGTATTGAGGAGTCACCAGCTCATAGCGGAGGCCGGCGTTCACCGTCAAGTTGGGCAACAGCTTGATGTCATCTTGAACGTAGAAGAAGTTCATCAGCTGGTGGTAGTTGACGAGGCGGAAGTTATTCAGCTGATATGCAGAGCGCGCACCAACCAGGAAGTCGGCGAGGTTTGCCGCCTGCGTTGCTCCGGAGTTGCCAGGATTGACGGTGCTGCTGGCTCCGCCGTTGCACTTATCCACGTAATTGGGAGCGCTGCTGGACCCTGTGTTGACGACGCATTGGCTGAAAGCGCCACTGAAGTTTTCCTGGCCGTAGACCGGATTGAAGTCGTCGACCTCTGTGTTGATGGAGAGGTATTCCCAGCCCAGCTTGATGCTGTTGCGGCCCTTCAGAATCGAGTAGTTGATCTTGGGATCGATGACGAAGGGGTTCTGGAACTGAGGATTGGAGCCCTGCGCTCCCCAAGAAGTAAAGCCGGTGACGTTCTCAGAGCTGAGGCGGCGAATCACGGTCTTGTCGGTGGGAAGCCCGGTAATGCCGGCTTGCGTGTTGAGGCTGGTTTGCCCGACGAGATAAGGCGACTTGCCGCCTTCGGTCCACGTAAATCCGATACGCGCGTCCAGAATGGAGTTCTGGGTAAAGGTGCGGGTCACACCTGCTGCAATCTGACGATTGTAAGCATGGATAGTTCCGTTGCCACCACCGCCTGCGTCTCCGGGAATGGAGGAGGCGTCAATGATGTCGCCCTTGTGCTCGCTATAGCGGCCGAAGAGGGTGGTCTTGGTGTTGAAAGCCCAGTCCGCGCGACCGTCACCTTTGTTGTCAGTGAGCGTGGCCTTGGGGAACGATGCGTAGTTGTTGGAAAATCCGCTCACGTTCGGCGCCGGAAGAGCGTTGATGACCAGCTGTGCGAGGGGCGTCCAGTCGCTCTGTGGAATCACACCGTTGGCGTAGTAAGTACCAGTGATCGGGTTGCGCAGCGGGATCGCCTTACCGTCGGTGGTCTGGAATACGCCCTGACGCTGGTTCGCGTTAGGGATGGTAGCGGTGGTGTACTGACCCTGGACCTGCCGATTGCCTTCATAGTCCACGAAGAAGAAGAGCTTGTCGCGCAGTACCGGGCCGCCGAACGCACCGCCGAATTGGTTACGGATCAGCACCGGCTTCTGGCTCTTGCCGGTGATGGCGCTGGTGGGCAGGGTAAAAGGACCGATCGCGTTAAGGGAGGTGTTGCGGTTGTACTCCCACACGCGGCCGTGAAACTTGTTGCTTCCGCTCTCGATGGAGACGTTAATCACTGCTCCCGAGGCACGGCCAAACTCTGCGCTGTAGTTGTTGGTTTCGACATTGAACTCGTTGATGGCGTCGGGCGAAGGCGGAATCGCCTGGTTGGAGAAGCCCTGGTTGGAGGTGCCGTACGCATTATTGTCGAGACCATCGAGCAGGAAGTTGTTGAACTCCGAGCGCTGCCCATTCACGTTGAACGACGCATCGCGGCTGGTGACGGACTGGTTTTCGAGATTGTTACGGCGCACGCCCGGGGCAAGTACGGCCAAGTCGGCATAGGCACGGCCGTTGAGCGGCAGGTCGTGCACCTCAGTGGGCGAGATGACCGTGCCGGTCTCGCTGGATTCGCTCTCCAACTGCGCCACGCCGCCATTCACTTCCACCGTCTCGGTGACGCTGCCAGGGGGCAGAGCCAGGTCGACGCGCTGACGCGCATTGACGGTGACTTGAAAGGGCTGCGTCTTCGCGGAGCTGAAGCCCTTGGCCTCTGCCTCCAGACGATAAGTGCCGATGTGCACGTCAGTGAACTGATACTGACCCTGCGCATCGGAGAGAACCGACTGAGTGACGCCGGTGGTGATCTCGATCAGCTTGACGTGGCTTTGCGGGACGGCGGCTCCGGAAGGATCGCGCACGAAGCCCAGCACCGATGCGGTTTCAAACTGCGCTTTGCAAAGAGAGGGAAAGACAACCAATAGACAAGCAAAGACGGCCAGAGTAATCAAACGATTGACTCTGTAGCGCGTCGAGAGCGCCTGCTCCAAGGGAGCAAGTTGGGGAATCGTTACCATTTAGAAGTCCTCAAATCGGCTGACCGATGGAATCGCCGAATCGTGCTTAGGGTGGATGAAATGCCGGCTCAAGGCAGTTCGATCTTCCCATAGCCATGTGAAAAACTCTTGAACGCACGCGGATTCGGCTTGGCGTCAGCATGCGGGAGACGCGCAGCAGGTTCGCGTGCAGGGATGAGTTGCAGGGAGTGGCGGCGGGACCCGACCTGTCCCGACCTACTTCAACTCCCTGGCAAGCCAGTGTACTGAGGGAGGGAGAGATTGGGATAGTGCTTGTCGCGCAGACCAGAAGACAGCCGGCACAACAATGGAAAGCGGAACCCGATTGCGGTCTGCGCCTCGAGTTCGCAAGCACCGAAGAGTTAGAGCACACACACCAACTCCTCCTAAATGCAGGAGGGGTCGCTTACGATTATTTTCCGATGCAGAAGGTGGAGAATGGCTTAAATACCGAGCAAAAACAACCATTCTAAGCGTCCATTAACCTATCGGAGTCCCGCTGGAGGCCCAAAGCTAAGCGAAGGCAAGTCTGGCGATTCAACATCTCTCTGCTCGATCCATCTGTGCGATAGACATAGTTTGACGTTATGAGTTTTTACGGTATTATGTGCTTGTTAGACGCGTCGATAGCTTGAACTCAAGACTTCCGATCGTCTGATGCATATCGTCTCTGGTCCTCAGAGGCTTCATGCGTAAGGTTTCCCTTTATCCCATATCCCAGTTGAAGAATCGCGCGACCGTCAAAGGCGCAGTAAGCTCCGAGACCGTCACGTGCGTGATTTCTGACGCGTGCAGGACTTCAGATGCGTTTCATCTCGTTTGAAGGGCTCACGACCACGTTCCGTTAGAGTGGCCGCTTTTTGCGGTAAGGGGGAAACTGTGCAGGTGCAGGAGTTCTGGCGACTTCCAAAGGTTCAATCAGTCGTTCCATATAGCCGCGCGGCCATTTACAGGATGATTGCTGCAGGCGAATTCCCAAAGCCCTACAACCTTGGCGGCCGCGCCGTCGCGTGGCTCGGATCTGAGGTCCAGGAATGGATATCCGCCCGAATTGCCGCGCGTTCGACGGGGAATCCGCCGGCCACTTCACCACGGGCACAGTAACCAATCGAGCCCTGAGCAAACACATTTGAACTGCTGAAAGACGAAAGCCCAGCGGCCAGGCTGGGCTATTCGGGGGATACGTGAATGAGCTACGAAGAAGGTACCACGAAACGACTCCGTGCGGAAGAGATTCAACTCCTTGAAGCCGCAGCCGCGAATGAGTTTTCACAGGCATTCAAGGTGGTTCAAGATGCTCTTGACCTCCCGCCAGGCTACCGCAACGCCCTGTTGCGTGCTCTCCAGAAGTCCAACTGGCGCCGAGCGAAAGAACCCCTTCGAACGATCCGTGGGGCGTTGCTTCAGTTTGCGTTCGAGTTTTGTGATCCCATAACGAAAGCGGGACCCCTGGTCGATTTCATGAGCATATCGGAAGCTCACCTGTCCGAGGAGCTCTATCGCAGGGACACATCGAACGCCATTCGTGACAGTGACGGAGTATGGCGGCAAGGGCGCGCCTCCAATCCCGATGACGAGGGGAGAAATGATCTGGATGAGAATGCTGATCTGTCCTTGCTCCGGCTCACAGGGATGTCGCTGCATGATCGGGTAAAGCCGAAGTTCCGTCGCCGCGTGCAAGATTCGAATATTAGTGCGGATCCCATCAAAGCCGTCAACTGGAGGGCGCTTGCTCGAGCAGCAGATCTCGACTCCCTTGAGACTGAAGTCCTGACCGCGTATTTTACGTCGCCCCGCGGCCGCGCTCGGATGATCACGGACGCTAGCTCCAGCGCCGAGGACACAAAGCAAATTCTTGCGGCATGGAAGCGGGTGCAGCGGAAGCTCCCGAAAATCAGAGAGATCCTGTTCATCTGAGCCCTATTTTCCACAGGATCAGATGTCCCAGTTTCCAACTTTTCCGGCTGTAGGTGAGGGGAGTTTCTATGCGAATGTCACTGCTTGTGGCGTTTGAAGGCATTTCCGACGGACCAATCGTCGTTGCCCGAATTGGCGATCATCAAATTGCCCGTGATGCCCTTTCTCGGGCCCATCAGCGGGCGATTCTCCGCGCTCAGTTGCCCACGTTGCCGGAGTGCCTGCGAGTTGAGATTGGGCGCGAGGCCACAGAGCTAGGTGAATTGCTGGAGGTCCTCTAGACATGGCCCTCAGAGCTGTTCCAGATCATCCGAAGTTCGCACAGTTCAAGGCCATCATCAATCAACCCAAAGGCGCCGCGCTTGGTTGGCTCGAGGCGATCTGGCACTTTACCGGACGCTTCACTCCCCAGGGGAACATCGGAAAGTACACCGATGAGGCAATTGAAGCATGGGTCGAATGGAATGGCGAGCCTGGTCGGCTTGTTCAGGCCCTGGTCGCTGCGCGATGGATTGACCGGGATTCAGAGCACCGGCTTCTCGTTCACGATTGGAGTCAACATGCGGACAAAGCTACAAAAAACGCGCTGAATCGCGCGAAACTTCCATTCTGTTCTCCCGCTGTACGTACACAGGAGACACCTGTACGTACTACTGATACCGATTTAGGTACGGCGTCCCGCCTACCAGAGCCAGTACCAGAGCCAGTACCAGTACCGGGGGCGGAGCCAGCGCCACACGAATCCCCCTTGCTCCAGTCTCCTGCTCCCGAAATCCCCGATGCCGATCCAGGCGCCGAACTGATGCTTGCCGCCTGGGTACTCGAGGAATCGGGAATTCCAAGCGATTCAAGCCTCGTTCGGATCGCAGGAAGCTCAATCCGCCTCCTCGCCAAGGAGCGCGGTGATATGCGAACCGCAGCGCAGTACATCCTCTCGCAGGCCATCGATGCTCGCTGCAGGGGTGAAACGGTCAACCGTTTTTGGTTCTCCGACCAGCGGTACCGGCCGCACCTAACCCTCAAAAGTCGAAAACAGCGCGAAGTAGAGCTTGCAGTCGCAACGTTCACGATGGGGGAATTGTGAAGCCTAACGAGACGGAAGAGATCTACAAGAACGCGTGCTTGGCAAAGCGGTGCGTACCGCAACCGGAAGAGTGCCGGATGTGGCACATGGCCTTGAAGTTTTTCGAAGTGCGAGATGTGCGCGCTGCGCTTGATCGCTGGTGGGCAAGCACGGATCGCGATGACCGCGGCGAGCTTCGCAGCAGGTTCCTCCCTGCACCCGGTGATCTCATCCCCCTGATTCAAGCGGAGTCCAGGAAGCATTTTGCTTCCCTCGATCAAGCGCTCGAGCTTGTTCGTCGGATTTGCCCCGACTGTGGATCAGCGACCTTGGGATTCTGCCGTCCAGGAGACGATAACGAGCGAATCTGCTTCGGGATTCCGAGACGTGTTCACGAGACAGGGGAAATCTGCGGAGCCACTCTCGTCGTTGTGTGGCGGGGGAATGCACGGGACGATCCTCATCAGGGAGCCCGCGGACGCCGGCTCTTCACAATGCCCGGCGGCAGAACGGTAGTACGGATTCACTCAGGCAACGATGCGGCGTGAGCGAGCAGGTCGCGGACGAAGGGAGAGCAAGTATGCGTAGAGCAGAGCTTCTTCACGGATCGGTCGTCGGACAGCGGAAACTTACCACTAAGCAGCGACTCTTCATCGCTGAGTTCATGACCGATCTCAATGCAACCAAGGCCGCAGAGCGGGCGGGTTACAGCCGGCGAACCGCAAGGCAGCAGGGCGCTCGAATGTTGACAAACGTTGACATTTCAGCGGAGATCTCTGATCTGCAGCGAGACCGGTTCCGACGCCTCGAGATCACGGCAGATCGGGTGCTTCGGGAACTGGCGCTGCTTGGCTTCGCCAACATGATGGATTACATCCGGATCGGCGCCGATAGGACTGCGCGAGTTGATCTCTCAGGGATAAGTCGCGAGGAAGCGGCCGCTATTGGCGAAATCACCGTGGAGGAATTTATCGGGCGCCAGCACGAGCGTGAAGACGGGGATCCTTCGGAAAGGGTAAGGCGAGTGAAAATCAAACTTCACGATAAGCGCGCTGCTCTCGTCGATCTTGGCCGCCACCTGAAGCTCTTCACCGAGCGCGTTCAGGTTGACGGAGATCTGCAGCTCGAGGTCAGGGATGTCAAGCAAAAGCTCCTCGCCAAGCTCATGGCGGCCCGACAATGAGAATCGCGAATTTCGCAAGCAATCCGCGCGCGCGAGGCGATTCCAAAAACACTTCTTTCTCGAACGCTGCACAGGACAGGCGGCGGGCACTGCTTCTCAACGGCTTGCAGCAACCTTAGCGGCCAGGTTTTTGGAACGCCTCATAGAGGACCTCGCACGCCCGCTACGACGCCCGGATGAAGGCTGATAATCTCCGGACTCGTAGGCGGCCTACAAGCGCACTGAGAGCAATCCGACAGTAAGACTGCAGCAACTAGAAGTTCGCTCAGGAGAAGATTCGATGGCATCCAGCAGCGTCCTACGAGAATTCCTCGTAAAGATCTCTTTTGCGAAAGATGAGCCAAAGTTCCGCGATTTTCGAGACAGCATGGAGAAGATCTCGAGAGGGGCTTTGGAGCTCACGAAATCATTCGTTGCCCTCGGCAAAGCAACCGCCGTAGGTGCAACGGCAACAGGATTTGCGATCCATAAGCTCGCCGAAGGCCTGACCGGGCTCTACTATTCCGCCCAAAAGACAGGTTCTTCGGCGAAGGCAATCAGCCAGCTCCAATTCGCGTTCCAGCAAGTAGGGCTATCCGCTGAAGCCGCGCGCGCAAGCGTCGAGGCTCTGGCGAATGCTCGAAGGGATCAGCCCGGTCTGGACAAGGCTCTCAAGATAGACACGACCGACAGCACTCTAGCGTTCATGGAATTGATCAAGCGTTGGAAAGCAGAAAATCCAGCGCTGCGCAGTCGGGAGGCCAGCATGGCCGGCCTCGACCCGGGCGTGATCAACCAGATCGAGCTGAATAGTGGGTCCTTCGCCGAGGCGTTCCAACAACGGGCCCGAATGTTCCAGCAGGAGGGATTTGATCCCGACAAGGCCGCGGAGAAAGCGAAGGATTTTGATAGAAAGTGGAATGAGGCAAAGGAGCGATGGGAGGATATCGGAAAACAGCTTGCGATCAAGCTTCTTCCATACGCCGAGCGCTTTGCGCGTGCGCTCGTCAAAGTAGCGGACGGGTTCGAATCGATCGACAAATCAACTGGAGGTCTGAGCACTAAGCTTTTGGCGATTGGAAGTGCGCTACTCCCCGTCGCTCTTGCGCTCGCAAAATTTGGCGGCATGAGCCTACTCAAGAATGGTGTGGGCCTGATGCGAGGAGGATTGTTCGGCGCAGCAGGCGAGGCTGGCGGCCTTGCCGGCGGGGGTGCAGTCGCCGGAGAAGCTGCCGGTAGCTCTGGCCTCCTTGCAATGATCATGCCATTCCTCCCCTTCGTAGTCGCTGCAGCAGCCATTGCAGCGAGCGCGTGGGCCGTTACTCATCCCGCGCAAGTGCGAAAAGCGATCGCTTGGACGGAGGAAAAGGCAAAACAGCTTGCCCATGCCGCAATGGGTGAACTGCATGCGCTGCCGGGCCAATTAAAGAGCCTTGGCCATGCTCTGGCTACCGTTCCAGGGAAGATGCATGCATCGATCGACAAGATTGCAGCTTTGCCCGAGCAATTCGACTGGGTTAAGAGCGTCGCGCGGGGCGTGGATAATCTCGCGGATATGACGAAGCATTTCGAGGGCTTCCGAAGCACGATCTACAAGGACATCGCGGGCAAGCTCACGTGGGGATACGGACATCTGGTTCGCCCCGGTGAGACGCTGGCCAGCCTCATGAAGGAAGGTCCGGCCTCAGTGCTGATGCGGGACCTTGCTTCGGCTTCGGCATCGGTCTCGCGACTCGTCAAGGTGCATCTTTCCGGCAACCAGATGAAGGCCTTGAGTGACTTCGTCTTCAACCTCGGGGAGAAGAGTTTCGCCGGTTCAACTCTGCTTCGCAAGCTGAACGCGGGTGACTTTGCGGGGGCTGCCGCTGAATTCGAGCACTGGAACAAAGCGAGAGTCAATGGTCAGCTTCAGACGGTGAGCGGACTCACTGCTCGCCGCATGTGGGAGGCGCAGGTTTTCCGCACTCCAGATAAGTCCCCGTCCATCAGCCAGAGAACCGAGATCAACGTCACCGGATCGGACCCGCATGCAATCGGCCGCGAAGTGGCGCGCCGGCAGAATGAAGTAAACAGCAGGATTGTGCGGAATCTCCGGGGCACGTTCGATACACCGTAGGAGGAACATGAGAACCGATTTAGGGTTGATCGACTTCTCGCTAATCAGACGTAGCCGTGGCCTCCGGAAGAGAGCTGAGCGAATAACAAAGGCGATCTCGATAATGGCCGAGCGAGTCGCAGCCTGCGATCCCGAGGGCATGAGAACTATGCTCAGTGATCCGGAGCTTCACTATCAGCTTCGGATCATTGAGACGTTACCCGATCGAGACCTGAAGCTCTTCCTCAAGATCCTCGAGGAAGGGCTTCCAGAAGAAATCAAGAGGCTTGTGTAGCCACATCACCTCACTGAAAGGAATAGCCATGCCGTACAGCGTAATTGGGTTCTATGGACTTCCACCGGGCCCGGTCGGCTCGATCTCGCAGACCGATTTTCCTCTGGTATCGCCTCGTCAGGTCAATCCAACAGACACAAACAGCATTGCCTTCGGCGAGACCATGGTGCTGAATCCGAACAACACCTACTCATCGGTCAAGGAGTACATCGCTCGCAATGGAGTGGCAGCGTTTCTGGCAATGCTCATGCAGGAACCCACCTACCCGATTGCGATCGCGAAGGATGCAGTTGAGACCAACGCCTACTACCCACTTAACGGTGGAACCAACATGCCCCTCGGTTCCTGCGCTCCGGGCATGATGGTCAATGGCCTAACTCGCGGAACGATCTGGGTGACAGCGATAGCGGGATGGCCGGGAGTAGCGAACACACCGGTCTACATTAGGACCGCGCTTGATTCAGCGGTTCCCGCCGGCGTCGTGGGCGGAATCGAAGCGGTTCCCGATCCCAATGCGACCGTGGTGGGCACTGCCAATACCGGCAACACCGGCAACGGCACGATCGGCACGCTTTCGCTGCTCTCGCTCGGCAAGAACGGCACCTACACAGTTTCGTTCACGTCCGCGACCGCCTACAACGTGTACGACCCGAGCGGCGCTCTGGTAGGAACCGGCGCAACGGGAACGGCCTTCAACGCTGGCAATCAAATCCAGTTCACCATCACCGCCGGCGGCACCGCCTTCGCGAAGGGTGATGGGTTCTCGATCGTCGTCACCTCGAAGACGGTCGTCATCCCGAACATCGTTTTCAAGACCGGCCGCGTAGACCAGGGGCCGAACGGCGGAGAGCTTATGGCGCAAGTCACTATTTTGCGGCGAAGAGTAGCGTGAAGTTTCCAACACATCTCTGACTCACGATCTGGTGTGCAAGGCTCTGAAATTCAGGGTCCTTGCCATCAGATTAGCCGCGCTAATCGATGCAACACAATGCAACGCGATCTCAATCCGAAAGGAACCACCAATGCCCTATCGGTACGACGATACCGCCACAAACGGAGATCATGAGATTTTCGAAACGCCGGCTAATGAATTCGGCTCGTGGTGGCAGGGTCCGGCAACATCCTGGCCGGCATCAAGTCTTTCTACGACTTCGGTCGAGCAAGTTAAGAACATGGCAGAATTACAGCAGAAACAGGATCGTCTCACCGAAGTTCCAATCGAGGCCGCCTCGCGCGATTGGCAGGATGATGTGCCCTTGGAGGGCGTAGCGGACAGCTCACCTCGAATGATGGAGTTCTTCAACGGCCGGCCGTATGAAGAAGGCCGCGCTGCGTACAATCAACACCGGATGAGGAACGGCCTACCGCCGATTCGGGAGGGCCGCCGATAATGCTCGCCGATATGACAGCAGCAGGAACATCGACCCTGTCCCTTGCGAGGCAATCTCTAGAGCAAGCCCTGGAGGCTCATGCACGCGCTAGAAGGATCGAGGAGCAAGCGATGGTCGTGATGCAAGCGGCCACCGCAGCAATCGAACAGGCGCGCGCTGAAGTGGCTGACTTCGCGGATCTCGATGAGGATCTTGCCAGGTCAAGATTGGCAGCACTGAAGGGGGATCCCAACGCGAAGAAGCCAGACGAAATAAGAGAAGCAAGGCGCAAGAGGTTGATCGCGCGTGAGGAACTGGAAGCTGCAGAACAGACTCTTCAGGCTGCCCAAGCCGAACTCGGCCAGGCACATGAAAACACAGAGCACGCGCGGAAGGTTTGCGCCTCCAACGCCACCTCGGTGATCTCCGAATCTGCATCCGTGTTGATTCAGGACTGGCACCGGGTCAACCTGGAACGAGAGAACCTCCGAATGACCCTCCGATCCCTTGTCGTTGCTGGGGTCCCACTGGACTACTACAGGGGATCGGAACGGTCGAGGATCATACAAGATTTTGTCTCTGCAGCGGGTCTACCCTTCGGCTATTCGCTTGACTGGGATCACCTACAGCGGAAGATTGGGGAGGTTCTGACTTTCAATTACGAGAGCCAGGATCCCGCTCAGGAGATTAACAGGGCTAGAGCCTATTGGAAACAGTTCGCCGATGCCATTATGGCGAATCCTCAGGCCGAACTTCCGCCCCTGCCAGACCTCAAAGGATCACCAATCTAATAGTAGGAGCTGCGCGTCTACGAGCTCCTTTTCCTCGTATACGGAGCGGTTCGTTCCCGCTTCGTTTTCGACGCGCGCCGCGGGGGGGGGCAGATACTGTCCCTTTCTGCTTCCCCCGCGATTTTTCAAGCACCGGACTGGGACGCGACCGACGCCATTGGACTGAAGTTTTCTTTCATCCAGGGAGGACTACTTGTGCCGGCCGTAGTGATGGGAACCTGTCGCGCTGGTGTAATGGCCACCCCGATGGCTGGATCCGGACACCCCGTAGGACCCTCCATGCGAAGAAGTGTGATGTCCTCCCCCGTAGTACGGCCGGGATCCGGCGGATGACCTGGAGTATGCGTGAGAGTGCCCGCTGGACCGCGGTGAAGAGAACGCGCAAGGCACAAAGAGGGTAAGCGCCATCAGCAGCGCTGAGAACCGCCTGAGCATGGATTTTCCTCGTTTGGGGAATTTGCCCGCAGGTGGGGGAGGGCCTTCGGGTGTTCCAAAATCCTGCCTGCGTCGACGGTTCTATGTCAATGAAAATATGGGATGGTCTGCTGCCCGGAGGGATGTTCCAGAACCAGATGATTAAGGCTAGCGTTCTAGCCAGGTGCGTTACTCTCGGCTTTTAGCTCTTCAAGAGAAACGAATGTCGCTAACATGGCGAGTTCTTTGCATCGACGTTGATATGGACTGCGTTTCGTTTCTGTAGAGTGCGTCAAAACGGCGTGCTCTGGGCTTTGATCTGGATCACCTTCCGGATCTGTAGTCACGTTGAAACCGCATAGGCGGGCCTGACGGGCCGTGAAACGTGCGGCGTGCGCGTTGGGAAACCGGCGGGCGAAGATTTCCCGGCCAACTGGGTTGTCGAAGTAGCAGGACGTCTGCCCTGGCCCATCTTTACCGAAGACATTGAACGCCACCGACGAGGCTCTAATCCCGAGCTCTGTTTCAGTCCACCATCCGGGAACCAAAAGGGCTCTTAGGAGGACTGCATCGTCGGAGATTGTAATGTCGTCCGGTCTGACCATGAGTCTGAGAAGAACCTATGCAGCCAAGATATCCTCGAGGGCTCCTATCAAAGGAACAGCATTATCCACGGACACTTCGCCGTCTTCGACTATCTCCTCACCATGAGAAAGCACATAGCTGCCTGTCCGATCCGGAGCAAATATCGCTTCGAGCTGTTTGTCACCGACAGACCATATCACCGCTACATCGCCACCGGATACTGGGCAAACCTCTGGTGTGGGCAAATTGTCCCGAGTTACAGAATCGAGGATTGTCCGGGCAAACATAACGGCATCGATGGAAACCGCCAAGCCGTGAGCCAAGAGATCGGGTGGAGTAGACCGCTCCAGATCGTGCAGCTTAAGTAATGCCGTATACTTCCACGGCGCTACGCAGTGAAACGCACTCGGGTGGATCAGCGCTTCGCGATAAGGACGAAAAGTCGGTACGGCCGAGTCGAGAGTGGTTGGAACCTCTGCAGTAATCATCGCTTCCCCCATGTCCGTTGAGCGTCTTCCGTGATGACATCATCGAAACCAAGAATTACGGCATCATGGCAACAATCGATGGCTTCCCAGAAGGCCTCTTCGGTATTCAACCGCGGAGCGGCTTTTGCGGTGACTGCCATTTGGATGACTTCAGATCCATCTGGTTTGCTGATCGCAGACTGAATTGAAATCTGCAGAGATACCCCCGTATCGCTTAGGTGGTATCCGACGTTCAGCGAAACAGCGGCGGCCTCTGGCAAGAATTTGTATAAACGCCCGGATGTTGATATCGGCGTTCTCGGTGCAATCAGCTTGATCAGTTTGGCAAGGTCGTTATACGACTCCCAATCCCTGCCTCGCAAAAGGTGGTTAACATAGGTCACCTCACATTGGATGACCTGGGGATACCTCAGGCTGTTTTCGCGCAAGAACCCAGTGAACTTGTTCCAGTCTTCCTGGAAGCGAGGCTTCAAGATTCGGTAGTGCGTGTACGCCTCTGTCTGCCTGCTCCGTTTCCAATTCCGCAGGAAAAGAGATGGCTGAACTTGCACCAGTTCAGTATTCTCTGAGTTCGTGAAGATGGCTCGGATTGGCAAATCCTCAGGATTAATGGTCCCCTGAGCCAAATCTCTGGGTTCAACTACTGGAGGAACAAGAACAGCATGAGGGTACAAGGTTTTGAAATGGTCGTAAATCTGCCCGAGATGCAAAATGTTCCAGCCCGCCAGCCGCGCAAAATGCATCCCCATGAGGGTTTCTACAGCTGGAGGAGCATCATATTCCGGAAGCTTCGCTGGGCTCAAACGCGGATTCATGATTCGTGACAATCTTACCCATCCTCCCTATCGGCTGTATAGCACCAATCTTGACCTGAACCTGGCCAGCTACCAGCCATTTGGCGCATACACCTATGCTGTGGCCCAAAGCCAAGCCAAATCTTCCTCTGGCCAAATCTCCAGTGCTTTGGCCCGAATCGCCTGCGTGAACCTCCAGTATCGGCATAACAGCTCCAGGCCCGCGGTCTGCTCGAGCGTCTGGCTGAGACCTGCCAAATCCGCAGTGTCGGCCAGAGCTGGAGCAAAGGCGGTTAGAACTGAGTTAACCAGAGAGTCCAAGCCGCCATTGAATGCGGCGTCCGCTGTATCTGGTCGAAATTCGGAGACGCGACCGTTCGCAAGTGCCTTCGCCACTTCGATCCACCATGCGAAGCGCGGCAGAAGATGAGCCATATAGCTGCCATCAAGTAACAGCTCTGCGTGTTGGTCTAGATTCATTCCCTCGGCGATCTCGCACAGATCAAGCCCGTCAAATTGGAGGACTCGCGACTGTTGCATACGAAGGTCATCGAGTCTGTTCAAGGCATAAGGCTTCGTAATCATGGGATATCCTTTCCTCGGGGCTAGTTGGCTAGATGCAGAGCACGGACCGCGGTTCCCGTGCCAACGTTGAGGCGCTTCGCGATCTCTCGCCAAGGGGTACCTTCATTCCGCATCGTCCGGACCTTGTCCGGGCTGATGTACGTCTTCGGGCGGCCGATCCTGGCGCCGCGGCGTCGCGCCGCTTGGATGCCGGCGCACACCCGCTCGCGGATCAACTCTCGCTCGAACTCGGCCATCGCGCCGATAATGTGCATCATCAGGCGACCGGAAGGAGTCGACAGGTCCAGGTTGTCGCGAAGCGAAATGAACGCGACGCCATAGGCCTCTAGATCCTCGATCGTTGTGACGAGGTGCTTGAGACTTCGGCCGAGCCGGTCCAACTTCCAGCACAAGATAGCGTCGAAACGACGCCTACGCGCGTCCGCCAGCATTCGATTCAGTTCGGGACGGGATTCTTTCGCACCGGAAATCCCCATGTCGACGTATTCGCCTGCAATAGTCCATCCCCTCCGAATCGCGTACTCGCGAAGCTCCGCGAGCTGCATTTCGGGGTTCTGACCGTTGAGAGTGGAAACGCGAGCATAGAGCGCCACACAGGATGGCCCGCTCATAGCGCTGCGCTCCCGCTGAGCGGCCCAAAGCTGCCGGAAGGGGTGTATGCCCATACTGCCGCGCCGTCGGGCAAGAGAGCCGCGTATTCGCTACGGGGCGTTTCGAAGTTTCTGGGAAGGTTCCAGTCCAGTCTCGATTGATCACGGCGCGCCGCGGAAGGCGCTTGGCTGGAAATAGACGGAGAGGTGCTACGCTTGATCTTAGACATCGTCATCTCCCTGAAGGTGACTTGTTCAGCGCCTCGCCGGTGTTCCACCACCTGCGGGGCGCGCTTGGGTTATATGTGCTTCCGGTAGCGCTTCTCCCGGAATTCTCTGGCCCGCCGCAC
>CBJOJD010000060.1:0-19521 GCA_966443485.1 uncultured bacterium | reverse complement strand
GGCCACTGCCAGTTTCTTCTTGGTCTGACCCTGCCCGATGACGTAGTCGTCGAGGAAGCTCTTGACTTCCTGCGGCTTGGGTAGGTGGCCGGCAGTGGTGGCGGGATGGGCTTCGCCGCGGTCGTCCTCAAGGATCGAGTTGCAGACAGCGACGCACTCGTCACAGATGTAGGCCCGTGGGTAGTCACTGGGCGACGAGATCAACTTGGCCACCGCATCCTGCGATTTATGACAGAACGAGCAGCGCAATGCTTCTTCGGGTCCCGTGCGCGTTTTCATGTTTGACTACTCCTCTGGACGAAAGCTTCCAAGTAAGTGAAATGAGCCCCAAAGGGCTGTGTCCCTACGTGCGGGGCCGATCGATGATTTCGTCGATGATGCCGTATTCCCGGGCCTGTTGCGAGTTCATGATGAAGTCGCGTTCCACGTCGCGCTCGATGCGGTCCAGGGGCTGTCCGGTATGCCGGGCCATCAGGTTGTTGGTGATTTCGCGGATACGCAGGATTTCGCGGGCGTGGATGTCGATATCCGTCGCCTGTCCGCTGAGTCCGCCCATGGATGGCTGGTGAATCAAAATTCTGGAGTTGGGAAGAGCAAACCGCTTGCCTTTGGTGCCGGCCAACAATAAGAAAGCTCCCATACTGGCAGCTTGGCCGATGCAATAGGTCACCACGTTGTTCTTGATGAACTGCATGGTGTCGTAGATTGCCAGGCCGGCGGTGATGGATCCACCGGGAGAGTTGATATAGAGTTGGACGTCCTTCTCCGGGTCTTCGCCGGAGAGGAAAAGCATCTGCGCCACGATTAGATTGGCTACCTGATCATCGATCGGCGTGCCCAAGAAGATAATGTTGTCGCGAAGCAGACGGGAGTAAATGTCGTAGGCGCGCTCGCCCCGGCTCGTCTGCTCAACCACCATCGGAACCAATGCCATCGGAGTCTTTTCTCGCTCTTTGGTTGGGGGATCGATGTCCCTGATTCCCGTCCGTGCTCCGTGATTGCGTGCAGCCGGAGGCGCGGCATCCTGCCACCCGCCTGCGTCAGGCGGGTAGACGTTCGTACAACAGGTCTGCGGTTTTCTCGCGTTTCAGTTGTTCCCGGATTCTAGCCAGCCCGCCGTCCTGCGTCAAACGCGCACGGAGGGTTTCCAGAGGCTCGCGGGATTGGATGGAGGCGATGTGCAGCTCGCGCTCCACATCCTCGTCACTTACTTGGATGTCTTCTTCCTGAGAAATGCGCGCTAAAAGTATTGCGGTCTTCACTTCGGCGATGGCGCCGTCGCGTTGAGCCTCACGGATGCGGGTAAAGTCCAGCTTGCGCATGGCTTCAGTGGACATTCCCTGGGCGGCGAGGGCGCGTAGACCGCGGTCCAGGCGCATATCGATCTGTTCCTGAACCAGCGACTCCGGAACGGGGAAGGGGAAGCGCTCGAGGAGGGCCTGGAAGAGCTTTTCTTTGGTCTCGTTTTCCACAGCCCGGCGCTTGCGATTCTCCAAGTGTTCGCGAACCCGGTTTTCGAGTTCAGCCAAGTTCTCGTAGTCGCCCATCTCCTTCGCCAGCTCGTCGTTCAGCTCGGGGACGGTGCGTTTCTTGATGGCCTTCACCTCGATGGCATAGTCGACGGTCTTACCGGCCAGACGGGGTTCGGGATATTCGGCGGGGTAATCGGCGGCCACGTCGAGGTGCTGTCCGATCTTGGCGCCGCGGAGGGCGGTCGAGAAGGCCGCGACCGTGTCCTTTCCACCCACTTCGACGAGGGTGTCTTCGCCGGAGATCGGCTCGGCGGCCTCGTCTCCCTGGAGCTTGCCGCTATAGGAGATGAGGGCCCAATCGCCATCGGCGAGGGGACGGTCCTCTTCAACCGGTTCGACGGTAGCGCGGGATTCCCGGATCTGATTCAGTTCCTGCTGGAACTCCTCGTTGGTGATCTCGACGGAGGGCTTGGGTACGGTGACGTCTTTGTAGCCCTCGATGGAGAAGGAGGGAATGTACTCAAAGACTGCCTTCACGTGGAGCGGCTGACCCTCTTCAATGGTCAGTTCGGTCACCTGCGGCTGGCCCACGGGGTTGACCCCGAGATCCCGGACGGCGCCATTGAAGCGCTCGGGTAGCAGGCCATCGATCACATCTTTCCGGATCTGCTCGGCGTAGCGGCGCTTCACAACGGATTCGGGCACCTTGCCGGCGCGGAAGCCGGGGATGCGGGCGTACTTCTGATAATTGCGGGTGACGTTGCGGAAGGCCTTGGAGACTTCCTCGGCGGGAACATCCAGCACCAGTTCGCGGGTGCATTCGGGATTCAGGACCGGGCCGTGGGAATGGGTGTGGCCTTCGTGGGTGTGGTCATGCTCGTGCGAGTGACCCTCGTGTCCGTGCTCCTGGGCTTCGCCGGTCGCCGGATTCTTGTCGACAGTTTCAGTAGAGCTCAACTTCTTCGCCTTCCATATCTGACCGCCGAGCGGGAGGGAGTTGACGCACAGTCACCGCTGGCTGGGGAAATGCTTCTCCCCATGGTAAGAGGGAATTGCGGGCAGGGTCAAACCGGGAAGGCGGTGGAAATGTACGGTGGTGATCGCGGGGGATGTTACCGCTCCGAAGCCTGCGGTTTGCGGACGTAGGGCAGGAAACGCGGATGGGAGGCGCCGCATTGGGAGAAGTGTATGCGGGCCTCGGCCAGGCTGAGGTCTCCGTTGACGGTGAGGCGCACTTCAGAGGCGTCGAAATCCTCCTGGCCGTCGTCTTCCCACCAGCAGACGGGGCAGAGAGCGAGCGAATCCGGGGCTTCCAGCGTCCGGTAGCCGCAGCATGGACAGCGAAATTGAGTCTCCACGCCTGCATGGACGGCTTTTCCTGTCCGAGAGATTACGTTCAGGAGTCCCAACATATGTATGTTGTCGGCAGTTCGGTGCTTGGGGAAGAGGCGAAAGAGGAGTGCCGGCTGGCCAAAAATAACGGGGAAGCCAGCTTGATATGGGGATTCCCGTTCTAGGTAGCTGATTCCAAAGCTAAAATCGACCCTCGGAGACCTTCCATGACTATTGGCCGCACTCTGATGTTCTCTCTCGCGCTTCTGGGGGCCGCCGCAGGGCTGACTGCCCAGGCGCCGCAATCGCCGCGAACACTGCAACCGATTTATACGAATGGAGCGGCGCCGCTTCGGGTGGCGATCGTGGGATTGGAACACGGGCACGTTGAGGGATTCCTGTCGGCGCTGGAGCATCACAGTGACGTGCAGCTGGTGGGTGTGGCGGATGCCGACTCGAGCTTGTTGGCCAAGTACCAGCAGAAGTTTCATCTGCCTGCATCGCTGCTGTTCAAGAGCGAGGCGAACATGATTGAGGTCCGGCAGCCGCAGGCCGTGCTGGTGTATACCTCGATTGCCGAACATCGTCACGCGATCGAGATCGCCGCCCAGTACGGGGTTTCGGTCATGGTGGAGAAGCCCCTGACGCTTTCGCTGGAGGACGCGCTGGCCATTCGGCGCATTGCCCGCGAGCACAAAATCCATGTGCTGGTGAACTACGAGACGACCTGGTATGCGAGCAATCGAGATGCATATGAGCAGGCGCAGCGCGGTCAATTGGGGCCGATTCGCCGCGTGGTCGTGCATGACGGTCACGAAGGACCTCAGGAAATTGGTGTGCAGCCTGAGTTTCTGAAGTGGCTCACGGATCCGGCTCAGAACGGAGCGGGCGCTCTGTATGACTTCGGCTGCTACGGGGTGGACCTGATGACATGGCTCATGCATGGCGAAGCTCCGGAGACGGTGACCGCTGTGGTGAACCACGACAAACCGAGTGTCTATCCACGGGTGGATGATGACGCGACGATCGTGCTGCAATATCCGCATGCGCAAGCGGTGATTCAGGCCTCGTGGAACTGGCCGTTCAGCCGCAAGGACATGGAGGTCTACGGTGCCAAGGGCTATGCGATCACGGTGGGAGCAGACAAGGTGCGCGTGCGCTACGAACACGAGCACGATGAGCAGACGGTGGCAGCCCCGGCTTTGCCAGCACAGGAGCGCGACTCGCTGAGCTATCTGGCGGCGGTGCTTAGCGGCCGGATCAAAGACCAGGGAGATTTGAGCGCACTCGATACTAATGTGGTCGTGATGCAGATTCTGGATGCGGCGAGGGAGTCGGCGCGCAGCGGGCGTGCGGTGCGATTGAGGAGCGTGGAAGAGTAGAGATGCGGCCCAATCGATCCAAGCGGTTTGAGGAAGGTTCGAAGACTTCAATAGATGAAGTTTTTGTCACATTGCAGCGCGAGAACCGGAATTGCCTTCCTAAGAGCTAGGATGAGTCCAGGCTGCCGATAGGCGGCCTGTGCTCGATTAGCAAGCGGCAAGTACTCCCCCGGTCGAGGCCGTTCCCGATGCGATTCGCACTCTATCTTGCGTCTACCCTGCTCACGACAAGTCTTGTGCTGAGCCCAGCAGTTTCATCCACAGCCGAGGCCCAGGAGGTCGCGTCGTCGCTGGCGAGTTTGCCCGATGCGCCTGTGCCGGTGCAAGAGTCCCAAGCGAAACCGAGTTCGACTTCGCCGCCCCAGAGTCAGGGGGACACGCAGAAGGCACCCGCAACGCCGTCGCTTGGGGATCTCGGGTTTTCGCAGCAACAGACCCAGGCAGATCCCAAACTGCAGGCCCGGCTAGACCGGCGCTCCAGGATGCTGCGGATTCATCAGAAGCTGGGTCTCTATACGCTGATTCCGATGGCGGCGACGTTGATCACGGGGCCGATGGCCAGCGCCGAGGGCAGAAATGGTCAGCCGATCAAAGAGCCGACGCAAGCCAATCTGGATTTTCACGCGGCGCTGGGAGGAGTGACGGCGGGAATGTATTTCTCGACCGCATACTTCGCGATGTTTGCGCCGAAGGTTCCCGGAGTACCGAAGCGAGGACCGATCCGTTTGCATGAGGTACTGGCGTTTATCCATGGACCGGGAATGATTGCTACGCCGATTTTGGGAGCGATGGCGTTCAAGCAAGAGAATGCGGGAGAACGCGTGCACGGCATTGCATCGGCGCACGGTGCAGTTGCGGCCACCACCGTGCTTGCCTACGGAGCGGCGATGCTGGCGGTGTCGTGGCCATTGAGGCTGCACCACGGAGGTCATTGATGCTGCGTAATGTGATCCTGTGCATGTTGATTGCTGCTCCTGTGCTGGGCGCGGCGCAAACGCAATGGGTGCTGGACAACGCGACTCTCACGTATCACATGTCGCATCCGATTCACCAAGTGGATGGAACGAGCACCGAGGCGAAGGGCAAAGGCACGTGTGAGCGCGGGCAATGCTCGTTTCTGATTGCTGCACCGGTGAAGAGCTTCACCTCTGGCGACAGCAACCGCGATCTTCACATGGTGCAGGTGGCGCGGGGAGCGCAGTTTCCGATGGTGGTGGTGAAGGCGACGCTGCCGCAAGCTATCGATCCATCCGGAACGGTGTATGCGGATCTCGATGTGCAGTTCGCGGGGCAGACGGCCCATTACGCGCATGTGCCGTTCCAGGAGACGACCAGTGGAAACAAGGTTCACATTGCGGGGACGGTGCCGGCGAAGTGTTCGGATTTCAAGATCGATCCGCCGTCGTTTCTCACGGTGAAGATCAAGGACGAGATACCGGTGCGAGTGGAGATGAACTGGCATTCGCTGTGAGAAGCGGGGAATGCGGGAAGTTCTGAAAAAATCAATCCCCGCCCTAGCTGAGCTAGGACGGGGCACCCGGGATCCGATAGACCCAGTGGTGGAATGAATGTATTGCTATCCTACCCAAGGCGCGATGAGACTGCGCCTTGGATAGGGCACCCGCGGGAAGTTCTGAAAAGTGAAATCCCCGCCCTAGCTGAGCCAGGACGGGGCACCCTTCTTACCGATGCTTCTGTCTACTTGGTTTCGGGGACGAAGACCTTGAGGCGGACGTGCCACTTGGTGCTTTGGCCGGGCTGCAGGGTGACCATACCGGTGTCCATCTTGCCCCACTCCTTGCCGAAGGGATCGGCGAAGTTGAACTGGTGCTCGATGGCCGCGAACTTCTGGGTGGGCGGAGCGTACATCTGGATGGTTTTGATCTCGGGTGAGATGCCCTCAATCGCGACCCCGTACTTGGCGGCTGGATCGATCACCTTCACGGTCGCCGCACCATTCTTCCAGTCAAGCTTGCTCCAGTTGTCGTCGTAGAAGTTCTGTGCCAGCGGAGCGCCCTCGGGAGCGCGCAGGTCATATTGCGTGCCTGCAACCGGGGTGAGCTTTCCGGTGGGGAAGACGTTGTCGTAGTTGTCGACTTGCGCCAACTGCTCGCCGGGGATGTGGATGCGCACCTGGGTGCGGTCGCCGGAGGGGAAGTTGAAGTAGGGGTGCCAGCCGATGGAGACGGGCTCGGGATTCTTGCCCACGTTGTGTGCCACGACGGTGGCGTCGACGGCATCGGCAGTAAGGCGGATGGTGAAGTCCAGGTCAGACTTGGAGAACCAGTGTCCATTGAAGTCGCCGCCATGGACCACGGCCGTGACCTCCTCGCCGCCGGGGATCTTGGTGACTTTCACATCCTGCGCTTTAGCTTTGAGGATCAACCCGTGCATGGCATGGCGCTCAGCACCGGGCTTGTGGCCGATGTTGTTGGCCGGGAGAGTGAGAGGCTTGCCGTCCCATTCCGTGCTGAGTGTTTTGCCGTCGGCGGAGAGCTTGCCGCGGATGCGATTGGGATAGGGGAACAGGAAGGCGCAGCCCAGGCGATAGCCGAGGTCGCCGAAGTCGTCATCGTCCTGATCGAGCATCTTCTTGGCGCCCGCCAGATCGGGGGAGGCGAGCACGTCCACGCTGCCTTTGCCGGGGAAGTTGGCGGTGATCTGAATCAGTTCCATGCCGCGGCCCGGAGCCAGGGTGATGCTGGTGAACTCAGGGTGAGTGGTACTGGTCGGCTTGCGGGTGAGGGTGACGACCTTCTCGCCGCCAATCTCAACGGAGTCTTGTGAGTAGGCTGCGGCGGAGAAGGCGAAGGCCGCGACGGAAAGTGCTGCAACAGTGCGAACGATCGGTTTCATCGGGTCCATCCCTGAAATGAGACTTGAGCCTGGGGGACGAGCTCGGGGCGAGGTCGCTTGGACCGCGCGCGAAATCGTTTTCCAGAGGCGCTGCCATTGTACGTCAGCACGGCTCGGGGAATCGCCTCTGTGGGGCTTCAGGTTGGAGATGGGTGGGGAGGGGCGGGGAGTCGATGCCCGGCTGTGTTCTGGAACACAAATGTGCTTGCATTCCTCTGCTACGATAGCAATGGTTGCACGACCCGCCGACAGCTCCTCCGCAGCACCTTTCTGACGGCCGGATCTTGCAGAAAAAGGAGAATTTGAATGCCTCTAGTATCGATGCGGCAGCTCCTCGACGAGGCCGCGAAGGGCGGTTATGGCGTCGGCGCGTTCAACGTCAACAACATGGAACAGATTCAGGCCATCATGGGCGCGGCCAAGGAGACCAATTCGCCGGTCATCATCCAGGCCAGCCGTGGCGCGCGCGCGTTTGCGGAGGACCGCTACCTCTATCACCTGATTCTGGCGGCCAGCGAGCTGCATCCTGAGATTCCGATTGCCATGCACCAGGATCACGGCAACAGCTTTGATACCTGCAAGAGCGCCATCGCCCTGGGCTTTACGTCGGTGATGATGGACGGCTCGCTCAAGGAAGACGGCAAGACCCCGACCACCTTCGAAGAGAACGTGGAGATTACGCGGCGCGTGGTGGACTACGCGCACGAGCGCGGAATCACTGTCGAGGGAGAGATCGGCGTACTGGGCGGCGTGGAAGACGGTCACGGCGCGGGTGGCTCGGGACTCGAGCACATCACCGATCCGGACCAGGCGGTCGAATTTGCGGAGCGCACCGGCGTGGATGCGCTGGCCATTGCCATCGGCACCAGCCACGGCGCGTACAAGTTCAACAAGAAGCCGGACGGTTCCGTGCTGAAGATGGATGTCCTGATCGAGATCCACAAGCGCCTGCCCCACACCCACCTGGTGATGCACGGCTCCTCCTCGGTTCCCAAGGACCTGCAGGACGTCGTGAACCAGTACGGTGGCAAGCTGAACCCCACCTGGGGCGTGCCGGTGGAAGAGATTCAGCTCGGCATCAAGAACGGCGTGCGCAAGATCAATGTGGACACCGACAATCGCCTGGCCATCACCGGCGCCATCCGCAAGGTTCTGTGGGAGCAGCCGGAGAAGTTCGATCCGCGCGACTACATGAAGCCGGCTCGCGATGCCATGAAGAAGGTTGTGGCGCAGCGTATGACGGAGTTTGGTCAGGCCGGACACGGCAAGGACTACACCCCGGTATCGATTGCGGAGATGGCCAAGGGCTACGCCAGCGGCAAGCTGGACACGCGGCCTTCGGTCGCGGCTTCCCGCTAAGTTCGATCTGAACTAAGAAGGGCCACTCCTCTTGCGAGGAGTGGCCCTTTTGCTTGCCGACAAAGCTCCGTTTTCAAGGTTTGAAGTTTTGCTTCGAAGCAACCGCAGGTCCTTCCCTGCGGTCAGGACGACAAATCCACTGAGGATGGCCAATCCACTGAGCCACTGTGGATGACAAATCCGCCGGTTGCGTCGAAGCCGCGAGTTTAGTGGTGCGGTCCGCCGCCTCCTCCGCCAGCTCCAGGTGTAGAGACATGCGGACTGGCGGTACTTACCGGAGCGGGCGAGGGGCTGAACCCAGAATTGCCAGCGCTTCTCCCACCTCCAACGGGTCCCATTGCGGGGGGTGCTACCGCAGCGCTCGGAGCGGGAGCATACCCGCGGTGCATGGAGGGAAGACCAACGGAGGCTCTGGATCCGACGCCGGCCTGACCCGCCATGATGGCGGTAGGCGGAGCCTGGAGATACACCGGGGTGGATACGGAGCCGCGAGCTACGGTGTGCTGGGAAAACTTGCTCAGGTTCCCCAGGGTGTCACGAGGTACGCCCAATCCCGCGGAGTCGCGCCGGAACTCGAAGGCGGAGGGCGAGGCGATCGCTGACCGCACCAGAGGCTTGGTATTCACTGCCAGGATGGTGGGTGCGCCAGGGCGGGGAGGATGAACGGGATTGACAGGAATTCCGATGGGCCGGTTGCCCTTGGAGCCGGTCGGGGTCGTCACTACGGTGTTCATCGCAACGTTGTTCAGCCCGTTCCAGGAGCCGCCCGGCATCCAGCCCCAGCCAGTTCCATCGCAGTAAGACCAGCTGCCGTAGTGATAGGGGGTCCAACCCCAGGGATAGGGAGATACCCAGCTGTAGCCAGAGCCGGCATACCAGGCCCAGGCGCCGTTCGAGTAGGGATCCCAGGCCGCGCTGGCGAAGTAGGGGCGCCACATGGACCCGCAGCCGGGCGAGTTGACGAAGCTTCCGTAGTAGGCCATGTCATTCAGGCCATATGCGTACGGCGAAGTGAAGGCGCTGAACGCGGCCACGCGGGCGTGATTGCGGGCGGCCATCTGATCCCACTCGTCCAAAGGCTCGGATTGGAGCTTGGAGAGTTTGGGCTGATCTGGGGAGTTCAGATCGAAGGCGATGGATTTCTTTTTGGTCACTTGCAGCGGGCCGGACTGACCGTCGATCTGGAGAGACCCATCGAGGACCGCGAGCACAGCCTGGTTCTGCGTCATCTCGAGGCGGATATGACTCGCGGGAGGCAGAGTGATCTTGTGGTCTCCGAAGTCCAAGATGAACTGGTCGGAGCGCGCCTTCAGGAGGCTGACGTAGAGGGTTCCCTTGAGCAGCCGAACGGTGGAGACTGTCGACCCGGAGGCGGTGCGTCCCAGCTCAGGAAACTCGACCACGGTGTTGGTGCCCACGCGCAGGGTGCTGTTGTCTTCGAACTCGACTTCGGCAGCGCCCATCCTGGTGCGCAACTCGCTTTGCTCAACGACGGGCAGATTGGCGATGGCGGGCTCGAAGCCGTTGCCTTTGGCGCTATTGATCTCAACATCACCGCGGACCTCGCTGAGGCGAACGATGCGGACTTTGGAGATGCTAGCCGAGCCAGCCTGGTCGGCTTGAGCCGACAGAATAGCTGGGACGGCGAACGCCGCCAGGACGAATGCTACTCGTGGGAGAACCATCATAATGTCCGCCTCCGATGGAGTTTGGCGAACTGGAAGGGAAGGGGCTGGAACCATCCAGCCCCAGGGGGTGCCTGGGGACCTCAGGCTAGCACGGAATCGATATATCTGACGATGGTGGCGCGCGAGGGGCAAGGCTTCCGGGTGTCCCCAAAAAAAGAATTGGCGCGAAGGAGTCGTCCTTCGCGCCGAAAAGCTTCAGGCTTTGTCTACCAACGAGAGATCGTCAGTTTATCCATATAGATCGTGTTGGTGCCGGCGGTGCTGGTGGCTCCATCGACCTGGAAGTTGGTGAGCAGGACCGAGCGCCATCCCAAGGCAAAGGCCGAGGGGACGGTAACGTTCAGGTCCTGCTCGACATTGTCGAGCCACACCGATTTGTAGGTCACGTTGCCGCTGCTGTCCCGCGAGTAGGCGATCTGCACGTGATGCCAGGCGTTCGTGGACCAGTTGCGGGGGTTGCAGGTGGCGGTGGAGTGCACCCAGACGTCAATGGGGCTGCTGGGGGTACCGGCGTTCTTGGTGTAGTCCCAGGTGCCGGACCAGCCGTCGCATTGGAAGCCGTAGATGACGGTTTGACCGTTGGACATGACCTGATTCATATCCATCTCGACGTTGGCCACGCTGGTGGAAGGCGCGGCGACGTAGAGCCAGGTGTCGTAGAGGAAGTTGGTCGCCGAGGTATCGGCACCGAAGTCGATCTGGTAGCGCTCTCCGGCATAGCCCGAGTAGTTGGTGACGAAGGAGCGCGCGGAGCCGCTCAGAGAGGGCAGGTTGACCAGGCTCATGATGCCCCAGGCGCTGCCAGAGGTGCCGGTATCGAACGCGGAGGTCCAGTTGCTGAAGCCCTGGATGTTGCTCACCACAGTGGCGGTGGAAGGCACCGATGGTCCGGGAGGCGTGATGATGGTCAGCGGAACACTGCTGACACAGGCAGCGCCGCCAGTGCCCCACGACTTGACATGCAGGGTATGCGCGCCGATGGGAGCAGAAACCTGCGCGTTGATTGCCGTGCCGTTCACGATGTAGGTAGTGCTGCTGTTATCGAGGGAGTAGCCCATTGCTCCCACAGACTGGCTGGAGCAGGGGTTGGCGATGGCCGAGAGAGCGAAGGGAGAGGTCACCTGGGCGCTGTTCACGGGCGTGCTGACCACGATGGCGGGCGGCTGGGCCACAACGCTAATGGCGACGTTGGTGTAGCAGGATGCTCCGGCATTTCCCCACGACTTGACGTGCAGGGTGTGTCCGCCGAGGGCAGCGGAGACGGAGGCGTTCACCGACGCGCCGGAAACGATGGTGGTTTGAGAACTGCTATCGAGGGAATAGCCCATGGCGACGATGGACTGCGAAGAGCAGGCCGACGCGGAGGCGACGAGGTTGAAGGATGTACCTACTTGAGTGCCATTGACCGGAGTGGAGACGGTAACAGCAGCGACAGCAGGCAGGGCAGAGAGCAACAACGACAAACCGCACGAGGGAAAGAGCTTCATGAACTGGCCTCTTGTAATACTCCGAGCGGCGTGAATTCGGCTTACAAGATCACTCTTGCGCGAGTCACGGGCGCACCCTTCGTACAGGGATCGCCTCGGCATCCTCGTTTCGATCTACTCGAACCGCAGTCTCAGGTTGATGGTTTGACAGTACGCAAGCTTGGGGTAATGGGTCAACGGACCAAAGGTAATGAGCGGCTTCCAAGGACCAAATTGGTTCTTGGGCAGGTCCGATTCCACAAGAGGAGAAGGAGGGGCGGTAAAAGAAGGGAGCGCTGAGTTGAAGGGGGCTGGGGGATCAGGCAGGCAAGCACTGCGCCCAGGCGGGAGGTCTCTCGCAGTATGATGACGCAAATCGCGCCATCCTGGAGATGAGCCTCGGGTCTCGCGATGAGGACCGCGAGGTAGACCGGGCGCAGCACCTGCTCTGCCGCGAAGCCGAGGAGGAGCTTGTTGGGCTTCTCCTTGGCCTCGAGGGGTGGAGGATAGCCGCCGCCACATTTCGGGAGCCGCAACGCATCTGAGTGGTCGGCGACGATCCTCGATAACGGCCAGTATGTTATCACCGACACCCTTCAACAGAACAGATTGGCACGGTTCCTGGATCGGGAATGTGTTACCTCGCACAGGCTTAGGTGAGGCAAATCACATTCAGTGGTTGGGAGGGGGTGGAAGCCCGCGCAAGAAGGGGGTAAACCGTAAGACGATCGAGCCGATAATCAAACCCAGACGGGAAATGGACCCGAAAGGAGTACAGGGATGCGGGCTGAGTTGGATGAAGGCTGTGTGATCAAGGCGAGCACTCAATTTTGGAGTCAGATGCTAGCCATGACGCTTGCTCCCAAGCCCTTTCCGGATACGTTTTGCGTCGCTGCGGGGCATTTGCTGGCCAGCGTAGATCTGGCTGGTGTATGGAAGGGAAGAATCGAAGTCCGCATGAACGAAAGCCTGGCTTATGAGGCTACTGCGGCCATGATGATGGCTACTCCGGACACGGTCAGCGAAGAGGATGTGCTGGACGCGGTGAAGGAGATCGCCAACATCATCGGAGGCGTCATCAAGGCCAGCCTGCCGCGGCCTTGCACGATGACGGTGCCCTCATCGGCGGTCTCGGGAGAGACGTTTTGCAGCCGCAAGAAGACGGAAGATTCCATGGTGGTCGCCTTTCAGCATGAGGCAGGCGAACTGATGGTCCGTGTGTGGGAGCAGGAATATATGGCCGCGGCGTCAGAGATGGTGGAAGCGGTCGCTTAGCTTCACTGCGCGAATCGTGCCGAGCGGGATGTTGCATTCTCCGAGAAATCGGAGAACATTCCGGACGGATGTATGGGCTGTGTGTCAGTGACTATCACCGGGAGGACCGTCTCTGGTCCCCGGATTTCTATTCTCAAACGACTAATCTTCGGCAACGGAGCTTTGCAGCGGACGGTAATCCTGAATGCAGAGAGCCAGAGGTGCTTCGTCGCGCTGCGCCAGTGACGTAGCGCGGATCTTTGCGTTGAGGCTGAGGACGGGCTCATCGATGAACACCGTAGCGAGATAGGCGATGCCTGCACTGACAGCGACAAAGATCAGGAGAAGAGCGCACACTCCAAGCCAAGAAACCGGCCACGCGGACAAATAGAGCCAAGCGAACAACGTGTAGAGCAGAGGCACGTGGAATAGATAAAGGCTGAAGGAGATGCGTCCTAGGAATCGGGCCGGTACCGCAGATAGCACTCGCTGCAGAGATGGCAACACGAGGCACGCGTAGAGGATTAAGGCTGCGGCGACGGGGTAGAGGGCTCCCTGGGGACTGCCCAGCAGCAAAGTGCGCGGGACGCGCGGCAAGTGGAGCCGGTGATGAGCGCCGAGGGCTACGCCTCCCAGGCAAACCCCTGCGACGAGACATATCCAGCCGGAGACAGGCGGAAGCTTCTTGTGGATGAAGAGCTCTCGGAGCAGGGCGCCAAGAGCAAAGCCGGCGTACATTTCGACGCCGAGCGGGAAGACCGCGATTGCCAGAAGAGCGAAGATCCAAGCCCGCGATCGCGACGGGAGCACGGCGTACAGCACATAAAGAGAGCTGGACCCGAGCAGCTCAATCTTCATGGTCCAGAGCACGTTGTTGAAGCTGGATTGTCCGGAGATGAAGATGCCCAGCATTCCGTGGCTCACCGCGGAGCCCAGCGCTGGGATGTCACGCTGGTAAACCTCTGTCAGCCAGAGGTGGGGAATCTTCAAGTAGAGCTGGGCCGCCGAGGTGGGGAAGGCGCTGAGGAGTATCCAGGCGAACAGCACGCTGCTGAGGGCGGGAAGCGCCAAGCGCACGTAGCGTACGAGGAGACTGGCGATGAGGGTGGTGCGCTTCGAGGCGGCAGAGTTCGAGATCACGAATCCGCTGAGGACGAAGAAGACGATGACGGCGAAGTCCCCGTTGTACAGAATGCCGAAGGGCGTATCCGAGATCGGCCAAGGAGTGACGGTCTGATCGGGGATGAGGGCTGGAACGAAGGCCGAGAAGAAGTGGAAGAGCACGACGGAAAGGGCAGCAAGACCGCGCAAGCCATCCAGATAGCCGAGGCGTTGTTTCAACGGACTCTCCTGGGAAGCCGCGTGCCGCACATGGGGTGAGTTGTTCCTTTCTCTTCTCCTCTTTCTATCGGCTGATTGAGATGGCGCTTCGGTTGCGAATGCGATTCAGTTGATCTTTAGTTTTTAGCTGCCGAGTGCATCAACGGAGCGGATCACAAGGCAGGTCCGGAAGATGCGAACAAGCGGCTGTTTTTTATGAAGGCCAATCAATTTTCTTTTCCTTATCGGTTCCTCATGCAGCTGGACCCTACCTTTAAGAATGAGAAGCCGCATATCTGCCGGGCAATCCTGTAGACATTCGAAGCTGAGATAGCTCTCCGTTGGTCTCGTCGCGAGCTTCCGCATGCGTGTACCCATTCGCGGATAACCATCATATCGTTCTTAAAAATTCAGGAGGATAGGCGCAATGCTGTATCGACCTACTCGAGGTGTATTTGCAGCGTTTCTAGTACTTTGGGCCGCACTCATCTTCACCGGAATGACGGCGTCGGGTCAGACATTCCGCGGAGGAATCAACGGTGTGGTGACGGATCAATCGGGGGCGGTGGTGCCAGGCGCCATTGTGGAGGCGGTGGACGCGGCCACGGGCGTCTCTCACAAGACGGTCTCGTCGAGCGCGGGGGAGTACACGTTTCAAGATCTGCCCCTTGGCAAGTACACGATCTCGGCCACGGCGAGCGGCTTTCAATCGATGGTGATCTCCAACGTGCCGGTGACCGCAGGCGTGATCTATACGTTGGCGGTAAAGCTTTCGGTAGCCGCATCGGGGGAGACCATTGAAGTCTCAGCATCGGGACTGGCTTTGGATACGACCACACCAACGCAGACCACGGACATCCCCGAGACAACGGTGCAGGATATCCCGCTGAACGGGCGCGATTTCACGCAGATGATTGGCTTGGCGCCAGGATTTGCAGGCTACTCGCTGGGCGGCTATGGCTCGGTGAATGGAACCCGTGCGAACCAGGTGAACTGGCAGATCGATGGATCGGACAACAACGACTGGTGGCACAATATACCGGCGGTGAACCAAGGGGGCGTGGAGAATATTGCGGGTGTAACGCTGCCCATCGATTCGATTGCGGAGTTCAGCCTTCAGACGCAGTCGTCGAGCGAGGTGGGTCGGAACCCTGGTGGGACGGTAAATCTGGTCACCAAATCAGGGACCAACTCGCTGCACGGGTCAGCCTACTACTACGAGCGCAACCAGGCGCTTTCTGCCAGCAATCCCTTCAACACGCTGGGAGATCTTCCGCTGACCAACATCCAGTGGGGTGCTTCGTTGGGCGGGCCGTTCTGGAAGGACCATACATTCTGGTTTGCGAATTTCGAAAAGCAGAAGTTCAATATTGCGACCGGCAACTCGGGAGTTGAACCGAATGCGGGCTATCAGGCTGCGGCCATGGCGTTGCTGAACCAGTATGGGGTTGCGGCGAACCCGGCGACGCAGCAGCTGATCTCAATTTTGTGGCCGGCGAATCTGGTCTCCGGCACAGCGATGACAGCCATTCAGAATCCGGCTCCGGAGTTTGGATATAGCTATAACGGTGTGATGAAGGTCGACCATACATTCAATCAGAAGCACAACGTGTCAGGCCGTGCGTTCCTGGGGCAGGGCAACCAGACGGCTCCAGTGGGACAGACGGATATCAATCCGTGGTATTTCGAGATCGGACCGATCCACGTCTACAACTATTCGGTTGCGGATAATTACGTCATTTCACCTTCGATTTCGAACTCGGTGACGATCGGCGTCAACTACTTCAATCAGACGTTTTCGGATGCCAAGACTGGATTTGGAGACGTTCCCGCGACGGGATTTGTAACGGGCGCGAAGTTTGCGAACGCGCCGAACATCAAGATCGCCGGGTTCGAGCCGACAGGGAATACGCCGCCGGAAGGGCGCAACGATATCACCGGGCACCTTGATGATGCGCTGAACTGGACGATCGGCAAACACCAATTGCGTTTAGGCGGCGAGTATCGGCAGATGCAGGTGAACGAGTTCTACTGGCGGCACTCGGTAGGCAGCTTTACCTTCGATAACAACTTCGTGGATGCGAATGGCAATTCAGCGCCGTGGGCCAACGCGGACGCAGACAACAAGACGAAGTCGCTGGCCAACTTCCTGGCCGGATATCTGACCAAGGCGACGATGGCCTTCGGAAATCCGGAACGCACCGTCTACTCTCATGCGTTCGATGTTTTCGCCCAGGATAGTTATCAAGTGACGGCGCAATTGAACGTGAACTTTGGGCTGCGCTATGACTTCATGCAGCCGATGCATGACAGCAAGAAGGATCTGTCAGTTTTTCGACCGGGAACAACGCCGACCGCGATCGCATTTCAGGGCACTGACATCAGCAACATCTACGATCCGGACTACACGGCATTCAGCCCGCGTGTTGGCTTCAGCTTCCAACCCAAGTCCTCTCCAGGAACGGTGGTGCGCGGCGGGGTTGGGTTGTTCTTCGACATGCCGAACGCAAATCCATTCTTGGATAACCGGCCGGGCAATAGCGCTCCAAACGGGCTAGAAGGGAACCCTGGGGGGAGCAATCCGGTGATCAATGCAACGATCCCGGGAACGTACATTGTGAGTGGGCAGCAGATCATTCCTACTCCGACCACCGCGGATCCATGCCCCGCCTCCAGCCCCTGCGGCGCATTCAGCGTGGCCAAGGGTTTTCGATCTCCGTATAACGTGAACTACAGCTTGCAGGTGGAGAAGTCGCTGGGCGGCAAGATGATGGTTCAGCTGGGCTATGTAGGCAGCGACGGCAGAAAGCTGCTCAGCCTGCTCAATATCAATCAGCCGATTGCCAATGGCACGGATACGGCTTCTGCTGGCCCGTACAGCTCCAGCTTCGGCGGCTACTACTACTCGGATATCAACCAGATCCAAAGCATCGGCACGTCCAATTACAACTCGCTTCAGGCAGTGTTGAAGACCACGTCATGGCACAACATCACCTCGCAGCTGTCCTACACATGGAGTCACAACCTGGATGAGGTCACCGCCTATCGTGGTGCGCTTCCGCAGAACAGCTACGACTTCAAGGGAGACTACGGCGCTTCTGATTTCGACACCCGGAACAGCGTGGTCGGTTACGTGGGATACGACATTCCAGACTTCAAAGGACCGAAGGCCTTGACCAACGGATGGCAGCTGAATGCCGCTTATAGTTTGAAAGGCGGACAGCCAATCACCGTCTATACAGCGACCGATACGAGCGGCACGAACGAGGGCACGCAGCGGCCCAACCAGATCAGCAATCCGTTGTCGGGTGTCTCACATAAGCTGGTGAAGCCGGCGGACGGATCGACTCCGTATGTGCAGTGGTTGAACACGAATGCATACGAGCAGCCGGCGACGGGCACGTGGGGCGATGTTCCGCGCAACAATGTCAACGGACCAGGGTACGCGGATGTGGATCTCTCGGTGTTCAAGAACACGAAGATCAATATTCACGATTTCCCGGTGAACACGCAGTTCCGCGCGGAGATGTACAACGTGTTCAATCGAGTGAATCTGGCCAGCCCCGCTTGCACCCAGCTTTGCAACGATTACTGGGATGGGTCGAGTGACTTCGCCGGAGCGTTTGGCAGCACGAGCGCGACGATTGGGTCGGGGAACTACTCGCCCGGTATTGGTCCGGGTGAGCCGTTCAATGTGCAGTTGGCACTTAAGCTGACGTTCTAATCGAGTGGAGCGGTATGGAGCGGCGCCGAGCTTCGGTTCGGCGCCGTTTTGTGCTGTCGTATTGGGTCTATCGTTCGGTGTTCACGGGACCGAGGCTTGGAGATCGCATGAGTATCCCAGGTCTCAGAATCGAGACCTGGGGCACCCGCGGTTCAATCGTTTATCGATGATTGAGGAACCTGGACGGCGTCGAACGAGGGTTCGGCGCCGTTTTGCGAGGTCGTATTGGGCGGAGTGTGAGTCTATCGGTCGATGTTGACGGGATTGAGACTTGGAGACGGCATGGGTATCCCAGGTCTCAGAATCGAGACCTGGGGCACCCGGGTGCGTGCTGGTGCTGTCAGTGGCTACGAGAGGTGCGTAAAGGGGTGGCCAGCCAGGCGAGCGGGAAGGAGCGGAGGGACGAGGCCAGCGGTGGAGGTGGACATCACCTCGCTGAAGGCCTTCTGGAAGGCGAGCATTTCCTCACGCGTGCCGACGGTGATGCGCACCTGGGTGGGCCAGGCAGGCCAGATGCGTCCGATATAGATGTCCTTGGCTGCCATGGCGGCCATGACTTGTTTTCCGGGACGCTTGGTGTCGAGCATGAAGCAGTTGCTCTCGGAGGGAGTAACTGCGTAGCCCTGGCTCTTGCACCAGGCGAGGTTTTCTGTGCGAATATCACCGATGAACTTTTTGCGGGCGGGTACCAGGTCCGCATCGAGCAGGCTGGCTTTGGCCGCCGCGAGGGCGGTGATGGGCAGAGAGTTTTGTCCGAAGTTGTCGAATTTGGCGATGAGGTCCTTGCGTCCCACGGCAAAACCCATGCGGATGCCGGCCATGCCGTAGAGCTTGGAGAAGGTGCGCAGGACGATGACGTCTTTGCCCTCTTTTACGAAATCGAGCGATCTGGGCTCGTCGCAGAGGTGAATGTAGGCCTCGTCGATGAGGAGAATCGATCCCTTGGGTGCGTTGGCGACGGCGTATTCGATTTCCTGGCGCGGCGTGCAGGTGCCGGTCGGGTTGTTGGGATTGCAGATGTAGATGACGCCGGGAGTGTTGGAGGCCTTGAGCATGGCCTTGATGTCATGGCTGGCGGCTCCGCCGGGATCGGCCAGAGGCACTTTGAGGATGGGAGCGCCGGAGACTTTTGCGGCCCACATTGGGGCTTCGTAGCCGGGATCGGCGACGACCAGGGGCTTGTCTTTTCCAGTGAAGGCCAGAACGGTGAAGTGCAGGGGATCGCTCGAGCCGGCAAAAGCGCGCACGCACTCGGGGTCCAGGCCCTCCTGCTTGGCGAAGATCTCTTCCAGTTCCACCTGCGTGTCGAACAGGTACCGGCCGCCGCGAGGAATGATGTCAACCATTGCCTGTCGCGCTGCTGGGGAGGGACCGAGGGGGTTCTCATTCGCGTCGATGTGAATGCCTTTGTTGGGGTCAGCGAACTTGGGGCGCTCGGCGAGGGCGAGGTGGGCCTCGGTGAGGCTGGGCAGGGAGGCGCGGGCGGAGGCTCCGGCAGCGAAGCGAAAGAACGAGCGCCGGGAGATGCCGGTACACGAGGCGGGAGCGAAGGCAGTACTCATGAGCGAATCTTCTCCAACTAGCGGGATAGCAGCAGGAGGCGGTTCAGGGGGTTCAGATGGAGGAACGGGGGAACCCCTGGCAACACGTTAGACCTAGAGAAGGGGG
>CBJOJD010000059.1:0-19578 GCA_966443485.1 uncultured bacterium | reverse complement strand
ACTGCCTCCCGGTCGTTCTCCCCGCTTACCGCATCCCGATAATGTTCCCCTGGTCGTCCTGAATCACCGCAGCCTCCAGGGCCTCGTGGTTTCCATACACACGGTTGCGGCCGGAGCGCTTGGCCATATAGAGCGCCTGGTCCGCCATCTCGATCAATTCAGGCGCGCGGTGTCCGAACTCTGGAACCAGACTCGCGCAGCCCACCGAAACCGTAACAATCTTGTATGGGCTACCATCATGCGGAACCATTCTGCTCCGCAGTGCCGAACAGACCTCTGCTCCAATCGTGATGGCGCCTTGCTCATCCGTGTTCGGCAGTATGATCGCAAACTCTTCACCGCCGTACCGCGCCACCAGGTCCCCCGGGCGCGTCACTGCATCCAGAGCCGACTCGGCCACCTGCTTGAGACAACTGTCGCCGCGCACATGGCCGTAGGTGTCGTTGTAAGACTTGAACATGTCTACATCGAGCAGCACCAGTCCTAGTGGCCGGCGATCGCGCAACCCGCGCCGCCATTCAACCGAGAGCGCCTCATCGAAGCGCCGCCGATTGGCTACGCCCGTCAGCGCATCCACAACTGCCATGGCCTCCATCGCCCGATATGCCGATTGCAGCTTCTCTTCGCTGCGTTTGCGCTCGCTGATGTCCCGCACGATTCCCAGGATGCCGGAATGCCCCTTGCTATGCGCGTCCTCAACCGCATGCAGGTTGCCCTCTACCCAGATGTAGCCGCCTTTGCGCCGCGCCGCGCGATACTGGATGGCTCCCGACTTGGCCTCGCTTCGCAGCCGCTCGATCATCGTCTGGATCTTGGGCAAGTCCTCCGGATGTACCGTCTCCGCGAAACCCCTGTGCAGAGCCTCCTCCGGCTTCCATCCCGTCATTCCGTAGACCGCGGGCGAGATGTAATGGGGAACTCCGTCGAGATCGGCCAGAAGAATCACATCGCGTGAATTCTGCGTCACCAGTTCGTGCACTCCCACAATCTCGCGTAGCTTTCGTTCCGTGGAGCGCAGATTCTCCAGCACCACCGAGACTGTGTATAGAACGAACATGGCGGATGCTACGAAGACCTGCATGCGGAGACCGGTATCTAGCGGGCTCATGACAAAGCCGTGAGAGCCGATCGGCACATGCATCGCATACCAGTTGCCGATGGCAGCTACGGCCAGCGTCCCCAACGCACCCCATCCCAGCCCTAGCCGCAGCAGAATCACAACCAGGATGGGAAAGATCAGCGTCAGCGTCGGAATCTTCGACCATTGCAAAGAGGCGAAGGTCACCGCAATCAGCAGGGCGGGATAGATCATGGCGTCGGTCGAACGAAGCGTCTCCTTAAACCGGCTCTGGAAAATGGCCGAAAACGCCGGGGTCGCCACCGCAATCCCCAATCCGTCGCAGATGATCCAGCGCTGCAAGAGCGCCCATGGGTCGGGATGCCAGAACGCAGCCGCGGTCGCCACCACCGCAATGCCTGTCACCGTGGGCGCAACCACCACCGCCCACCATAGAAACCGCATCAAGTAGACTCGATCCGTAAATCGCGGTGGCCGGGCTTTGGGCATTTGCAGCAGCAGTGCCGCTGTCAGCGCCTCGCCCACATTGAATGCCGCATTGGTAAAGGCGATCCCTATCGACCCGTAGTGCGTGAGAAGAGCGCTCAACAGCTCCGCGGCAAAACCAGCCGCCAGATAGAAGTGCCATCTCTTCTTGGGAGCCAACAGCAGATATGTGAGGAGCAGACCGTTAGAGATCCAGATGGTGCCGCGCTGGTGTCCGACACTCACCAGCACCGATGCGCCGAATACGCTGGCAAAGCACGCCAGGATGCGGAGACCTACGGCGAGCCGCCCAGTTCGAAGTAACTGTCTTCCTCTGGACCGGATTCTTGCCTCTTTGCGCACCACGAACTCCCACCCGCCTCGGGCATAAAGTCCTTATCGGTCGCTTTCGGGCAGGGAAGAGAGGAGAGCTAAAAATTGCGTATGCAGGAAGATCCGTCTCGGCAAGATTAGCGGGAGGAGCTTAGTTGCGGGTGAAACTCAGCCTTGCCTCCGGGCAACAGATCGATCTCCAGCTTGCCCTGCTGTCCTTCCGCCAAACCGGGCCCCTCGATCTGCTGGGTGTGTTCGTCCGCCCCCGTGTACTGCACCTTCACCGGACCACTCCCGCGCAGCTGAATGCGGTAGTGGAAGGTCGCTCCCGCGCCAAGGCTGTCTGCGCCAAAGCTGGCCGTCGGATAGTCCACCTCCAGGAGCCGGATCGGTCCCCCGGTATGGTTGTCGACGTTTACCTCGATGTGTGCCGACCGGCATCCCACGACCGCCACGAGTCCAGCGCAGCCCAGTAGCAGCCCCGTTCTCAAGTTCATCACTTCCCGCTCCCTTCCTGTTGTGCGCCCAACCGTTTTTCCAGCCGGTCGATCCTCTTCAAGAGCTCCGGCAGCCGTTGGAAGATGGCCACCGCCCGCAGCCACACCCGGTTTTCAAATGCCGGCGACCCCGAAATCATCTTTCCTGCCGGAATGTCGTGGGATACCCCAGACTGCGCGGTCAAAATCACGCCGTCTCCCAGCGTGCAGTGTCCAGCCACTCCAGCCTGCCCGGCCAGAATGGCATTCTTTCCCACCACCGACGAGCCAGCGAGGCCCACCTGGGCGCAGAGCAGGGTATTCTCGCCCACCTTCGATCCGTGCCCTACCTGGACCAGGTTGTCGATCTTAGCCCCCTCCCCGATTTCCGTCGCGCCCACTGTCGCCCGGTCGACGCAGGCATTGGCCTGCACATCCACCCGATCGCCCAGCTTCACCGGCCCCGACTGCGGAATCTTCACCCAATGCCCGGCATCGTTCTTCGAGAACCCAAACCCATCCGCTCCGATCACTGCGCCATTCTCGAGCGTGACCTGGTCGCCCAGTACGCACCCCTCCCGCACGACCGCGTGGGCGTGAGCGAAAAAATCCCTGCCGATCTTCACGCCGGGATAGACCACAACATGGGGCAAGAGGGTCGCCCCGGCTCCAATCTCCACCCCCGCTCCCACCACCACGTAGGCGCCTACATGCGCTCCTTCGCCAACTTTGGCGGTTGGGTCGATGACGGCTGTGGGGTGAATTCCGGGTGCATAGCTGGGAGGCTGATAGAACAGCCCCAGCGCCCGTGAGAACGCATGATAGGGATTCTTGATCCGGAGCGTGGGCGTGGTGATCTCTGGGAACTCCGGCTCCACCAGCACCGCTGCCGCCTGGGTGGTGCGCGCCAGAGCCGCGTAGCGGGGATTGGCCACAAACGTGACCTCTGCTGGCCCCGCCTGTTCAATTCCTTTCACACCAGTCACTTCGACGGCTCCGTTGCCCCGAAGTTCCGCTCCCAGCCGCTCTGCTAACTCGCCGAGTTTCATCGTTGCGATTGTAACGGACCGCCACCGGACAGCTGCTGGCCGCCACCTAGGCCGCTCCGCCGTCCTCAGAGAACAGTTCTGGCTGGGGAGCCGTCTCGCCCGCCCGTTTGCGTCCCTGCGCCCCGATGAGACTGAGCACCTCCAGCGTCTGGATGGCTCTCCTTGGCACAAAGATACGTTGCGTGTTGGAGCGCATGTCCGGAGGAGTCAGCAGCAGTCCGGCGCCGTCCACCAGGGAGCGGTCGTTGGCCGCCAGTCCCTCCAGCTCTTCGCCGTCCAGCAAAGTCATGCGCAGCCACAATCCCGCCGTCCGCGGCCGCACGGAGAAACGCTTGTGCATCAGCCGTTCCGGGTTAGCCTGGTCGGCAGGGGAGGAGGGCAGGTCCCGCACGTAGCAGACCCACTTCACGCTCTCCCAGGGAAATCGCAGCACCTTCCCGCTGGGGTCCAGCAGCTCCAGCTCCGACGCCTCGCGCTCGAAACTTCCCAGCGCGTACCCCGCAAACCAATCACGGGAGAACTTTCGTACAATCACCGGCTTGCGTTGCGAGGGCATCGTTCTGCATTTTCGCACGCTGGCTCGGGATTGGGAGCGACCTTGCCCCTTGGGCGCATCAGAGTGCCTAACGTCTGCTCGCCTGGCCCGCGCGACCGGTTCGGCTCCGGTTGAATCAAATGAACCGAATGAAGTGCAGATTTCCGCCGCCGCCCGTCTAGCCAAGGGCTGCCAGTTATGATAAGGTACAGGTTTGCAAACCTCTATGGTTGCGGCGTAACCGCAACAGCATGAGGCACTTGGAAGCGGCCTGGCACGGCGCTAGCAGGGGAAGGGGAATGCCCGACTACATCTATCTCTTGGAGAATCGCCTCTCGGCCGACCAGCGAAGCGCGCTGCGTCACCTCCGCGACGCTGCCCGCGAATCCGAAATGATCCTGTTCCTGACCGGGGACGCCGTCCGGGATCTAACCAGCGGCCATGCCGTCCGCGATCTTGAAGTGGCAGTTCATGGCAATGCACTTAAGCTGAAGAAAATAATCGAGAAAAGCGGTGGCAAGGTATGGGGAGAAGATGAGCCCTCCCGGACCCTCTACCTCTGCTTTCCGGGGACCGTGCGCGTCGACCTGGTCAGCACGCATCGCGTGGAGTACAAGAAGCCCGGTCAGCCTACCTACCACCCCGCCTCCATTCAGGAGGATCTGCGGCGCCGCGACTTTACCGCCAACGCCATGGCCATCTCCCTCAACGAGGGTTCCTTCGGGCTGCTGATGGACCCCCTCAACGGGGCGGCTGACATCGAAGCCCGCACCTTGCGCCTAGTTTCAAACTACGGTTTTCTTGAAGAGCCGTCGCTCATGATCCGCGCCACCCGCTACCGGACACGGCTCGGTTGGGAACTCGACCCGAAAACCCAGACGCGCTACGAAAACGCCAAAGGGGAGGGTGTCATCGAGTTTCTCTCCGACTTGGCTCGCTGCCAGGAACTGGAGCAGATCGGTCACGAAGACGAAGGATTGAAGGTCCTCCGTGCTCTCGAAGCAGAGGGCTGGATGAGGGTGCTCTTTCCGCAGTGGAATGCCGCCAAGGCTGACGAAGAGAAGCTACGTGCTTTCCATGACTTAGCTGTCGAACTCCTCGTTCAGGGTGTGCACGCCGATATCTCCGCCGGCCAGATGCAGCTTCTGACCGCCAAAATGCCTCCCAAGGATCTGGCTGCGCTCAAGAAGTCCATGCTGCGTCCCGGCTTCGTGGAGGAGTGGAACAGCCTGGATGCCCTGGCCGCCGGCTTTGCCAAGGTCCTGCTCGCCAAGGAGAATCAGACGCCTTCTACCCTGTTCAAGCTCTTCACTAGCTATGATCCGGAAGCTGTTCTATGGCTTGGGTTTACAGCCAAGGACTCAGGGGTGAAGGAACGCTTCAACCAGTTCCTGAAGGTCTGGCCCGAGGTGCGCCAGAAGGTCCCCTATGCGCTGCTTCAGGAGATGCGCATCAAGCCTGAGCTGCCCAACTACAACGAGATCCTGCACCAGATCTTCCTGCAGCTCATCGACGGCAAGCTCACCACTCCGGAGGAGATGCGCGCCTTCCTCGAGCCGTATTCGCCTCCAGCTCCGCCGCCGCAGGTCACCATCAAGCGCACGCGCGGCAAGCGGGCCGAAGCCAAGATCAAGGACTTCGAAGAAGAAGAGGAAGAGGAGTCCGAGAGCGAGGAAGACCTCGACGACATGGGTGGGGACGAGGAAGAGATCGACCTCAGCTTGAATGTCGCCGACGACGAAGAAGAAGAGGAGTCCGAAGCAGCCGAGGAGGAAGCCGAGGAAGAAGAGGAGGAGGAGAAGCCGGCACCCAAGCGCCCCGCCAAGCCGGCGGCAAAGACACCCCCGCCCTCTCCTGCGAAACCCGCGGCCAAACCCGAGCCGGTCAAGGTTCCAGCAAAGGCTCCTGCCAAGGCCGCTCCGCCAGCCCCGAAGGCTCATGCTCCCGCAAAGCATGCCGCCCCGGCGAAGGCCGCTCATGTAGAAAAGAAGGCTGCGCACCCGGTCAAGGCCGCTGCCAAGGCTCCCGCCAAACCGGCAGCCAAGCACCCGGCCAAGAGCCTGGGCGCCAAAGCTGCTGGTACTGCGGTGGGCAAGAAGGCCGCTCCGGCCAAGTCTGCTCATCCGGTAAAAGGCAAGGCGCACGCGGCAGCCAAACCAGCGGCCAAGAAGGGCGCAAAGAAACACTAGAATCAGCTTCCAATAAGATCGGAAACAAGCTGATTTGGATCGACTTATCTATGGGGATGACGTGATAGCTTCACGTCGTCCCCATAGCTCTTCAGGGGGATCGCGGCTGCCGTCACTTGTATTGAAGATGGATATTGACGTCGGTCTCAGGGCAGGTGACATGCACCAGGGCCTGATTGAAGCCCGGAGCTGCCAGCCCTACGTGAGGGTTGTTGGCGAATCCGAAGCCTTCCTTGGGGATGCCGAGGAAGTTGCGATCCAGCTTGTGATTGCTGTTCTCGTCGTGGATGGCGGCTACGGCGTAGTTGCCCGGGGGCAGGTCCTTCCATACCGCCGTGCCTTCGTGACCGTCCCGGTCGATGGCAGCCGGACCGCTACGGAACGACTTGCTCAGATTCTCTGGCCACCCGTCGGGTGACCGGAAGAGCACGGTCCCGATATTCCCCTTGGCATTCTTCAGCTGGTCGACATGAATGCGCAGCGTGCAGCCGGCCGCCGCATGGGAAGACACTCCGGCATCTTGCGCCCATGCGAAAATACTGGCGCACAGGCTCAGTGAAACGCCTGAAGCCAGCGCCAGTGCATAGAATCGCTTTCCGGAATTCATCACCGTCATTCAGACCGCACGACACCTGCTTCAAGTTACACCAAGGGAACTTGCGCCACGATGGAGTCGAGCTTGAATGAATGCGAGGTTGAGGGGAACCGATGTTTCGAGCGAAACATCAGTTCCGTGATTGACCTAGTAGCGCGAACGTCCCCGTCCCGCGCCGGCTCCTGCTCCGCTTCCTTTACGGGCTGAGTAGCAGTCCCGGCAGAAAACAGGGCGATCGCCGCGAGGTTCAAAGGGTACCGTTGTGGGCTGGCCGCAGCCGGAACAGATCACGGGAGTTCCCTGTGCCGGAGCCGACCGGTAACCGCCGCCGCCTCCCCCCTGGTCATTTTTCTTGGCCAGGCGGCAAGCTTTGCAACGCTTAGGAGTCGAGAAACCGCGTTCCTGAAAGAACGCCTGATCAGCAGCGGTGAAGATGAAGTCTTGTCCGCAGTCGCTGCAAGTTAGTTGAATATCGCCGGCCATGAGTCTCCTCGTGCAAGTTGTATTGCTCACTGTACCATCTTTTCTCCAAGAATCCATGAATCAAACCGCGATTTCTTTGCAATTAGGGCGGTTTAGGTGCGAAGATTCACCGAAAACCACCGCCAAAACTCCTTCTGTGGCATAAATTGCCTATCTCCAGTTCAATTACCCCTGAAAGTTTCTCTTACGTTGAATCCCGGCCCAGAAAGTTGTTGACATTGCTGTCCTCACAGGACCATAGTCGTGCCGGCTGATCTCCGGAGCTTCGGAACCTTCCATCTCCGGCGAGGAGCTGCGATCACTTCTGGACCAACCTAACGATCGCTACGCTGTGGCAACACTGCAGAGATGATCCTTACGAGGCCGCTGCCTCCTCACGCGGCCTCGCCTACTTGCCCCGTCGCAACTCTTTCCGAACTTCCTACTCGCCCAGTAATTACTCGATATCACAGCGCATCCTTTCGGTTTGCGCTATGCTGCGTGCGCAATTCGAAGACCATGCGCATCGCATACATCCTCAACTCTCTGGGCATGGGTGGCGCTGAACGCCAGGTCCTCGCCGTGGCCGAGCGTCTGGCGGCGCGCGGACATAGCGTTTCTGTCCTCGTTCTGTGCCCGCAGGCGGACGACGCCCTGTCCACGCCCTTGCCGGTGGAATTCCTCAACGCGCGCAAGAACCCCTGGATCGCCCTTCGCTGCTATCGCCAAGCTACTCGCGTCCTATCTGGGTTTGGTCCGGATATCATCCACGGCAATAACTATTACGGCAACCTATGCGCGCGGATGCTGGGTCGCACCCTATCCACGCCTAACTTCAGAGTTCCTGTCGTATCTTGCCTTCACAACGTTTACGAGGGCGGTCTTCTCCGCATGGGCGCCTATCGCTGTACAGACGGTCTGAGTGCCGCGAACGTGGCGGTGTGTGAGCGGGCTCTCCAGCGCTATGTGCGCCTAAGTGCAAGAAAGCTGGATAAGTGCCAGGTCATCGTGAACGGAATCGATTTATCTGCCTTCACACCCGATTCCGGCGACTCCGCGGAGCAGCGCAGTCAACTGAATATTACCGATGAGTTCGTGTGGCTGGCGGTGGGCCGCGTTGCCGCAGCCAAGGACTATCCCAACCTGCTTCACGCCTTTGCGCGCATTCACGCCCAAGCTCCGCGCACGCGGCTCTGCGTGGCCGGCGACGGGCCTCCGGACTACTTCTACACTTTGCGCCGCTGGGCAGGTGAGCAGCACCTCGACGATGCTATTCACTGGCTAGGTCTGCGCCACGACATTCCCGCCCTTCTCGATCTGGCGAACGCCTTCGTGCTGGGATCGGCCTGGGAGGGCATGCCGCTCGCCATCGGCGAAGCCATGGCTATGGGCAAACCCGTGGTCGCGACCAACGTGGGCGGGGTACGCGAACTGCTAGGACATGCAGGGCTGCTGGTGCCGCCCTCTGATCCGGCGCAACTCGCCGAGGCCATGCTGGCGGTCATGCAAATGCCAGCCGAGATGCGTGCTCGTCTCGGTGCGGAAGGGCGCGAACGGATCCGCGGGCACTTCGATATCGAGAACACCGTGCTGCAATGGGAGTCGCTTTACGAATCGCTCGTAAGCGAAAGCAGGCTGGGAAGGGAATTGGATAGCCCAGGCCTCGATGGCGAGACCTGGGATACCGTGCAGGAGGAGGGCTTGTCGGGAAGTGAAGGTTAGAACGACAGGATCGCCTGCACAAATACGCGCCGCGCCGCCGATCCAGTGCTGAAGATTCCGCCGGCCAGTGTCGTTGAGCGGTTGAAGTACCGCGTGCCGATGGTTCCATTCGGTCCGCCGTAGTTAATGTTGTTGAACAGATTCAGTGCCTGCGCGCTGAAGGTCAGCGTGTACTTGCGTCCGGTCGCGCCGCCTCCAAACATGCCGTGCATCGCGCCGGGGCCGCCTCCGAGCCCGCCAGGTCCCAACCCACCTCCAGGAGGTCCACCGCGCCGGCCCTCGGGAGGACCGCCACCGCCAGGACCATGCTCCTGATTCGCTCCTCCACCGGTCTCCGGTCCAAAACCGAAGCCCCGGCTCACCCGCAGGTTGAATGCCACCGCCGTAGGACCTCTGCCCAGATTGGCGGGAATCAGTGACCCCGACTGCGCCGTCTTGTCCATCACTCCCCAAGGAGTGGAGACCTGGTCGGCGACCGGCGTGCTCGACGTGGCAAACGTGGGCCGCTGGTTTCCGAAGCCGTTGATGGTGTCCGCCGGCAGCGTAATGTTAAACGGCTTGCCGGACTGCGCGATCAGGAAGGGGTTGAAGCGCAGTCCCCAGGGCCCACTGTAGTTGGCCATGCTAAAGATCTGGTTGCGCGCGTTGAAGGTAGCCGGGCCGTAGTCCTGTCCGATGTTGTAAGCATTGGAGGCATTCGAGCCGGCGCCGCCGTCCGAGTTCGCGAATCCCAGCGTGTAGAAGCCGACCAGTGAAAGGTTCTTCGTCACCCGCGCATTCACGCTCGTGATCAGCTGATCCTGCTTGAAAACCGCCTCCGGATAGTACTCGTACAGATATCCGCCTTCGGGGTTGAGCGGATACGCTCCAGTGTCAGGGTTGAACTGGTTGGCGTTGATCGTCACCAATTGATGCGGTCCGAAGGAGTGCAGATAGGTCACCGTGGCGCTGGTGGTCTTGGTGATCTGTCGCTCCAGGCTTACGCCCGCCTGGCTGGTGTAAGGCGAGTGGAAGGAAGGTGCCACACGATAGCGAACCGGAACGGCGCTGTTGCTTGAAGACGTCTGCGTGCTCTCGCAGCTGCTTAGGTCGATGTTCTGCAGCGAGGTTGCCGTCGAGGTGCAGTTCGGGAAGTTCAGCACGATCTTCGATTGCAGGTTCGAGTGCTGCACTGACAGCAGGTCCGTTGCGCCAAAGCGGTCGTAGAATACGCCGTATCCTGCGCGCAGCACTGTCTTGGAGGGCTTGCCCTTGCCGCCGTCCAAGGCATAAGCCATGGATAGGCGGGGAGCCCAATCATTGTGGTCCGAGATATGGTTCTGCGACTCCCAGCGCACACCGCCGGAAAGCGTCAGCCTCTGGCTGAATCGCCAGTCGTCCTGGACGAACAACGCTGCGTCGAACATGTTGGCGACCGCCGACATGGTTCCCGACGTGTAGCTGGCCGATACGGGTCCCCAGCCTTCCGCTACGAGCTGGCTGAACGTCTTACCCTGCTGCAGCCCATTTACCATGTTGAGATAAACTTGGTCCGGCGTGTAGTAGCTGCTGCTGCCGTCCGGATTCTGAAGCGTCACGGAGCTGAAGCTGAAGGAGCCGTTGTAGTTCTGGGTTGAGAAATCAGCGTTACGCGTGTCGCGCAGCCGCGTTCCAAACTTGATGGCATGCGCCCCGTGGCTGATCGTGGTCAGGTTCTGCAGTTCCAGGCGCGTCGCATGATTGCGAGTGGTCTGGCCCGGATATCCGCCGGTCGTAAAATCGCCAGACACGGTGATGGTCCGGTCGGTCGAATCGGGATAGTGGTTTTCGTTCTGGCGCTCGTACTGGAGACGCGTCTCGTTCACTACATGGTCGTTGATGACATACGCATCGCTCAACTGCACCGTGTGATCGGTGTTGGACTCGTGCGTGGCAGCCGAGGCCAGCGACCCAGCCGCCAGGTTGCCGTGCTCTGACTCATTCCAGAACCCGTAACGCACGGTCAACGTATTCTTCGCTCCTAGCTGCCAATCCAAGCGCGCGGAAGCATTATTGCGAATGCGCAGGTTCAGCAGATCCACCCCGTAGTTCGGGATCGATACAAATGTTCCCGTGTCGTCGGGCAACACTGCATCCGGAATCAGCCAGGCGTTTACGTTTTCAATGTTGCGCCGGTCCGCACTCAGAAAGAACGAGGCATTCTTGTTGATTGCCCCGCTGACCGTGCCATTGAACATGTAGCTGTAGTACGAGGGAATCGTCGCGGTGAAGGGGTTGCCGGTGTTGAAGGGCTTGTCATTGCCCATCATGAAGAACTGACCGTGCAGCTTATCCGTGCCCGGCTTGGTCAGGATCTCGATCCGGCCGTAGCCCAGCCGGTCGTACTCCGCCGAGAACGGGTTCTGGTTGACCCGGATCTCGCGGATCGCCGACTTCGGGGGCAGCTGTCCGCCAGAGAAGCCGTCGATGAAGATCTGCCCGCCATTGGGACCGGCTGAAGGCCCAGCCAACGCCGACAGCTCGTTGGACAGCTCATCCGGATCATCCGACAAAGCGTCCAGATCTTTGCCCTTCAAAATGATGGCGTTGGAGTTGCCCGAGGCCTCCACGTTCACCTGCGGCGTCTCGTCCGTTACCACGACGTTTTGCTGTTCCACCTGGATCGCCATGGCGATGTCCACACGCTTCGCTTGACCCGCCGCCAGTGTCAGCGTCGGCGATTGGAAGGGAGCGAAGCCGCTGAACTCCGCCCTCACGATGTAGCTGCCCGGCTTCAGCCCTCGGACCTCATAGGCTCCGGAGGAGTCGGCGGTCGTCGTGGTGACTACGACACCGGTGCTCATCGTGATGGTGATGGTTGCTCCCGGAATCAGCGCGCCGCTGGGGTCGGTGATACGCCCGCGCAACACCGCAGTGGAGGCAGGAGCTTCCGCCTGGCCTGATGCCGCTACCGCATTGGCCGATGGCCCTTGCGCACCAGCGGCTACGGCGCAAGCCAGCGCCACAGCAAGAGAGATTCGAAATATGCCAGAGTATGTGCGAGACACGTTGTCCTCGTTCTGTGGATGATTCAAGCTTCGATTGATGTGTGCGGCCGTCCTGCCGCACAATGCGTTCTCTACCCCGCAGCCTCGTCAAACGGCGGCGTGCAGCCTACGCTGAATACTCAAGTAATCGCCGCAGTTCCTAACGCGCGAAGAGAGCTAGCCTGAAGGACAAGCACGTTCGCTTTTCTCTGGGGCCGTGCTGTCCATCGTGATTTGGACCCTACTGCGGGCCTGCCGCGCTCTCCGCGCCGCCCCCGCCCATACTCCAGTTGGAGAGCAGGTTGGTCGCCTCTGGCGCTTCCAGCAGCGGCTCGACACCTGCCAGCAAAGTGATCGCGTTCACTTCCGCGGTCCCGTCGGTGGCCACCACCATGACGGCCTGGCCCTTTTGCAAATCCGCAAGTTGGATTGCAGGTAAGCGGCTTAACATCTGCTGCGGATCGCCGCTGCCCATGCCGCTCCCCATGCCATTGCCCGGTCCGCCCGGCATGCCTTTCGCTCCCGCCGGACCGCCAGGAGCAGCTCCCGCACCCCAATTGTGGCCGCCGTTCGGAGCACCGGTTCCCTTGAGTCGCGCCGCCAACATCTGCGCCATCTGCTCCGGAATCCGGCGCATCTGCGCGTCGCTCGAGATATGGATCGTGACCTGTTTCTTCGTCGCCAGATCCTTCACCACCAGGCTGGAGTTCCCTGCATCCAGCGACGACACAGTCCCTGCGATGTTGCGGAAGGTGCCGGAGACCACTGCCTCTGCATCTAGCTCGCCGCCGTCCGCGGTCTTGTTGCCCTTAGAGCGTAGCTGGTCGCCGGGCTGGATGGCCGTCAAGGGCGCGGGTTGTGCCTGATCGAAGCGGACTGATCCTGGCGCATAGCGTTTCAGAACCGTGTCTTTCGAGACGTGCACCGTAACCTTCTTCAACGTCGGCCCTACGCCCGTGGTGATCACGATCGCTCCGGCACCGGTGTCTACGCTCTTCACCAGGCCAGCCACACCACGCTTCTGCCAGTCTTCACGTTCTTTTTGTTGCTTCTGGGCCACGTCCGCTTGCTTGATCGCGACCACCAGAGCCGCCTGTGCGGTGCCCGTCGCATTGGGATCCAGCTTCACCAGCACGCGATCTCCGACGGCAAGATCCGTGAGGGTGATAGTTGCCGCCGAGCTCAAATCCTTTTGCCCCGGCTCAATGCGCTTGATGCTGGCCTCTGCCGGAACCTTTACCTCGTGTTGTTCGCCTGCATCGGTCTTCACCGTGAGCGTGTCGCCGCTGATGCCGGTGATTGCGCCCATATAGCGCGAAGCGGACTGCGCCCAGGTCCGCGCTTGGCCAGCGACACACAACAGAGCGATCATCAACAAACAAGCCGTCTTCGCGCGGCCATTCGAGTGCGTAAGGATACGTGTCATAATCCCCAAATCGTCGATGCGGTCCATCGACTCAGAACCGCAGGTTTGGTCTCCATTGGGGTAGACGAGACAGCCCGTCAAAAGGTTGAGGGCAGGCGAAACTAGAATTTAGGCTGGCGATCTAAGTGGAAAACGAACAACCGATAGCTCTTAACCTTGCCTTAAGCTTCGCTCAGCGAACCACTTCCGCCGACTCCAGAAAGGTATAGCTTCCTGAAGCCGTCGCGTTCACCCGCGCAATCCGCTTGTTGTGGACCACCACCGTATCGCGATACCACAGATTGAAGGCGGGCAGGTCTCGTGCCAGGATCTCCTGCGCCTCAGCATAGTCGGTCCGCCGCTTCGCCTGATCCGGCGTACGATAGGCGTCGTCCAGTAGCGCGTCCAACTGCGGATTCGAATAATGACTGCGGTTGGCGCCCTTGGGTGGAAAGCGCGCCGTGGCAAATGCATAGGTGAAGATGTCCGGCTGCTCGTTGCCCCCGATCCAGCGCAACGAGTACATCTGAAAAGCGCCGCGGGTCACATCCGAGTAAAACGTCGCGAACTCGTAGCTGCGCAGGTCCAGGGCGATCCCCACACGTGCAAGATCCTGCTGCAACACCGCCGCCAGCAGCCGCACATCCTCCGCCGAACTGGACTTCATGGTGAGGTGAAACCGCACTCCGTTCGCTCCCCGAGCGTGTCCTGCCGCATCCAGCAGTTGTTCCGCGCGTGCCGGATCGTAGTTGTACTGTGGGCCGGCATCGCTCCAGGCCCAATGCGTCGTCGGCAGCAAGCTCTGCGCCAGTCGTGCGTGCCCGTTCATCAGGGTCTGAATCATGAGCGGCCGGTTGATGGCGTAGGCGATCGCCTGGCGGATGCGCGCATCGCTCAGTAGCGGATCGCGCACATTGAACGCCAGATACTGCACCGGGGTACCCGGTCCATCTTCGATGGCGAGATTCGGCCGTTGGGCCAGCACACGCAGTGAATCCATGGGCAAGAAGTTGATGCTCAGGTCCGCGGAGCCCTTCTCCAGCTCCAGCGCCTGCGTAATCGCATCCGGCACCACTGCGAATCGCACGCGCTCGATCTTCGGCACTGTCGACCAGCTCTGCTGATTGCGGGCCAGCACCACGTCCTGATCGATCTGCTGGCTAACAAATCGAAACGCTCCCGTGCCCACCGGATGCCGCCAAAAATCTCTCCCGCTGCCCTCCGGCACAATCCCGATGGCCCCCGTCGAGAGGTTGGTGAGCAGGAAATTGTCCGGCTGCTTGAGATGAAGAACTACCGTTCGATCGTCCGGCGCGTCCATGGCGGTCACTGAAGCGTAGGACGCCGCCTTCGGGCTGATCACAGTGCCATTGCGCATCGAAGTGAGTGTCCAAATCACGTCGCGCGCAGTGAACGCACGCCCGTCATGGAAGTGCACTCCCGCGCGTAGATGAAAGACCATGGTGAGCGGATCCGGCTGCTCCCAGCTCTCCGCCAATGCCGGAGCATAGTGGAACTTGGCATCCCGCTGCACCAGTCCATCAAACATCAGCTCATCGATGTGCTCGGATTGCCCATCCGTTCCGACGCGAGGATCGAGATTTGCCGGGCTGCTCTCAATCAGGAATACGACCGTGTTCGCATCGCGCTTGCCCGAGCCGCACCCGGTAAGCAGAGTTGCGATGAGGAACAAAAGCAAGCAACAAATTTGCATGCCCCATGTATCGATCTTGGGACAGGGAACCTCGATCGACACGGCTCTAGGCATAGGTCACCTGGCCCAACACCACGGCGCGCTTAGCCCCTGTCGCTGACGGGACATTTCCTGGCAGGCCATGCCAGCTATACCAGGCCAGCAGCGCAAACGCCGCGGCTTCCTTGGCTTCGACAGGCAGCCCAAACTGTTCGCTGGCAGCCAAGTCGCATCCCAGCGGCTCCAGCCGTTGCGCCAGCATGGCCATCAGCGTCGCGTTCCGCGCTCCGCCGCCGGACACAATGTAGTCCACGCCGCTCCTGCTCATGGAGCGCCGAACCCATTTTGCGTAGCTTTGCGCAATGGTCTGCGCGGTCAGCGCCGTCGCCGTCGCCAAAGCGTCTTCAGGCCGCTTGCTGATGCGGCGGCAAGCCGCTAGAAACTTCGCGGTATAGGCCTGCCCAAACTGCTCGCGGCCCGCTGTCCGCGGAGGCTTCATTGCATAGTAAGGATGCCGCAACTCCGCAGCCAGCACCGGCTCCAGTACGCTGCCGCGCGCGGCAATCGCGCCATTCGGATCGAAACGTCGATCAAAGAGCTGCTGTGCCAAAGCATCGATCACCATATTGCCCGGCCCGGTATCGAACGCCATCACCGCGTCTGCTGGAGCGCCCGCCGGAATCGCCGTCAGGTTCGCGATGCCGCCGATGTTCTGCAGCACTCGGCCGCGCTTCGCATCGGCGAACAAGACGTAGTCGAGCAGCGGCACCAGTGGCGCGCCTTGTCCCCCAGCAACCATATCCGCAGGGCGGAAGTTCGAGACAACAGGCGCTCCGATTGCGCTCGCCAGCGGAGCCATCTCCCCGGCCTGCCAGGTGCATGCGAAACTCACGCCGGCATACTTCGCCGGCGCTGCTTGGTGGTAGAGCGTCTGCCCATGGCAGCCAATCAGATCGACCTTTGTGCGATGTCGCTTCAGAGTCTGCTGTACCGCCTCCGCGTAGGCCAGGCCCAGGCGCCAGTTCAACCGCCCTAACTCCGCGGTCGAGATCGATTCGGCATTCATCGCGGCCAGCACCGCCCGTCGCAAGGCGGCAGAGTAGGGAAATGCCTCATGGGCTACCAGAGTGAGCGTGGGCCGAACTCGCCCTGGCGCAATGCGCGTGATGGCCACATCGATGCCGTCCGCCGACGTGCCGCTCATAATCCCCGCAACCTGCATCGCGCGCCCCTTCATGCCGTCTCCACCAAAGTCTTGGTTCTGCTGGATGGGCCCGTTCCGTCGCCGCTCAGCGCCACCACTTTGTCGCGAAAGCTCAGGATCTTCGTGCGCAACGTGTCAAATTGCCTGGCCGTCAATGCTCTGGAACTTCCTGCCTCCAAGATGCGGGCACGCTTCCGCCCCGCCTCGCGGGCGCGATTCAACAACAGCGTGCGGAAAGCACTGGAGCGCTCTGCCTCCGCGATCAGTGCCTCGTAAGCGCGCAAGATCAGCTCCGCGCTGTGGCAGATTTCCATGGTGTCCATGCCGGCGCGCACCGTCTCTACTGCCGCCTCTTCCATCGACATGAACTTCAGAATGCCACCCATCTCCATGTCATCGGAGAAGATCAAGCCCTTATATCCGATCCGCTCCCGCAGTACCTTGGTGATCCAAAACTTCGATGCCGTCGCAGGCAGGTCTCGACTGGGTGTGTTGGGATACGCTGCGTGGTTCACCATCACCATCGGCAGCTCGCTCGCCAAAGCGCGATAGGGAGCGAGATCGTCCCGCTCCAGCTCGCGCAGCTTGCGCCGAATCTGCGGCGTCTCCACGTGGGAGTCCAACGTCCCTCCGCCCAGGCCAGGAAAGTGCTTCCCGCATCCTGCCACACCATACGCGGCCAGGCCCTGCAGAAAGTCTCGCGCAAAGACCACCACTTCATCCGCAGCTGATCCCGCGGCGCGACTCCCCATGACGGCTGCTGACTCGGGAAGTGCCAGGTCGAGCACCGGGGCCAGCGTTACATTGAACCCAAACGCGCGCACCCCTTGCGCGATCAGCTCCCCGTGTTGGAATGCCAGCGACTGCTGAGATTTGCCCGTGTTTCCTGTGCTCTTGCGCGACGCTGCAGAGGCGCGTTCCGCCCTCCGTTCCTTCTGCGCGCGATCAGCCGCCGCCACCGCCTGCGCCGAGGGCATCGGCGCCAATGCGTCGCGCAGCCGGTCCACTGTGCCCCCCTCGACGTCGACGCAACGAAACGCATGCGGAGCACAGAAGCTACACGCAACATCCAGCAAGGCCCGAGTCTGAAGCGCATCCGCGATGTTGCGGCGAAACAGGATCACGCCCGCCGGCTGCACCAGCTTGAGCCACGCGCGCTCCAGTCCCGAAAGCTCTGTCCCGCTCAAGCCCACCACCAGCAGGCTGCCAGCGGCATGTCGCACACTCGAACTCGCCAACGTTGTTCCTCTGCTCTCTAACTGCCGATCGTCAACTGCGCGCCCTGCTAGCTCCCCTTCAGCTCCTGCTGCAACTCTTCCAGCAGATTCAGCGCCTGCAGCGGAGTCAGCGCATTCACGTCCACCGCGCCCAGGCGATCCACAATGCGTTGCGACAGCGGGGTGAAAATCGTCATCTGCAACGGCTCCGGTTCCGTCTCCACCTGCACCGCAGACCGTTCCTGCTTCTCATGCTGGCGCAGAATCTTGCGTGCCCGCTCGATCACCACCGACGGAAGACCCGCCAGCTTCGCCACTTCGATGCCGTAGCTCTTGCTGGCCGCGCCAGGCTCAATGGTGTGCAGGAAGACAATTCCATTCGCGTTCTCTTTAATGCCCACGCGCAGATTACGCACCCGCGGCAGCTTCTCCGCCAGCATGGTCAACTCGTGATAGTGCGTGGCGAACAGCGTGCGTGCGCCCGTCTCTGCGTGCAGATACTCCACCGTGGCCCACGCCAGGCTGAGCCCATCGAAGGTGGCCGTGCCCCGGCCCATCTCGTCCAGCAGGATCAGTGACCGGCGCGACGCTGTATTGAGAATCGTCGCCGTCTCCGTCATCTCCACCATGAAGGTGGAGCGGCCACGCGCCACGTTGTCGCTGGCTCCGATGCGGGTGTAGATACGGTCAGCCAGCCCCAGCCGCAGGCTATCCGCCGGCACAAAGCATCCCATCTGCGCCATCAGCACCAGCATGGCGGCGGTGCGCAGATAGGTGCTCTTGCCGCCCATATTCGGACCCGTGATCAGCAGCAGACTCGGCCCATCCTCGCCCGCGCTCAAGAAGAGATCGTTGGCGATGAAGCGTCCTTCGCGCGTCTCCTCCATCCACTGCTCAATCACGGGATGCCGCGCCGCCACCGCCTCCATCACTGGCTCACTCGCCAGCTGCGGACGCGCATAACGCCGCAAGGAGGCCAGGTGCGCGAAGTTCGCCAGCAGATCCGCCTCCGCCACCGCCGTCGATGCGCGGCGAATCCGCCCCGCGGCATCCAGCACAAACCGTCGCAGCTCCGCGAAGATCCGCTTCTCGATCTCGATGGAGCGGTCGTGTGCGGTCAGAATCTTGACCTCGTACTCCTTCAACTCCGGCGTGGTGAAGCGTTCCGCATTCACCAGGGTCTGCTTGCGCTCGTAATCCGCAGGGACCATGGCCAGATTGGCCTTGGTCACTTCAATGTAGTAGCCGAAGACCGAGTTATAGCGCACCTTCAGTGAGCCGATGCCTGTGCGCTGCCGTTCGCGTTCTTCGATCGCCGCGATCGATTGCCGCCCCGAGGTCGAGATGGTGCGCAGCTCATCCAGCTCCGCGTCCACCCCCGGAGCAATCGCCCCGCCATCCACCAGCGTGAGCGGAGGCTCTGCCATCAGAGTCGCTGCAATTCGCGCGGTTACGTCTTCTAACGTGTCGAGACGGCCTGCCAGTTCCCGCCACAGCGCACCTTGCATCGCCTGCAGTGTCATGCGGACTGCAGGTAAACGCGCCAGACTCGCCGCCAGTGCTCGCACGTCGCGTGGACCGGCGGAGTCAAGTGAAAGCCTTGCCAGCAGCCGTTCCAGATCGAGCACGCCCTCAAAGGCCCTGCGGATTTCTTCGCGCTTCACAAGATCGCTCAGCGCCTCGGCCACTGCTTCGTAACGCGACTCGATCTGCGTCGCATCCACCAGCGGCCGCAGAATCGTTGCTCGCAGCAGCCGCTTACCCATCGGCGTCTGGCATGCATCCAGGGTGTGAAACAGCGTCGCCCGATCGTCTTGCCCAGAGAACAGCGGCTCCACCAGTTCCAGATTGCGCACCGTCACCTGGTCGAGTTCCAGTGCCGTGGAGTGTTCCTGAAAACGCAGCGAATCCACGTGCAGGGCTTCGTTCTTCTGCGTCGTGCGCACATAGTGCAGCACAGCGCCCGCTGCGATGGCCGCCGCATCATGCCCCACCAGCCCGAATCCTTCCAGCGAGCGCACCTTCAGCTGTCGCTCCACCAGCGGTACCGCGAACTCCCGCGTCCAGATCCAGTCTTCTACGTGTGTTTGCGCAGGCGTGCGTTCCAAACCGGCAGGCATCTCCGCGCTGCTGGCCAGCAGCACCTCACT
>CBJOJD010000058.1:0-19612 GCA_966443485.1 uncultured bacterium | reverse complement strand
AAGCACGCCATCGGTCAGCTTGCGACCCGCACGCAACGGATGATCTTCCGGTACCGGCTGCTCCAGAGAGACATAGCTGAACATCCCATCCCGAACTCGTTCTTCGCCGCGCATGCTCATTGGACGAGCTTATGCGCCTGCTCGCTGCACACCGGTACCTATTTCAACAAGTTCCTAAACGATATCGTCGAACAGCCTGTACTCTGGTTAATGTGGAATGATGCGACTGGGTACGAGAAATACGTGGGCATTGTGCTCTGACCGTGAAAGGCCGAGTGCCAATGGATCTCTAATTGGCTCCGGTTGCTCGATCATGAAGGCGCCCGCCTAGAGCTGGGTTCTGGTTGCCAAAATCAGAGGCTGAGCAGAGCCAAATCGCTCATTGGGTCTGCTGTTATCCCTGAATACCGATTGATGACAATCTCTCAAGAAGCACGCGTCACGACAGACCTTTGGAGTCTCGCCACAGGAAATAGCCCCACGGCGAGATTCCGACGACTTACTGCAGAGATGAGGTAGTCGTCTGAGCCGTGTGGTAGACGTTCCGGTAGTTCTCAACGGCTGCATCTTCTGAAGGAAGATGTAGACCATCGGTGAAGCGATTGAAACCCGCAAAGCTGCAGGTTTGCATCAACACGTCCATCGCACCCTGTTCGCCGAAGGTCGTGCGCAACGTCTCGTAATCGGCATCCGTCATCGACGAAGGATTCTTCGCCAACTTACGGGCGAAGAGCACGGCCACGCGCTCCTGCGGAGTAAGAGCGTCGTCATCCTTCTTCATCTCCATCAGCTTGTTCATGGAGACGCCCAGCTTGCGCAGACCGAGCACCTGGTGAAGCGTGCAGTACCGGCATCCATTGGCTAAGGACACCGCGAAGGAAATCTGAAGCTGCATTTCGCGGGTGATGACCCAGGATTGACGGGCGGTGTTCCCGAAATTCATCCAGGCAGTCGCCAGATCAGGACAGCGCATCAATGCCCGCATCGAGTTCGCGAACCCAATTCCCCAGCCGTTCGAAGGAACCTTTGGATCCTTCATTGCCGCCAAACGGTCGCTGGTGGCCTTCATCTCCCCATCGGAGATGAGCCCGACGCGAGCACTGGGAGAATCCACAGAAACTTGTGGTTCCACTGCTGGCGAGTCGAGCACCCACTGCTCCACTGGAAGATTCAGTGCTTCCGCGAATCGATCGAGATAGTTGAAGATGCAGACCGTCATTGTCATCTCCACGATCTGCGAGTCATTGTAAGAGCCACGCACTTCGGCAAATTCGCTGTCACTGGGACCGTGCACGCTATGAGTCAGGCTCTCAGCGTACTGGAGTGCCAGGCGGTCGGATAGACGCAGTGATTCCAGGTTGTTAGATCGGAGCGAGGCGAGAAGCTCACGGCCGTGATCCGTTGTACCTAGGTAACGCTCCATGTGTGCGGCCACATAGGGACTGCCATGCAATTGCGCCATGCGCAGACCCATGGCTAATTTGACTTCGGGTTCGATATAGCCGCCGTACAGCAGCGTCTTCATCACGTGCGCGAACGATGCGGGAACCCCGGGCATCGACGCCATGGCGCGCAGGTAGTTCGGAACACGGCTGCTGCCTGCCGGTTCGAGGCTCTCAATGCCCTTGAAAGCGTCGGCGGACTCCGGCGCGAGCGAGATTCGTGCCGTCGCCGTGATTCTCCTGTGCGCTTGGTCCTGCAGTGATGCGAGGGATGATACGGGGACATCCGCTGGGTCGGAAGCTGCTGCCGCCGGCAACACCGGCGATAGAGACAGAACGACTGCGAGAGTTGCAACGTATGGAATGAATTTCATGTTCTCTCTCAGAAGCTGAATTTGACGCTGGCCTGCAGCGTGCGTGCATCGAAAGCACGGGTGGATTTGCCGAAGATCGAGGTGGTCGAATAGGTCCCATTGGCGGAGTTAAGCGCCAAAGACAGGTCCGAGTTCGGCAAGTAGAGGTTCACTTCGTTGAGCACATTGAAGGCTTCAAAGCGAAGCTGCATCTGAGTGCGCTCCCGGATTGCGAAGCGGCGAGCGATAGCCGTATCCGCATTGATCTGGCGCGGTCCGCGATAAGTGAAGCGGCCCAGGGTGCCATCCTGCCCCAACCCCGGTGTGGGAAAGGCGTTGGGATCGAAGAGCCCGGTGAGAAAGCGCTTCTGGCCGAATGTGGACGGAACGGTTCCCGCTGCCGGAGCATTCGGCCTGTCGTAGTAACCGCTGAAAAGCGCGCCACCGCCGTCCAGGTTGTAGTCGCCGCCGGTATTCACCAGGGAGCCGCTGCCGCATGCGCCGGTGGACGGATCGGGCGCAGTGAACTTGCCGCTGCTAGCGCATTGCAGGCGGGAGGGCGCGCCATTCCAAACAGAGAAAGGTCGGCCCGACTGAACTGCTGTGATCGTGGAAAGCTCCCAGTGGTTGGCAAGCGACCCAAGAAGCCCGTGTTGTTTTATGGGATTCGGCGCCCATGCCACTGACGCGGTGAATCGCTGCGGAATATCGAACATGGAGTGGCCACGCTCGCAACGCAGGCAGTTGATATCTTCGGCTCCCTTCGCAGGCTCGGAAGCATCCGTGAACTGTCCGGGTTGGGTATCGGAGTCTGTGTCCAGCCACTTGGAGAAGCGATAGTTCGCCTGCAACGTCAGGTCGTGTCCCATGCTGTGGCGCACTTCGGCGGTTGCCGCGTTATAGCTGGATGAGACTCCGTTCGTAACCCAGGTAAGAGTGCCGAAATTGGAGTTGATGCGGCGTAACTTATTGAAATGCGCCGGATTCAGCAGATCACCTTTGGTGCGATTGATGTCATCGAGACGCTCCAGGTTAACGCCTTCAGTTCCGACGTAACCGAGTTCAACTACCCAGTTCCCCGCGAATTCATGCTCAAGGTTGAGGAACCAGCTCTCGCTGTACTGCGTCTTGATGGTGGGATTGACCACGAACCCAGTTATCTGGAGTCCAGGCACACCGCCCTGCGCATTCAGACCGCGGGCGAACTGCGCCGGATTGGCCGGTACAGGGATACCATACAGAATCTGCGTACCGATGCCTTGTGCGGGGCTAAGCACGCCCTGGATCGCATCCGGTGGCAACGCGCGTGCTCCGGCAATGGACTGCCCGTGGTGCGGCTGGAAAGCCAGACTGAAGCCAGCCCGAATTGAAGATTTCCCATCTCCAAACGGATCGTAAGCGAATCCCACCCGTGGCGAGAAGTTGAGCCGCTGCGGAGTGTAGAGGCGCTTCACGCGTCCAATTGCTCCGTTGGCAAGTTGCTCTTCAAACGTGCTTCCCGAGCCGGGGATGAACGATGAGAGCAAACCGTGCTTTTCCGACGCATCGCCGAAGTAATCGTGGCGAAGCCCGAGGTTCAGGGTCAGGCGAGGTGTAACCTTCCAATCGTCCTGGACAAACAAGCCACTCTCATAGACGGTGAAGTAGCGCGGATAGCCGGTAGGCAGCCCCGTTGTTGGGTTGACCGTCAGCGTTTGCGAGAACGGCTTGTCGCTCGCGAAATCCGCTGCAGAGCGGAAAAAGAACGAGCCCGCAGTGGGAGGTGCCAGGGAGATGCCTTTGAAAATCTTGCGGAACTCGCCTCCGGTGCGGATCAAGTGTCGGCCTCTCTGGATGCTAAGGGTATCGCGCCACTCATAGGTGCGAAGGCGGGTCCCGTTTTTGAAAATATCGCCGAACGGTGCAGTGATCCCTGTGATGGTGATCTGTGGAACAACTGCATCGCTCTTGCCCACTTCTGTATCCACTACGAGAAACGAGAACCGGGCGTCGTTCACCAGGTGGTCGAACACATGAACATGCCCGAGATTGGCGTCTCCGAAGAAGCCGTTGAAGGGACCGCGGTATCCGCGAGCGGCCTCACCGAGTGTTGCAGGTTGCGAACTGTATCCTCCGTCGTCGTATTCATCCTCTGAAATCCAGCGGCCGCTGATCTTGTCCTTCCCACCATTGAACGAGTGATCCACTCTACCTAGGTACTGGTCGCCCTTTTGAAAGTCACGCAAAATGACGGCAGCGGTTGCCAGTTCTGGTATCGGCGAACTCTGTCCCGCCGGAATGAAGTCAACTTCACCGGCGTACTTCTGTCCGTTGGTTCCGGCCAGCGGAGCCGGTGCCGGATGAGCTTTCAGCAGGCTTGCTGCGACGCTCGACGGCGCGTTCGTCTCAGCATAGCTCGTGAATTCCGGTGTCTCCACCTGCAATTGCAGAGCTTGTCCTGAAGCATTGCGCGTGCCTTCGTAGGAGGCGAAGAAGAAGGTCTTGTCCTTGACGATTGGGCCGCCGATCACTCCGCCAAACTGATTGAAGGTCAACGGCGTGGAGCGGGTAGCGAAGTAATTCCGTGCATTCGCGTCCGCGTTGCGGATGTACTCCCAGGCTTTGCCGTGGAAATCATTGGTTCCCGACTTGGTGCGGAGGTTCACGACCGAGCCATTACCACGGCCAAATTCCGCCGAAAAGTTGCCGGTTTGCACCTGGACCTCTTCCACGGATTCGAGCGTTGGGACAATCGCTGGCTCGCCGGTGTTATTCGGGTTCGTATCCATCGAACCATCGAGAACGAAGTTATTGCCTCGGTAGCGATTCCCGTTCACAGTGACCACGGGCGAATTTGACAGCTTTGTAGAGATCGCGGCGCCAGGAATGGCGGTTGCTCCCGCGCTCAGGCGGGTCAGCCCGGTTACGTCACGCTGTGCCACGGGCAGATCAGTGAGCTGATCCTGGGCAATTGTGTCGGACAGGCGAGCATCGCTTGCAACTGTTATCTTGGCTTGGTCTGCCGAGACAATGACAACCTCATTGGCTGCGCCAACCTCCAATTGAGCGTCGAACTCGGTGGTTTGACCTACTTTCAGTTGCAGATCTGTTTGCTCAAAGACCTTGAACCCAGACGCGGTAACTGACACTGTATATGCGCCGGGAGGCAGTTCCGGCATCGCGAATGCACCTCGATCGTCCGTTATGCCTGTGCGGATTTGACCCGTATCCTTGTTTTTGACCTCAACGGAAGAACCTGCGACAAGCTTGCCGGAAGCGTCCGTTACAACTCCCTTGAGAGTGGCCTCGGTCAACTGAGCCCGCGCCTGAATGACCACCATCAATAACACTGCGCCCGCCAATGCTGCGCGAGCGAACGACCTCCAAAGCATGAACTACTCCAAATCTCCCTGCGGCGGTCCAGTTGGTCTGCTGGGGAGGCAGCCGGGGTGCTTCGTTGCAGGGTATGTACCTTTTGGCGGAGTATACGAGTTGATGCGAAGAGCCCACCTCATCCAAATGGCGGAGCCGTTCCTGAATATTTAGTTGGAGAGCAGGATGCGTGTCGATGTAGAGGTCCGGCGATGTTAGCGAAGTACCGGCGAACTCTCCGTTCCCCAGAGGCCGTTTGAAGAAAACCTCATCTCAGATCCTAGCGGCGCGCCCTTGAGTTGCCAGAGGTGCCATAGAGCCTTTCGAAGTTGTCAACTCGCGGCCTAAGCTGGCTTTAGAATTTCTACAGTCCGTTCAGTCATGCCGGAGGAGTAGGGACAGATGCGTCTGAATTGTGGGAGATTAGCGGTATTGGTCATTTTCTTATCTGCGAACATCGGCGTGGCGTGCGGACAGAACGCCGTAGAGCAGCTTCAGCCTCTGGTAGAAACAACTGCGCAGCGACTGCTGGTAGCGGAACAGGTAGCGCTTGCCAAGTGGGATAGTGGAAAGGCTGTGGAGGATGCCCCACGTGAAGCTCAGGTGATCAAAGCCGCCGTGACCGCGGGGGAAGAAAAGGGGCTGGATGAAGCTTCCGTATCGCGCTTCTTCATGGCACAAATCGAAGCCAATAAGTTCGTTCAGTACGGTCTATTGGCGGACTGGTATCGAGCGGGCAAAGCACCGGCACATGTATCGGTCGATTTGGTGAAGAGTATTCGTCCGGAGCTGGACGCGGTCCAGAAGTCCTTGATCCAGGAACTGGTTGCTACGCGAGAGGTTCGTCAGAGTGTAGCTTGCCGTGAAGATGTCGCGAAGGCTATCGGGAAGTACTTATCTTCACATCCCCAAAGCAAAGGAAGCCCAATTACTGCATCCACCTTCGATCGAGCGCTGGCTGGCACCTGCATACGTCCATAGTCTTCCGCTGGCGGAGGCAGGCCAGCCTGGCAGCAGGTGTGATCCAATCCGCCGCGAAAAGCGCTGTCTGGTGCTCGTAGACTTCACCGCGGCCAGAATGACAGGGGAACGGGCGGCTCCGAATGCCAAGTTTTCATTGAAAATACATGTTCGCAGCGTTTCTGCTGAATACTCTTCGCATTAGCACGTCCCGACCTCTGCACGGAATCCTGGATCAGGAAGTGCGTGCAATCCAGAAGTCACGCTCGCCCGATGTCTTAACACTTGTATCTCTCCGCTCGCGAAACTCTGTTCGACCGCGCGGGGCTCCCGTCCAATGGCTCTCATCCAAATCCCCCGCGCGGCTCAGGTTGGCTCATCGTGAGAATTCTTGTTGTCGAAGACGAGGTCAAAACAGCGAACTTCCTGAAAAAGGGACTCAGTGAGGCCGGCTTTGTGGTCAGTACCGCAGCGGATGGCGCAGACGGTCTCCATTTGGTACAGGAGCTGAATTTTGATCTCGTTATTCTGGACGTCATGCTACCCGGCTTGGACGGCTGGCAGCTTCTGACCCGAATGCGCCAAAGCGGCAAACACAGCCTGGTTCTGTTCCTGACGGCGAGAGACACGGTTCAGGAGCGGGTGAAAGGGTTTGAAATGGGCGCCGACGACTACCTGGTGAAGCCATTCGCATTTTCCGAGTTGCTCGCCCGCGTTCGATCTTTACTCCGGCGCGGGCCTTCCCGTCCTCAGGAGACGCTACGTTTTGCTGATCTGGAGATAGATGTGTTGCGTCAACGAGCCACTCGTGCAGGACTGCGGCTTGATCTCACCTCGAAGGAGTACTTGCTCCTTTGTCTATTGGCCCGACGCGCGGGAGAGGTGCTATCCCGAACCCTCATTGCCGAAGAGGTCTGGGACATGAATTTTGATAGCGATACAAATGTCGTGGATGTGAATGTCCGAAGGCTCCGCGGCAAAGTTGATGATCCCTTCCCCAAGAAGCTGATTCGCACGGTGCGGGGCACCGGATATGTTTTGGAAGCTGAACAGTAGACAAGCCGCTCTTGCGCAATTTCGCGGAACCCTAGCTTTCCGCCTAACCGCAGCTTATGCTTTAGCTGGGCTGGCCATGGTTACCGTTGCTGTTGCCAGCTTATATCTGGTGCTTGTGCAGGAGCTGGAAAAGAGCACGACACTCTTCCTCGAGGATAAAGTCAATGTACTACGGACGATGCTGCAGAATCGTCCAGGTGACTGGGACGGACTTCGGGAAGAAATTGAGCTCGAATCCGCGGCCCGGCGTTATGAGCAGTTTTACGTCAGACTGCTAAATCCACTGCAGGCTCAGCTGCTGATCACTCCGGGAATGACAGCCCATCTCGATTTAGCAGAACTCACCCGACTGTCTCATACTCGTACCGACCGTCCATTTCGAATGCAAGGGCCTAATGGCCATGCGTTCCGCGTACTTGTTGCTTCAGCCCAAGTTGGGTCCAATTCACTTCAGCGTGACACTCTTCAGATCGCTGTTGACGTTTCTCAAAAGGAGATCTTGCTCGCGCGTTACAGATCCTGTTTCTGGTCTGTGCTGTTTGCAAGCTCCTGCATCTTCCCTTTTGTCGGGTACCGAATTGCACGACAAGGAATACGTCCTGTTGAGGAGATGGCGACGACTGCACGCCATATCAGCTCGACAAACCTCCGTGAACGGATTCGTTCCGACGGATATCCGTTAGAGTTGGCCGGACTTGCTGCCACTTTCAATCAAATGCTCGACCGCCTCGAAAATTCGTTCGAACGTATCTCTCGATTTTCGGCCGACATTGCTCATGACCTGCGGACACCCGTCAACAACATACGCGGTGAGACAGAGGTCGCGCTCAGCCGAGAACGAACCGCCTCAGAGTATCGCGAGGTTGTCGAATCCTGTTTGGAAGAAGCGGTACAACTCTCCGAGCTTATCGGCGATCTGCTGTTCCTCTCGCGTGCTGATAGTCCACTAGCGAGTCTGCGCCGCGAGAGAGTGGACCTGGGGCAGCTTATGGGTGCCCTATGCGAGTACTATGACGCTTCTGCGGCCGATGGCGGTATCTCGCTCTCTACCCGCCTCATTGAAAAGCCGGTCATTGCTGACGTGGACCGCAGTCTGGTCCAAAGAGCCGTAGGTAATCTCATTTCGAACGCTCTGGCGCATACTCCACCCGGAGGTGACGTAGTGCTTAGCTTGAGCACCGCCTCCTCTATGCTCCATATTCAAGTCTCCGATAACGGCGAGGGGATTCCTGCAGAAGCGCTGCCACGAGTCTTTGATCGCTTCTTCAGGGTCGACTCCTCCCGCTCAAAGGGCGCCGGAAGTAGCGGCCTCGGACTCGCAATTGTGCAATCGATCGCGATGCTGCACGGCGGTAATGCCGATATCGAAAGTCAGCTGGGGCGCGGCACCTGCGTTTCTATTCGAATACCGATTTCCCAAGCAGGACAAGAAATCTGATCTGCTGTTATTTCCAAAACATCTTGCCACCAGTTTGCAGAAGGTCCCTCAGACGAAGCCATGCTGGTCTCGCCAGAGCCAGTTTCCCGTTCTCATGCCCTCAATCAGCGGTTTGCGTAACCCTCCAGGAAAGGCCTGCTCACTACTCCCCCACATCCAATTCGGATCGTGCCTAGAATTCCAGCCGTAACGCAAGTTGAAGCTCTCGCGGTGTTCCGGTTCCAATCGGACTCGAATTCACGGTCGTAATGATTTGACCAAAGCTTGAGGACGACCAGTCCGCTTGAGGTAAGCCATACTGAGCGCGATTGAATAGGTTGAACACCTCTCCGCGGAACTGAAGTTGTGCGCGTTCGCTCAGCAGAACCCGCTTTGCCAGTCCCACATCCTCTTGCCAGAGGTTCGGACCACGGGCGATGTTGCGGGGCAGATCTCCATAGCCGGAGCCCGTAACCGCTGTGAACGCCGCTGGGTTGATCCATTGCTCGATCCGCTTGCCTCCCGGGGGTGTGAGCGGAACTCCGATGGCACGGTCCGGACGTTGATTGATACTGTACCCCGTCGCCACCGACGAACTTGAGCGGTCTTCCGTGACATTCACGGGCAAACCAGTGCGCGCCACAATGATTTCGGATAGGCTCCAGCCGCCAAACAATGTGCTTAGGAATCCTGGCCTCGAGAGAAACATCTGGCCTGGGCCGAAGGGAAGGTCGTAAATGACATTTCCATTCACCACGTGGCGTGCGTCATAATCTCCCGCCGCGCGTTCGCAGGACATGCACGCAGGATTTTGCGGATTATCAGAATCGCCACCTCCAGCAGCATCCTGATCGATCTCATGCGAGTAGGTGTAATTGAACGAGAGCAGCAATCCACGGTTCAATGTGCGTTGCACGCCCGCGACAAGACCGCTATATGAACTGTTATTGGTGTTACCGCGCCAGGTCACTTGGCCGAAGGCAGGATACGGGCGCACACCGGTGACCGGATTGATCAGGTTGGTATAGGAGGTGGAGAGAAGATACGTACCCTTGCTACCCACATAGGAGAGCGTGCCCACTAACTCGTAAGGAAGCGCTCGCTGGATTGACAACCCCCACTGGCTGACGTACATGTCCTTCCGATTTCTATCATCATCCCTGGCTGACACAATGCCCGTACCGTTCAGAAAAGTAGTGATCGGAAATGCAAGGCCCACAGTGCTCTTGGAGCTGAAGGAATACTGACCGACCTCATTACTGATCGGCAGATTCTGGTCATCGAGCTGCCCATCTCCGTGATAGATCCCGAAGCCAGAGCGAATCACCGTTTTACCTCCCGGTCTCGGTGTCCATGCGAAGGACACGCGAGGGTCAACATCCAGCGTATTCAGATTGCCAAAGCTCTTTCCGGCTCCACAGAAGCCAACCGGTCCACAGGTTCCGAAATCGAAAGGAATAGCCTTCCCATGCACCTCGTGGAAGACGTTGAAGAAGGTATAGCGCACGCCAAGGTTAAGGGTAAGATTGGGCCGAACTTTCCACTCGTCCTGGGCGTAGGAGTACAGCTCAGTCTTGCGCAGGCCGTTTTCAGGAAGCGCCTGCGCGAAGGTGGCTGAACTCACCTGATTGTTCAGGAAGGCAGAGAGGGATGCGTACGAAACTGTGCCGTTGGCGGTGTTTCCCTGATCGAGCTGAATCCGGCGCACTTCTGTTCCAAATTTCAAGGTATGGGAGCCATGGACGGCGGTCAGGTTATCGATATACGAGAAGGAGTTGCCTACGCCCACCTTGAATTCGTTATTCGCTAATGGAGTAAGGCCCGATACATTGATCGCGAACGGGATCCCAGCAAGCGACTGATTGGTGGTGAACGCCGTGCTGCGGTTGAACCCAAACTTGGCCTCGTTGACGAGGTTGTTGGAGAATACGTGAAGTCCTTCTAGCTCACCGTTTACGGGTCGAGAGGTGATGAGCTGCCGATTATTGAGGTAGGCTCCGCCAGAGGCCAGAGGAACATTGCTACGAGCTGCATCGAAGCTGAACCGAAGGTACGCCGTGTCGCTTGGGGAGAACCGGTCGTCAATTCGCAACATCGCTGAGTCTTCGTTGTCCAGTTGATGTCCCGAGCCCTTGAATTCTGCTTCATCTGGGTTTCCGTCGATGGGAGAGAGGCCCGTCGTGGGATAAGCGCGCACGACGGCTCCTAGCACGGGACTGGTGGCGACCACTTTTGCGGAAAAGGCGGGAGAGGGAACATACCCAAGTAGCGGCTGCCCGTATGTCTGACGCAGACCCTCATAGGCTAAGAAGTAGAACGTACGATCGCGAACGAGTTTGCCGCCAACGTTGCCGCCGAACTGGTTCAGGCTGAATGGAAGGCGCTCTGGAAGGATCGGCTCACGAGCATCGAAGATGGCGTTACGCGCAAACTCAAACAGCCCACCATGCAGTGCATTTGAGCCTGATTTCGATGCTACGTCGACTTGGCCGCCGGGGGTCGCTCCGCTCTCCGCCGTAAACAACATGGTATCGATGTGAAATTCCTGGATTGTATCGGTGGGTATGGCGAGCCGAACGAAGGGCTGTTGAGCTTGGTTGATGATGTTGGTCGCGTCAATGCCGTCATACGTGAAATTGTTGTCATCCAATCCACGGCCGGCGAAGCGGACACTCCGCTGGTTGCTTCCGCCTGTATCAATTGCGCCAGGCGCCAGAGCGGTGAGCGTCGACCAGTTCCTCCCATTCAGCGGAAGATCCTTGATCTGGCGAGATTCGGTGCGAGCACCCAGCGTGTCGGTGGTCTTATCGAGGAGAGGTGCTTCCGCCGAGATGTCAACCATGTCTTGGGGACCCACCACCTCCATCATTGCATCGAGAGTCCGCGTACTTCCTACAGATTGCGTTACGTGTTCGTAGGTCAGCGTCGAAAAGCCCGCGGCTACGAACCGAACCGTGTAATCGCCTACAGGGAGCGCGGCCACCTCAAAGGTGCCCGTTTGAGACGTCATGGCCCTTCGATACAGACCTGTCGCCGATGCGTAGACTTCGACCTGAACGCCGGGCAACAGGTTCCCCGCATGGTCCACGACCGTGCCGCTCAGGCTTGCACGGTCTATTTGCGCAAAAGCCACAGAGACGGAGTTCGCGAGCAACAACCCCGCAGCGATAAACGAAACTACACTCGTCCGTAACAAGCCCATTCCTAGACCTCTGATTGTTGGTGTGTGGGAACAACTGCAAAATGTCGCTGCTGCTGGGGAACGGTTCTGGAGTAGGTCTGCTTGAACCGTGATGACGTGACCTACGCGGAGTACTTCGGAAAGCTGGAGGGTCAGATAAGAGACAATGAGCTGGTCGCGCTTGCGAAGAGATCGGGAACGATCCAGGTTCCGTCCACTGATAGAGCTGGAACCCGGGTGTCCCCATGCTCCCTGCTGAAGGTTAACGATGTTCCATCTGGGAATGAAATCTCGATGAATTCAGAGGCGATGCGAGGCACGCTATTCGCCGCTTGCGTCCATGGCCAACCGCTTGTCTAGCACGGCGATGTGCCACTTCACCGTCGTCGATTCATTACAAAATTGTAAGGTTCCCGCCATCTCAGCGTCATCTTTGCTTGGTTAACCTTTTCTCGGTCTCCGATTGATTCACTAGAGCGATCGAAGACAGCAAACACCCAACTGCGCTCGCGCTTTGACTCCACACCTACCCCACATGTCCCCCTCACCGAATAATGAACTCCCGGATTCTGTGTGACCGATTCGTGGTCGCACCTAGCGAACGATCTCAACCAGGAGAACGATCCATGTCTTACAAGATGTCTCGAAGTGAATCTCAGCCCAACCGTGTGCGTCTGCTTGTTGCCCTGTTGTCGATGGGCATGAGCATTCCGGCACTTGCGCAGTCCGTACCTTTTCCGACCTACACACCAGGACCGCAGACCAATGGGACCTTCATCCTCGGGGACGGGCGGGTGATCACTCCTGCCGGCACTCAAGTCAACCTCGGCATTCGAGTTCGCGCAAAGGCCGTGGCTTTGAATCCTGCGGTTCGGACTCATACTGCTGCCGTCCTTACGATGGGCACGTCCAGTTCGAATGGCAATGGCGCCGTCGAGGTGTTCAACACACAAACGGGCGCAGTGTTACAGAACTATAACTTCGGCGGCAAGGATTCGTCGGGCAGCATCACCGGTCTCACCTACACACGGGATGGCAAGTATCTCTTGTTCAGCCAGGAGAGCAGCTACGTCGCCATCGCCAAGGTGGATCCGTCCACAGGCATGCTCTCCGACTACGCTCATGTTCAGGTTTCCCTGGATGCCAACTACATAAACATTCCGGGAGCCGGCACTTTGCCAGTGCTGAATACTGCGAATTGCACTCAGACGGTCACCATGCCGGTGACCAACGTTCCGATGTCTGCTCCCGTCGGAAGCACGGGCAGTGTGGCCATCCCCTGCGGTATTCCGGTCTCGTCCGCCGGTAACGGTTCACTCTCCGCCGATCCCATGGGCCTGGCTGTCTCGCCAGATGACAAGACTGCCTATGCGGTTCTGGACTTCAACAATGAGTTGACCAAAATTGACCTGACCCAAGCTACGTTGAAGCAGGGCGCGACGGTTCGGGTGGGCAACGTCCCACACAGCGTGGTCGTATCGCTGGACGGCAGAAGAGCCTATGTCTCAAACGAAGCGGGCCGCATTGCCAAGACAAAGGATTTCCAACTCTACTCCAATGGCACTCCGGTAGCGGCTGCTAATCCGGTGGGCAACACTGCCACTGGTACAGTGTCAGTGGTTGACCTAGAGTCTTTCAAGGTTATCGAAAACATTACCACCGGCCTTCATCCCACCGGCATGGCGTTCTGGGGAACAGGCGCTCTGCTCGTCGCGAACACCTATGATGACAGCATCTCGATGATCGACACTGTTACCAACAAAGTGGTGCGGACCATCAAGCTTGGGATGCCAAACGGAGTAGGAATCGGTGGCGAGTCCGCTGCCTACGGCCTCGGGCCGAACTCAATCGCCGTGGACAACAATAAGGGCGTTGCCTATGTGGCGCTTTACAACGCCAACGCGATCGCCGTAGTGGACTTGAACTCGGCAGCCCGGTTCCATTCTTTCATCGGCATGATTCCCACTGCCTATGCTCCCAGTTCCGTGGCTCTGGATACGGCCAGCAATGTTCTGATTGTCGCCAACGACAAGGGGTGGGGAACCACTGGCAATCCGAACCCGTTCGAGGGCACGGTCAGCGGCGCGCCGCTAACTGACAACTCCACCGGAAAGTACTACGGCGTGAAAGCGCTCAACACACACCAGGATCTTGGAACCGTCAGCATCGTTCCGGTTCCGACCAGCTCCGAGTTGGCTTTGCAAACAACTCAGGTCTTCCAGAACAACCACTGGGATCTGAAGGAGAACGTCACATCTACCTGGAACGCCGATCCGACCGCCAAGCCCAAGGCAGTTCCGAAGCACATTGGCGAGCCTTCGCTGATCAAGCATGTGTTCTTGATCATTCGTGAAAATCGCACCTACGACCAGATCCTGGGCGATGTGGCCGCGGGAAATGGCGATGCAAATCTCGCCGTCTTTGGAGATAATGCGACGTATGGCAGCGTTACGCCGAATGCGCATGCGCTGGTGCAGCGCTTCCCGCTGTTCGACAACTTCTACGATCCGAGCCGCCAGTCAGCGGACGGCCACAATTGGATCGTGCAAGCAATGGCGCCTTACTCCGACGATATTCAGTCGCCTGACTGGCTTCGCGATTACCCTTCCAACGGCGGCGACGCGCTTGCTTACTCAAAAACCGGCAGCATCTATAATTTGGCCGCGAAGGCGGGAATCACCTTCAAGAACTACGGCGAGTACATCGAAGAGAACACTTTCAATCCGCCGGGCTGCACGCCAACGATCAACACCGGCAGCTGCGAACCCTCCTGGACCGACTTCTACAACGACACGCTTGCCTATGAATCCGGTCAGGAGCCGCAGCTGAAGTATTACAGCACGATTGGCTCCTACTCGCCTCTGCCGGATGTCATGAACCACACCATTCAACCTTATCCGCAGTTCGATCTCGGTATCCCCGACCAGTACCGTGTCGACGTGTGGCAGCAAGACTTCGCAAAGGACGTCAAAAACGGTACTGTTCCTCAGCTCAGCATCCTCTGGATCAGCTCCGATCACACTGGCGGCCCGCCGACAGCGCAGGCCATGCAAGCTGACAACGACCTTGCCCTCGGCCGCTTCGTAGACATCATTAGCCACAGCAGCGTGTGGAAAGACTCAGCGATCTTCGTCGAACAAGACGACTCGCAGAATGGCGTCGACCACGTAGACGGTCATCGCAGCCCTGGGTACATCATCAGCCCCTACGTGAAGCAGGGTGGAGTAACTGACAGCACCTTCTACACCCAAGTCAACATGACGCGTACGATCGAACAAATCCTCGGACTTCATCCAATGAACCGCAATGACCTGGTCGCTTCCCCAATGACGACGGCCTTTGTTGATAACCCGCCCGCGGACAACTTCCAACCCTGGACACACGTGGTAAACGGCATCCCCCTGGACGAAGGGGTCACTGCCACCGTTGCCAAGGCCTCTGAAAGTGCTGCCGTAAAGGCTCTGCGCACTGCCTGGCTCAAGAAGAAGGCGCAGATCTTCGCGGGCAGATACCACAAGCCGGACTCTGAGGATCCTGACACCGTCAACCACCTCGACTGGTACGAGGCCACCGGCTTTATCAAGCCATACCCCGGTGAAAAGAAGGTTCGGCCAGCCAGCGATTTCAAGCGGAAGGCTTCTGCTTCTGCCGATCTCGACGACTAAAACCGCGCTAGTTAATCTGGCCCCTCTCCGTCCGTGCGGTAGAGGGGCCCTTCACTTGATCCGCTGTTTCCGGCAAAACTGAATTGTCCGATGTACAAATCAGTGCCATAGCGCCATCCTCTCGCAGTCTCGTTAGCGCCCCGCAGTTTCAATCCGAATGGCTGACTGGGGTAACTGGACCAGGCACGATCCTCAGGGTAACGATCTCATGAGGGCTCACGCTTACGGTGAATCCATGAGAACCTTCCGTCTCGATTGCCTTCACGTCGCGTTCCACTGCGTCCGTTAACATAACCTTACTTAGCGCAATGAGCGGCATCTCCACTGTGACGCTTCGCGCTTTCCCGCCTAGATCGATTAGCCTCAAAATCGTACCGTTCCCGTCTTCTGCCGGTTTCCACGTGTCCAGAAGCAGATCCGGATCATCGACAGACACGAAGCTCTGTTGTTTTCCATTGAGGGTGCGCGGCAGGTCTAGCGCCTTATCCTGCGAGCGTATCTCGTCTTGTTCCATTGGCGTGGCTTCCATCCAGCCCAATCGGCTTAATGAGCTTGCGTCGATCTGGGCCGCACTCGTCACAACGTAGCGGAACCGAAAGTGTCCGCCTTGGGCGGCGCGATAGTTCGTATGCCAATAATTATTCATCGCGTAAGAGAGGATGTTCCCGGGCCTCTGCCCGAACTCCGTCGGCCACTCGCCGCGGTTGATATCACCCAGAGTCACAAGCGACGCGTCCAGGGGCAGGACCGCTGCCGCCACGCCGTCCTGTTGCACCGCCACCCAATGCTGAACTGAGAACCACTCGTGGCCTGCACCCGGGTACATATCTTTGGCCGGATCCACGACCCCGTTCTGAATCTCGTATTGAAAATGCGGGTGTCTCATTGCAAACGGAAATGCGAAGTACACCGCTTCCTTCTTGAGCTCTTCCTGCTTATCGATGTCTTCTATGATTTCGATCTTCTTCTGATCATCGAACAGGCGCACCTCGGTGCGAATGGCCGGCGTATTTTGGCTCGACGATTCGAGCTCTGCCCGCCAACCCCATGGGGTGCGATCAACGGAGACCAGGTGCCCGGTTTGCGCGGGATGAATATGCAGTTCCGGTTTAGGTGAAATGGCACGATACTGCAGAATGCTGTTTGGCTCATGGTCGCCTCCACTCACGTAGAGGTACTGCCCGAACCGCCACTCATTGGCGGTATCGACCAGTTCCTTGCCAAGCTGCTTGTCGAAGATGCTGCGAATGCTGCCCGTTGCAGGATCGAGATCCACCCGATAAAACGGGCTTTCCAGCATCGTTGAATCGCTGTGCTGGGCTACCGCAGGTTCTTGCTTCGCCTGTCGCAATTGATAGATCTTGTAGCCCACCGCGGGAACGTCCTTCGCCCGGAATTCCACGCGACGGTAGTTCGGCCCTCGGCGCAATACCAGGAATGGCAATGATTCGCCCGTTGCTCGATCTGCGATCTCCATTCCGTTATCGAGGTCAAGCGTAACCTGCCCATCACGCTTCCAGTTCAGCATATTGAACACAATGAGGCTATTCACACCTGCGGAAGTTGAATCCGCAATCGCCGCCATGCTCCCGCGCAAGATGTCATCGCGCTGTGCCGCCGCATCGGTCGCGCGCGAATCCTTTATTCGCAACTGCTGCAGCGCCTCATCGCTGGCGGGATCGGACACGCTGTTCCACGAAAGCCAAGTGTGCTCATCCATGAGCACCATGTTTGCCCACATCGCGTTCAATTCGTCGCGATCAACCGCCAGACGCGAATTCAGTAACGTACTGATCGTCGCCAGCTTCTCCGCAGAAGGAGCTCGCCTCTCGTTCTCCCGCTCAACTGCCGCGTACAAGGCATCGGAGCCAATGCCGTCTTCCCAGTAGGGACCTCCATCCCCCCGCACCGTAGGAATCGCATCTCCAAACTGACGCGCGATGGCCTGAAGCGCATCATGAAAACCCGAAATCTGAATACGAGGATAGGCATGCAGCGCATTCCATCGTTCGGCAAGTTCACCCTGCTGCGGGAATAGATCTGTGTTCTCTACCTGGGATCCGAAAAGAATTGCGCCGTTCGCGCGATAGTTGGGTCCTTGGTACATCTGCAGAAAAAGCGGCAGTACCTCTTCACCCGTTTCTGTCAAAGGAGGGAGCCCAAATAGAAACTGCATCTGCATATAATGACGCGAATACCACATCAGCACCTTACCGCCATCAGGCCCCTCCCACCAGAACGGCGTGTTCTCGTTCAGATGGCCCTGCAGCAGCACCGGCGCGCGATCGTTATTACTGCCTGCAAAAAAGTAAGGAATGCGCGCAGCGGCCAGGATTGACGCATACGACCAAGAATAGGAGGGCACATCCGTAATGTTTGCGTAGTTGAACGGAGTTCGATGCTCTCGGCTGAAATTTGCACTCGGATATAGAGACCGAATCAAGGTTTCCGCTGTCGGAAACCCGGTCAGCAAATTGGCCGATTGAGCCGGAACATAGAGATGCTCTTCCCGGATGGCCTTCAATATCCGTTCCCGCTCCTCCGGCGTACGTGACTTCAAGAATTGCTCCAGGTTCCATTCGCCATCCGTGCTAAAGCGAAAATCCGGATGCTTCTCGGTCAGATCCATCGCTTCATCCAGGATGCGGCTCTGAATCGCCGATACTTTTGCTTGATAGTCGGTGTATCCCACGTCCAAATGCACGTGAGGAACCAGAAAGAGTGTCCACTTTTTCTGTGGATTTAGCGTCTCGCTTTCCTCCACTGACCGTCCGTTCATCGTTACCCTGATCTGCGCCCGCGTTCCTGCTCCAAACTCCGGAACATTGAATTCCACACGCTCCTGGCCGAAATCGCCTTTGGCCCGGAGTGTCTGGGTCTGTGTCTGCCCTGCTATGGTCAGCTCCACACGTCCCGCGTGAGCCTTTTGCACGGACTGAATAAACACATCCACGCGTTCTTCAAGGCTTGATCCGTTCTTTGAGAAAAAGATCGTCGGTTCGGCATGCACCTCCAGCTTGCCAGTTGCCTTCCCTTGCCCGCGAGTCAGCTCGATCGCATCGTAAGCAAAACCTGCATCTGGCACTCCCTTGTCCGCCAAAGCTACCGCTTGCACGCTGATTGCGTTCGTCCCCGTTTTCAGCCACGCGCCAGGAAACTCAAACTCAACCTCCGCCCGCGAATACGCTGGATAGAATGCCGCAACCATGTCGCCCATCTTGTAATCAAGCTTGGGATGCAGATAGAACAAGCCGGCCTTTCCATTGATGCCCACGCGAAGCGCCGGTACACTAGACTGCTCGATCATCATGGAAGCTTTGAATCGATAGCTTGCGTCCGGCGCGCCCGCGATGGCAAAGGTGATAGTTCTCGGTGCCGATGCCGTCTCAGCTGGTTTGTCCGCGAAGGCTACAGGCGCGTAGGCGAACCAGTTCTTCTGCGGATCGTCCTGTCCTGCCTGGAACGTCACTTGCCCCTGCGGAACACCATCGGCGAATTCTCCGGATGATCCATCGAATGTGCCCACACACCAGATCACGTTTTGTTGCGCCGCCGCGGCCAAGTTCAAAGAGAAGCCCGCCAATACCAATGCAGCAATCTTCCAGTTCATCTCCGCTCCTGAATCCACTCAGACCTGCTTCACTTCAATGCCCTTTTCACGAAACGCCGCGATGCTTTCTTCGCTGGCATCACTATCCGTGATGAGCATGTGCACGTCCTCCGTAGGGCATAGCGACCAACGAGACACTTCGCCGAGTTTGGAGTGGTCCGCAACCACCACTCTCCTTTTCGCGTGCCGCACCATGATGCGCAGAAAGTCCGCTTCCTGCGGGTGCACGCATGTCAATCCCTGCTCGACATGAATGCCATCCACGCCAATAAACATGAGATCGCAAAACACCATGGCCGCCGCCTGATTGGCCAGAGGACCCACGAGGGTAAACCAGTTGCCGCGCAGATGGCCGCCCGCGACAATCACGTCTATCTCCTTGTGCGAACTGAGCTCCATCGCCACATTCACGGCATTGGTCACGATGGTGATCCCCCGCAGGAGTTTGAGATACCGCGCCACCTCGCTGGTGGTCGTTCCGCCACTCAGAGCAATCGTCTGCCCCGGCTGTACCAGGTCCGCGGCGGCCTGCGCGATGCGCCGCTTCTCCGCCGCGAAGGTTCCCACCTTGTCCTGA
>CBJOJD010000057.1:0-19615 GCA_966443485.1 uncultured bacterium | reverse complement strand
GATCATGGACAGAGGGACTGCAAGCAGCCCGGCCACGGTGGCGCGTGGGCTTCCCAGGAAGATGAGAATCATCATGCCCGTGAGCACAAGGCCGATCCCTGCTTCGCGGATCACGTTGCTGATGGCCAGCTTCACGAACACTGATTGATCGAAGACGACGTCGGTCTTGAGCGTGTCAGGAATGTCGACCAGCTTTTTGACCGCTGCCTTGATACCGTTCACGATCGTGATCGTGTTGGAGTTGCCGCCCTGCTTGAAGATGGGCACGTACACGGAGCGCTGGCCGTCGATACGCACGATGTTGTACTGCAGAGCGCCGGAGTCGACAGCTTTTCCTATATCACCGACCAGGACAGATGAATTGCCCACCGTTTTAAGCGGCATGGAATTCATTGACTTGGCATCAGGAAACTGCGAGTTCGCATAGATGTTGAAGTCTTTGGAGCCAATGCGCACATCGCCGGCGGGAAGAATCAAGTTGGAGCTGTTCACCGACTGCACGACATCGTTAAGTGAGAGATTGCGTGCCTCAAGTTTGAGCGGGTCTACGTAGATTTGGATCTGGCGATAGGTGCCGCCGTACGGTTGCGGAACGGACGCGCCCTGGACGCTGGAGATTTGATTGCGGACCTGGAACTGGGCAAGGTCCTTGAGTTTAGTCTCATTCAGCCCTTCGCCTTTCAGAGTGACAAGGCAGACGGGTTGGGTGGATGCGTCCATGCCGAGCACGACGGGCGGCAGGGTACCAGGAGGAAGCCGGCGCAAATCGGCCATAGCCAAGTTGGCGATGTTGCTGACCGCTACGTTGGGATCGGTGCCGGGCTTGAAGTAGATCTTGATCAGGCTCACGCCGGTCAACGAGCGCGATTCACTGTGGTCGACATTGGCCGCGAGAGTAAAGAAGCGCTCGAAGGTGTTCGTGATATCGGACTCGATCTGCTGGGGCGGCATGCCGTTGTAGAACGTGGCCACTACCACTACGGGCATGTCAATCTGCGGAAACAGGTCGACTGGCATTTGCAGCACACTGAAGGTGCCGACCAGCGCCACCACCAGGCAGATCATCAGGATGAAGAAGGGGTACTTGAGAGCGAACTTCGGCATCTACTTGATACCTCCGTTCGCTGGTTTTGTGTGAGGCTGGCGGGCATCGTCTCCGTTTACGGCTGGCTGCGCGGCCTTGTTCTTCTGCATGCCTGCGCGACCGGCGCGATTGTCTTCCGCCATTTCGGGTGTGGCGCCGGCGTCGGCCTGCGCATCGGCCTTGAGGTCGATCGTGCCACCTGTTTCCTGCTCGGTTTCCGAAGCAGGCCCTTGCGCAACGATCGGGCTGACCGCTTCACCATCTTGATACTTGTCTTGGCCGCCCAAAATCACGTGCTCGCCGGGCTGGAGGCCGCTCCTGATCTCTGCCAGTTTTGATCCTTCCAGGCCCACCTGTACGGGACGGATGTGGATGTGATTTGACTCGTCAACCACGTACACGACCTGCCCGTTGTCTTTGATGACAAGTGCTTCCACCGGAATCGTAACGACGTTCTCCACGTGTGCCAGGCGCAGCATGGTATTCGCGTACATTCCGGGAGAGATGGAGAGGTCCTTGTTATCAACGTCGACTTCGGTCTCCATCGTGCGGGTCTCGAAGTTCACGTCACGGGTGAAGCGAACGACCTTGCCCGTGAGAGATCGGTTGACCGCATCCACTCGAACCGTAACAAGGTCTCCGTCGCGAACATAGCGCACGTCATCTTCGGGTACGGGAAGACGCAGGCGTAGGAGGCTGCTTTGGGAGAGGCGCACGATGGGTAGATCTTGACTGTTGGAGTTGGTCCCACCCTGAATCAGAGCGCCGGTATCGGCATACCGCCAGACCACCACGCCGGAGATCGGCGCGACGACATTGGTATAGCTATGCAGGGCTTCGACGCGTTGGTTCTCAGCCTGAGACGAGCCTAAGTGCTGCTTGGCCGCCGCCATGGCCGATTTGGCGGAATCCACCTGCGCCTCAGCGGCCATGTCACTGGCCCGGGCATTGTCGAGTTCCTGTTCGGCTATCAGACCGGGGTGCCCCTGCGCGGCTTGCTGCAGGCGCGCATATTGCTCGTGCAGGGCCTGATGCTGAGCCTGAGCACGATTGATCTCGTGCTGCGCCCGCGTCATCTCTTCTTGTGCTTGATCTACCTGGAATACGGTCTGCTGCACCTGTGCCTTGAGTTCAGGCACTTCCAGAGTGGCGAGGGTTTGGCCTTCTTTCACGATGTCGCCGATATCGACGTTAATCTTGCGCATGTAGCCCGAAACCTTGGGATGGACGTCGACCATTTGGTAGGGCTGAAACTGTCCTGCGAGGGTTAGTACGTGGCTGATGTCACCGCGCTGGGCGATGGCAACTCGGGCAGAAGGGACTGCCGCGGCATGCGCGTCAGATTCGTGATCTGCCGAATGGCATGCAGAGATATTCAAGACTGCGCAGAGTGAAACCGCGGCGACAAGGATCGAGCTTTGCTTAAGCATTCCGTTGATGCTCCCGGATGGAACTTGCTTCCTCCCTGCGCGGGATAGACCGGCGTGCAGGAGGTTTGGATGTAAGCCTTTCCGGTCCAGACACCGTTCAAAGTACAGTGTCCGGCCAGAATTCAAATAGTCGGCTGCTCAGATCGGCCAGGCATGGCACAGCAGGATGGTCGGTCCGCTTCCCAGTGCTGACACGTCGCACGAACATTCCAGCAATCCGCCACGCCTTTTCAGTCCTAAATGGACAACTGGCAGCAGCCTTCCTGGCTAAGTCTTCTCTAGTCTTATCTTGGGCTTCCGATGGAAACACACGCCGACCCTCAACTTGCAATCAGGCTCGGATCAGATAGAGAAAGACGAGCCGAAGATTAGAGTCTCTGCGGAGGAGGTCGAAAAAAGAGAACGGACGGTACAAAGATGATGGAAGAAAGGGCCGGTACGCTTGCAGGCCGGTTTCTGCGTCCCGAAGTCGGGGGATAGAACGCAGGAACACTGTTTTCGATTTGTATCTGAGAGTGTCTTGCCTGGCTACGCGACTGAATCTCAATGACCTTTTTGCTGGGTTGCTCTCCTTGGGCTAGCTTCGCAACCTGGGCAGGATTGAGATGAGATGGAGCTTCGTAGAGGGACAGCTTGTACTGCAGACCCCACATAAACACAGACGCGGCCAATAGGACCAGGACGATCCGCAGGGTCAGCGAAGCTTGCGCCTTGATTCTGGTGGAGGGCATTCAGCGTAGCGCCGCAGGTGCTGAACACTGGGTTCAGGAGCCGGGACGAGCGCTACTCCATTTTAGCCGTTCCCTTCCCGCCCAGGCAAACAGGATCTTGCGGTCTCCGGTTCGAAGACCGCGGCGAAACACGGGCGGGGCTTTCCCGCATCCAAGTAGCCCAAGGAGAACTCGGAGATGGGTCTTGCAGGCACTGCGATAAACCAACTGGAAAACCGCCTACCGAAAGTGATCGATGCCCGAAAACATGGAATCATTGACTATTGTCACGCTGCATTTTTCCTCGGGATGGCGTTCATGTGCCGCAAGAGCGACAAGCGCGCCGCCATGGCTGCCCTGGTGACTGGCTCATTTGTATTGGTTCAATCGCTCCTCACGGACTATCCACTCGGCGTGAAAAAGGTGATTCCGTTCCGAGCTCACGGGCAGATGGACGCGGCTTTTGCTGGTTCCTCGATGATGCTGCCCAAGATCTTTGGCTTTTCAGGGACCAAGGCCGCGACGATCTTCGCAGGAAACAGCTTTGTGGAGGCAGCAGTAGTGGGAGCGACCGATTTCAACAGCGAGCGCGCCCGCGAAGAAGAGTCTCGCCCAAACCACAGCTAATGTTGACCTCGTGTGCAGCGGGGTGAGTCACCGCCGCCTCAAGGCAGGTCGCCCCTCAAGCTATTGGGAACAGTGCCGAAGATTGCTCTGTTCGGGCAACCCAAGAGTTTGCTATGCTGGCGCAACTTGAATGTTGCTGAGAGCACCCGTGGGCAGTCCCTGTAGAACGGACATTGTCACTTGATTGTCATTCTTCGTCCTAAGCGGAGAAGAATCAGCAGTATTCAAGCGAAAATGTATGCATGATCAGGGCTATGGACCTTCCAGCAGCTGACAGCGCGCCGCCAGTGTCGTATGAGCTCGGGACCATCCTTGTCGTAGAGGATGATCCGCGCATGCAGCGCGTTCTGCAGCGCATGTTCGCCGCCGAGCACTTTCAGGTAATTACAGCGGGTGACGGAACCCAGGCCCTCGAACTCTTTCAGAGCAGGCAGCCCATAGCGGTGGTGCTGGATCTCATCCTTCCCCACGTCTCCGGCCGGGAACTCTGTCAAAGGTTCAAAGCAATTTCACCAGAGACACCTGTCATTATTGTCAGTGCAATCTCAGAGGTGGTCGACAAGGTACTTCTGCTGGAACTTGGAGCAGACGACTACGTGACCAAGCCTTTCAGTCCGCGTGAGCTGACGGCGCGTGTGCAGGCGGCTATCCGGCGCAGGAGAAAACCAGCATCCCACGATACCTTTCGCTTTGCAGACTGTGATATCAATTTCAAGAAAATGACTGCGTTCCGCAATGGCGAGGCAGTAACGCTTACATCTCACGAGTTTCGTCTTCTGAAGTTCTTCACCTCCAACGCGGAACGGGTTCTAAGCCGGGAGGAACTGCTAAACGAAGTCTGGGGCTACAACTGCTATCCGACTACCCGTACTGTCGACAACCAGATCCTCAAACTCCGCCAAAAACTCGAGCGCGATCCGGCCAATCCGAGGCACTTCCTCACAATCTATGGCGCCGGCTATAAGTTCGTCCCATAGACCGATGTCTGATCACGAAGCTAGATCCGAAGATGAGGCCGTTGCCAGCTCTCAGGTTCGTCCGGGAGGAACACGCACCCGTGTGCTGCTCATCTTGGCAGCTTCGGTGATCACGCTGAGCGCAACGCTCGTTAGCCTGTCGGTGATACGCCAGCCGCTCCAGCATCTCATCGTCGAGGACGTATCCTCAGAGTTGCTGTACTCGCTCTCTACGTTTGAGAGCATGCAAACCCAGCGTATGGCTTCACTCGATCGCGAGAGTGCGTTGTTGGCTGATTTGCCTAGTCTCAAAGCTCTGATGACGACGAGTGATGAGCGCACCATCGCTGATGCAGGAGTAGAGTTCTGGCGGGTGAGCGAAGCAGATTTGTTCGCTTTGGCTGATCCCAGCGGCGCGATCAAGGCGGCTTATCTCACCCACAGAGCAGTCGATGAAGCATTCCGATCTGAATTGAATGCTTTTTTGACACACCGCGGTACGCGCTTCCTTGTTTCAGCGCAGGGTCTCTACGGCTGTTCGGTGCAGCCGCTATACTTCGGCAGCCGTGAAAATGGAACCCTGTTGGGTTTTGTGATCACGGGGTTTGCCATTGATGACCATGCACTGGCGGTGCTCGGCGACACAACGAGGGTGGAAGCGCTGTATCGAAGTGGCAGCCGGATCTTGGCGAGTTCAGGCACGTCTGCAGCCAGAATTCCTGCAGGGCCGCTTCCACGAGTCCCCTCCAACAATGCGTTCCGCCTAGACATCGCAGGCGAAGAGTACCTTGCCGTCGCACACGATGTGTCTGCCCAGGCAACCGCTCCTCTAACGTTGGTGGAGCTCAAAACACTCGAAGAAGAAAAGCGGGTTCTAGCCCAGATCAATCGATTGGTGCTTTTAGCAGGAATCCTCGCACTAGGGCTAGGCGCCGGACTCATGGTGGCCCTCTCACGATTTGTCACGCGTCCGCTGGAACAGCTAGCCGCAGGAGTACGGGCGTTTGCAGAGGGTAATAGCACCCATCTTCTTCCCGATCGCGGCACGCGCGAAGTACGAGAATTGAGTAACGCCTTCGCCAGGATGCGCGGAGAGATCCGGCGAGCTAATCAGGCCTTGATCGAATCGGAGCGGCTTGCCACCATAGGCCGCATGGCTCGCTCCGTATCGCACGATCTGCGTCATTACCTCTCGGCGATCTACGCCAACTCTGAGTTTCTTGCCTCTGAGACGTTGCCCCATGGCGACCGCCATGAAGTACTCGCCGAGATTCGAACTGCCGTCGATGGCACAACAGAGATGCTGGAATCTCTCTTGATGTTCAGCCGAACGGGAGCATCTGTGCGGCGAGTGCGTCAATCCATTCCCGCACTCGTGGAAAGCGTTTTGAGTCTAGTGCGCTCGCATCCAGATGCTGCCGGGATAAAGTTTACGGTCAATGTCGAAGATCCGGAAGCCAGCCAGGCTTGCGTCGATGGCAAACAACTGGAACGAGCTATCTACAATCTCTTGCTTAATGCCTGTCAAGCTCCACGGGATGCGGGTGTCGACGGCACAGTTACTATCACCATAAAGGGAGCGGACCAGCAGCTGTGGATCGATGTGGCAGACAATGGCAACGGAGTTCCGCAATCCATTCGAGGAACGCTCTTCGAGCCATTCGTCAGCGAGGGTAAGCACAAGGGCTCTGGACTGGGGCTGACCCTAGCCCAGAGTATCGCAGTCGATCACGGAGGAAGCGTCATTCTCTTCAGCACTCGCTACGGGGAGACGATCTTTCGCATGGCCATCGCTCGAACGAGCCGGGATGAGGCATCACAAGCGGTTGGTCGTGCAGAAGTGGAGTGAAGATGAGTCGAGCATTCCAAAACGTATTGTTCAGAGTCCAATGGAGATCCGTAACTGCTGCTCTCCTCCTCGTTTTTTCAGTCGCCACCGGAAGTGGGCAGAGTGCAGCCAATGCGGATCCGACCATTACACAGCGCATTGAGGCTCTCACTAAAGCGATCGACCGCGTGGAAGGAGAGATGCAACAGTCGCAGCGCGATCTAGCAGAGCTCCGCCATCAACTCGCCAGTCTTCAGTCCAACCTTAGTCTCGCTCCCACTGCCGAACCGCCCGAACCTGCGTCTGCCCTTCGTGAAGCGGTCGCCTCTCTGCGGGAAAATCAGGCGATGGACCAATCGCAGATTGCAACCCTCGCGCAAAGCAAGATAGAGAGCGTTTCGAAGTATCCAGTCAAGCTCACCGGCATGATTCTGATGACCGGAGTCCTTAGCACTCAGCGGGTCGATGTGGCCGATGCTCCATCACTGGCTTTGTCGGGTCCAGGAGCTACGGCGGCTACGGCAAGACAAAGCGTGTTAGGACTCTCCGCGGTGGGTCCACACGTATTCGGCGGAAATAGCTTCGCGGATATTCACTTCGATTTCGGCGGAACGGGCTCCTCTGCTTACTCAGCGGCAATGCTGCGGCTACGCACAGCTCACGCTGCGTTGGAGTGGGCTCGTACACGGGCATTCTTCGCCTTCGATCATTCGTTCTTAAACCCTGACAATCCCACTTCGCTGGTAGCCGTTGCTGAACCCGCCCTGGCCTGGTCGGGTAATCTTTGGGCCTGGAGCCCGCAATTCGGCATATCCCAGGACCTTATAGGTTCATCGCACGGCCGCCTGAGCATTGAGGGCGCAATGATTGATTTGGGAGGTCCACCGTCGCTCAGCACACAGGATTACGGGGTCTATACTCCTCCAGTGATTACCGCACTGTCGCGCTGGCCCGGAGTCCAAGGCCGGCTCGCCTTTGAGAGCGGAGGTGGTGTAGAAGGCGCTCACCTGGGGATCAGTGGACTCTACGTGCCGCGACGTACAACCTTGTTCGCCAAGCAATTCGATTCCTGGGCGGTTGCTGCCGATCTGCGCTCAGTTGAATGGCACTCAATGCGCCTCACGGGAGATATATACACAGGATCCGCGCTCGGCAGCCTGGGCGGAGGTGCATACAAGGATTTTGCGTCCACATACGTGGCCGGAGACCTCGACCTCAGGGCGTTGGATGACACGGGCGGGTGGATGCAGTTGCAACAGAAACTAAGCGAGCGTCTCCAGTTCAATGAAGCTGTAGGCGTGGACAATGTTCCTGCACACCAGCTCCGTCCTTATGCAATCTCTCCACCGTTGACCTACTACAACCTTGCTCGCAACCGTACAGGCAGCGCCAACGTGATCTATAGTCCAAACGCCTCGGTGCTGTTTTCGCTCGAGTATCGCCGCCTGGCATCGTCGTACGTGTCGGCACCTACGCAGTCTGCTAACGTAATTGGTTTGGCCGCGGGGTACAGGTTCTAATGCGATTCAGCGCTTACCGTTCGCCAGCAGTTTTGCTGATTGGTCTCTTCCTCTGCGTTAACGGCGCAAGCACCGCGCAGAGTGCCGCCTCCAGGTCGGGTGAGCTGCGGGGCCGAGTCGAATTGCATACTCCCGCGCAGTCAAAGGACCATGCAGCCGTCGTGCTCTGGCTGACCTCCGTCGACGATACATCACGGCTCACTTCCCCTCCCCCCGGCCGCTTCACGCTGGTGCAGAAGAATCGCAAATTTGAACCGTCACTACTCGTGATTCCGACGGGAAGCACCGTAATTTTTCCTAACCAGGACCCCTTCTTTCACAACGTCTTCTCGCTCTTCAATGGCAAGCGTTTCGATCTGGGGCTGTACGAGGCGGGCAGTTCGAGAGAGGTAGTGTTCCAGCGCGAAGGGGTTTCCTACATCTTCTGCAACATTCATCCTGAGATGAACGCCGTGATTATTGCACTATCCACGCCCTTCCATGCGATCGCAGATGCCTCCCGGACGTTCACCATCAGTGGCGTACCGGCCGGAGACTACGATCTGCACACTTGGATTGAAGGAATGCAGCAACCGGTAAATGACGGCCTCACGCGCCGAGTCCACATCTCAGCAGGTGAGCCAACGAACGTGGTGGTGGATGCCCATATACCGCCTTCCACCAAAGAACATTTGAACAAATTTGGAAAACCGTACGAACGCGACGTCAGCCCGTACTAACGAACTGTTGCGTGGCCACTCGTCAGCCCACATCGGCGACGCTGCCGCACTATCCCGCCGTTGCTCGATTTCAGCAAAGCGTCGCGCGTGTCATACGTCGAGCCTATTGGAGGAAGCGACCCGGCTGTACCAATGGCCCGAGTCTTTGATCGTGCGCTTCTGACTTCGGAAGTCTGTGTAGATCAGGCCGTAGCGCTCGGTAAATCCCTCGGCCCACTGGAAATTATCGAGCAGGCTCCATGCGTGGTAGGCACGAACCCGAGCACCATCCTGAATGGCTCGAGCAAGTTCCGCCAGCACCTGTCGGTACCATTGAATCCGGCGCAGATCCGGTACGCGCCCATTTTCTTTGTCGTATGGCTCATCGAGATAGCCACACCCACTCTCCGTAATCTCGATAATTGGATGATCGTATTCTTTCGAGACGCGAGTGACCAGGTCATAAATCCCGCGTGGCCAAATTTCCAAACCCGACTCAGTCAACGGTCCCTCGGTGGGCATGGTAGCCCGGATCCTGGTGTAGGGATCGCGGGCCACTCCGGAGTCTGATTCGATCTCCGTTCCGCTGAAACTGCCGCCAGCGACATGCGACGTGCTAGCGTCCGAGACGATGCGGCGGGTGTAGAAGTGAAAGCCCAGCCAGTCCAGCGGAGCATGGAGGATCTTCTCGTCCCCTGCTTTGAACCCCATGACGTCGTAGGGCGGCTCGCCAACAAATGCCTTGGGGTAGCGTCCTTTCATCGCAGCTTCGAGAAAGAACACGTTGTTCATCGCGTGGTATCGATCGGCAGCGGCGCGGTCTGCCTCCGAATCCGTCTTGGGATACGCCGGAGCCATCTCATATGCACTCCCCACGGTTGCCTTCGAAGAGGCTGCCTTAAGGGAGCGATGTGCCTCACCTTGTGCGAGTGCAAGGGTGTGCGCTGCTTTCAGAAAGTCTGGAAAGCTTGTGCGACACGGCGGAAAAGCCCCTGCCGCATAGCCCATAAACGCGATGGCCCAGGGCATGTTGAATGGAGCCCACATGGTGATTCTGTCGCCGAGGTGCTTGGCCAGGATACCGGCATAGTCAGCGAAGTAGCCGGCGAGATCGCGGTTCGGCCAACCGCCTCGATCCTCGAGAACCTGCGGCAGGTCCCAGTGATACATCGTGCACCAAGGGCGAATTCCGGCAGCTAGCAAAGAATCCACCAACCGACTGTAGTAGTCGATCCCTTTCATATTGGCCGGGCCGATTCCGGTGGACTGAATCCGCGGCCACGAGATCGAGAAACGATAACTCTTGATGTTCAGTTGTTTGGCCAGAGCCACATCTTGCGCGTACAAGTGATATTGATTGCAGGCGACATCTCCCGTTACACCGCCTCGCACCTTGCCAGGAGTGTGCGTGAACCGGTCCCAAATGGACTCGCCCTTGCCATCTTCATTCCAAGCCCCCTCCACCTGATAGGAGGCCGTCGCAGCTCCCCAGATGAAGCCCTCGGGGAAGCGGGCGTTCTTAATGACCTCTTCGGCAATCGCACCCGGAACCGGACCTGTCCCCTGTCCAAGAACGGTGGGCACGGCAGCGTATCCACTTTGGGGAGCAAAGGCTGCGCCTGCGGCGGCGGCAACAGAATTGGCAACAAACTGGCGTCGATTCATCTTGTTTCTTACTCCTTTGTGGGCCGGTCAGCCGTGTCTTTGGTCCGTCTTTAGGCTGGATCGATGTGTCGGGAAAGCATCCTTTGGATCATCGGCAAGCAGGGCTGTATGTGTCCAATGAATTAGCTGACACGTTTTGATAACTTTAGGTCATGGCCATGCAACTGGATGAGCTGCGATCATTTCTGGTTCTCTCGGACCATCTCCACTTCCGTCGGGCCGCAGAGGTCCTTCACATCTCGCAGCCCGCTCTGAGCAAGCAAATGCGACGCCTGGAGGAGAGGCTGGGTGGCGCTATGTTCATCCGGCGCTCGAACGGTATGCACCTGACCGGTGCCGGCGAGGTGCTGCTGCAACAGGCTCGCCAAGTGGTAAAGGACGCCGAATCGGCCGAGAGAATCACCCGCCTCGCGTTGAAGGGTGAAGCAGGGACATTACGGGTTGGATTCGGAATTGCGGTTCTTGCCCGCGGATTACCAAATCTTATGCTGCGGTTCAGGAAGCGCTTTCCAAATGTGGATCTGTCTGTGCGCAACATGTCGACCTCTGACCAGATTCAAGAGCTGATCGACAGGCGAATCGACATCGGTTTTGTGCGCCTTCCGATCTGGACCGACGGGATCGAAGCCATCCCGATCCTCAAGGAGCGGCTCATGATTGTGCTGAGCGACCATGCTCCATATAGTGCCAAACAGGGGTTGGCCGGTTTGGCCGATGCACCATTCATATTGCCCTGCCGCGCGGATTCAGCCAGCTTTTATGACCATGTTTTGCGTACCTGCAGAGCAGCAGGGTTCGTTCCGAAGGTCGTGCAAGAGGCGGACGTGTTCTTTACTGCTCTCAATTTAGTGCGAGCAGGGCTCGGCGTGAGTATCGCGCCGAGTGCAGCCCGGCTCATGCGTGTCCCACAGATACGGTTCGCCGAGACTAGAATCCCCGAAGCGGAATGGACCATCGGCATTGCCTGGAATTCTCGCTCGCCGCGCTCAATGCTGATGGAGAACTTCATCCAAATGGCGGGTAAGCACCTGCCCTCCCCTGCACGATGAAGTGGGAACGCCTCCCAGGATAGAATCCGTAGGAAACTCTGTACCGATAAAGAGCGGTTCGCAAATCGATTGGCGGTCGTACGAGAGGAGCATGATGGGGAATCGTAGCGCGTGGAGTGGTTGCAGGCACATTCAGAAGAGGTTTCGGCCAGTGCAGATCACAGTTCTTGTTCTGATGCTTGGGGTGTGGCTCGCCAATGCGGCCGGGCAAAGCTCGGAGGCACCGTTCTCTTTCCAGCGCGATGGCCGGACTGTAGTCGTCGAACCTTACGGTGCGAATATTGTTCGGATCACGTTGAGTGTAGATAAGTCGTCTGCTCTTGCCTCACCGGGCTACGGTATATCGGGATCCGCTGCACCCGGGGGCTGGAGGCATCAATTGGGTTCCGATGGCTACGAGCAGATTCAGTCGTCCAGGATGATCGTCCGCCTCGCGCCCGAAAACCTTCCCGCTCCGCACCCGATGCCGCTGGACAAGCTGAATCAATCGCTTCGCGATGCATATTTCGGCGGTCCACATCGGAACGACACACACAACGATACGATCTCCATCACCACTGCCTCGGGCAAGCCGCTGCTGACGATGTGGCGTTGGACAATGGTGCCCAATCAGGCTGTACCGGTGGATGCTAAAAGCGGCCTCGGAGCGAATGAGAAACCAGGTTACCGGGTATCGGCTGTCTTCGATGCACCCGCAGATGAGCACTATTTCGGATTGGGTCAGCAGCAGCAGGGTTTTCTCGATCTTCGCGGGCATCAGGTACGTTGCTGGCACGATTACTGGGCGCTGGGTGGAGAAAATGTCTGCGTTCCGTTTGTCGTTTCCACGCTAGGCTACGGGCTCATCTGGGACAATCCCTCGAAAACGACGGTGGACCTCGCCGTGAACCAGCAGAGTACCTGGTCCTCTGACATCGGCGACCGCGTCTCATTCTTTGTTGTCGCCGGTGACACAAGCGATGAGATCTATCAGGGGTATCGGCAACTGACCGGCGTATCCCACCTCCTGCCCAAAGCAACTTACGGCTACATCCAGAGCAAGGCCATCTATCCCAGTCAGGAACAGATCCTGGACGTAGCGAAAGGCTACCGTGACCGTAAATTGCCTCTTGATACCATCGTGGTCGACTTCCTGAACATGACTCGACAAGGAGAGCTCGACCTGGATCCTGCGCGATGGCCAGACCCAGCAGGGATGAACAGGCAATTGCATTCCATGGGTGTCAAGACGTTGCTCAGCGTTTGGCCCCACTTCGCGCCCGGAACTCGCTATTACGACATGCTTCTGCAAAAGGGATGGCTCATTCGGAAGGCTGATGGCACGCCAGATTCAGGCGGTTACAAGCGGGATATGATCGGTCCCAATATCGATACGACGAATCCTGAAGCCGCCAAGTGGTGGTGGGAAGCCATCCGCGACCGGTACGTCAAGCCTTACGGGTTCGATTACCTCTGGCTGGATGAGACCGAGCCGGACATTGACCCCGCGGGCGACTACTTCTCAATCGGCTCAGGCAATCGGTTCTACAACGTCTATCCGCTGTTTCACACAGCTTCTGTCTACGATGGCTTCCGTCGTGATTTCGGCGACAGCCGCCGCGTGATGATCCTGGCGCGAGCTGCGTATCTGGGCGCGCAAAGAAATGGAACCGTATTCTGGTCGAGCGACATTACGTCGACCTGGGACATGTTGAAACGCTCCATCCCAGCCGGGCTAGGCTTTGCCGCCAGTGGCATGCCCTATTGGGATACGGACATAGCGGGATTCTTTTCTCCGACAATTCCTGCCACCTATCATCCAGCGCACAAGCCACTTGTAGATGCCTCCGACGCGCGCGGCAACGTCGATGGATACGAAGATTATCCGGAGCTATTCGTAAGGTGGTTCGAGTGGGGGGCGTTCCAACCGGTGATGCGCGCCCACGGCGAGCGTCAGCACAACGAGGTCTGGTCATACGGGAAGCAGGCGGAACCCATCCTGGAGAAGTATCTGCGACTTCGCTATGAGCTCATGCCTTATACCTATTCCCTGGGCTACGGAACATACAAGACAGGTGCACCTTTCATGCGGGCTCTGTTCATGGACTTCCCACATGATCCCAATGTCCTGAACCTCTCGGATGAATACATGTTTGGCCCGGCGTTCCTGGTCGCACCGGTGACCGAACAGGGCGCAACCTCCCGCAGAGTTTACTTGCCGGCTGGATCCGACTGGTATAACTACTGGACCAACGAACGGTTGAAAGGCGGAACCACAGTGGAAGTGTCAGCTCCGATCGATACACTTCCCCTGTTTGTTCGGGCTGGCTCGATCGTACCTCTTGGATCATCCATTGAGAGCGCGGACCAGCACCAGGCGATCGCATCAGTTCGCGTGTATGCCGGGGCTGACGGCAACTTCACGCTGTTCTCGGACGACGGCACCTCATACAAGTATGAGGACGACGCCGGCTCGATCACCAAACTGCACTGGGATGATCAAGCCGGCAAGTTGACCCACCAGGGGGCTGAGGCATGGAATGCGGATGATCAATCGGTGGTGAAGATCATCGGCCGCTAACTGCTTCAAGGCCGAGATCGTCCAGAATGAGTTCGGCCGAACCTGCCATTCTAGTAAGGTCTCGCATCCTCGGTTTTTCCCGGCCACGTGTCCGTTCGGAACGGAGTGGCCGGGAGCCCCGCACCGTTGAACAGCGTCGCCGTTGGGTTAGATTGCCACGCGTAGCGCACCTGAGTTGGGTTCGGGACCAATGGCGAAGAGACAATAACCGTGTCCCCCTCGATACGCGCCTCAGCCCAAACCCATTTCCGGTCTTCTCCTGCGATGGAAAACTCTCCGAGCTTGTCACCTTTCACCACCAGGCCGCCCTCGGTGTGCTGGAAATGGATACGGATCGCATCGGGAAGTCGTTCGACTGATTGCAGCGTAGGGCCTGAATAGGCGATGTCCTTACCGTAATGCTTTGCCAGCGCGCAGCGCGCGAGCCGATCGCCGACGGGCTGCTTATCCTTTGCGTGAATGTTGTCAGGATCCCCAGTGTCGATGGTCACGGCTAAACACGAGTTGGGAATTGAGCTTGCAGCGATTGCCTGTGACTCGCGTAGCTCAGTCCAGTCGTCGCCATTGACCGGCGCAGCGCTGTGCTTTGTGAATGCGGGCAGGCTGACAATGTAGAACGGGAAATCGCCCTGCGCAAAGAGGGAACGCCAGTCCGCCACCATGGCCGGCAAGATCTTGCGGTACTGATATCCCCGCGGAGAGTTCTGTTCCCCTTGATACCAGAGTGCTCCTGTGATGGAGAGTGGTGCAATGGGCGCGAGCATCCCTTCATAAAGAACCGTGGGCATGATCGGCCAGTTCTCGTAGGCAATCGGTAACGGCTGCGGCGGGCGAGCGTCGACACTGAGCTTTGCTTTCCATTGCCCTCCCAGCGGAATGCTGCTCTGATCGCCTAACACAAGGCGAAGGTCCTGCGCTTTGGAGAGAAATCCACCATCGGGCTTGGTCTTCAGAACGCGGATGGCAATGACGTTGCGACCCGGCTTGAGGCCAACAGCCGGATAGGCACGCGGATTCTCTACCCATGCGCTGCCCCCCACTGACTTGCCGTTGATGTAGACCGTATCCATGCGCTCAATCTCACCCAGGTAGAGCATCGCTCGACCTGGCGGAAGCGGGTCCGGCAATGTGATCTCTCTTCTAAACCAAACAAGAGCGGGCGACTCTGGAACGCCTAATTCGGCGAATCCTCCAGGAATCTCCACGGTCTTCCAGGTGGAATCATCAAACTCAGGGGCGGACCAGTTCTCCTTCTGGCCGATATCATAGCGGTCGTACCAGTGCATCACGTAGTTGCCGTAAGGCGGCGCACCCTCGGCCTTGAGGCGGTCGAGTTCGGCGAGCGGGACGTCAAAGTCGTGAAGGGGACGAAGTGCGGAATCACTAGCCCATGCCTCGGCGGGACTGCCGCCGACGGCATCGACAACTAGACCGATGGGCACATGTACATCCTGCTGGAGTCGTTTCGCGAAATAGTAGCCTACCGCGGAGATCCATGCCGCTGTGTCCGGCGTTACGGCGCGCCACTCTCCCTGAACCGTATCCAGCCGATGATATGCGGGCCCTCCCTGCACGGTGAAGAAGCGGATCTGAGGGAAGTCCGCCGCCTTGACCTCATTCTCGCCATCTTTGGTGAACCGAAGCGGCAGACCCATGTTTGACTGCCCCCCACAAAGCCAAACATCACCCACGAGAACGTTACGGAGCTCCACGGTCTGGCGGCCCGAGATCTTGACGCTGTAAGGGCCACCTGGGGCGGGCGGCTGGATCTTCACTTCCCAACGATGATCATTGCCGGCAGTGGCTGTCGCAGCATTGTCGCCGATCTGTACACGCACGGTGTCTCCCGGCTCAGACCAGCCCCAAAGGGTGTCGGGCTTGCCTCGCTGCAGCACCATATTGTCGCCGAAGATAGGACTCACAAACGGGAGGCTATCCGGAGCGCCAGGGGCGGGCGCAGTCCGACCAGGCGTGGGCTGCGCGATGATCGACGCCGCCGCAGAGATGAACAAGCACACCACGGCCGCGAGAGTGAAGTAGCGATGGATCATATTCATAAGGTCTCTAAAATGGGCTTAAATACTACTCGCATCGGAAATTCTGGGCGTCCTGGGCGTCGCCTGCTCCTGTGTACTGAGCATGCTTCGGATAGGCGCAGAGGGGGCGGCTTCGGCCCGGGAATGCCTTGCCGGTAGCGATGACCCGATCGGGTGCCTTGCCCTTCTCCACCCAGTCAACCACAGCGCTCAGCATGTCGAAGTGATCTAAAGACGGACCACCACCGCAATGCGCCATGCCAGGCACAAGGAACATTCGACTCCATTCAGCTACGCTCTCTGGGCTACCATTCGCGGCGCCAAGCGATTTGTAATAGCCGAGCGTATCGAGCGGAGAAAACCATGGATCGCTATCGCCGTGGAAAAAGATGAGCTTGCCTCCGTTGCCCGAGAACGTGGAGAGGTTGGTTGAGGCAGGCTCAACCAGAGGATCGGAGGCATGCAGAGCTGCCTTATCGACGTCGAGCTCGGTTGCGGTGGTATAGGGGCCAAAAAGCCCATTCTTCCCTAGCGCAAGCAGCCCGGAGACCGGGCCTTTCATGTTGATTCCTGCATCGTAGAGAAACCCTGGATACACCTGAGTCCCATAGGCGTTCTTCGGACCGGCGAACGCTTTCTTAATGGCGGCGATCTTCTCAGGTGCGATGCACGAGCCGGACTGGCCAGACTTGCAGGCAAGCACCGCAGGATCGAAGTCGCAGCCCAGCGGATCGGATATCATCCCGTCGGCGAGCCCGTCCTTGGTGTCACATTGGTTCATCAAGCGACCCATGAAGAGCTTGCGTTCGTCTTCGGTCAGGAAGCGGTCCACCTCCGGTTTGCCCGACGCATCCTTCGGAGCAGCCTGGTTGTAGGCAACCGGAAACCATTGCGCAATGGCCAAGTTCGACAGCCCGGTCCTCATCGCAGGGTCGCCGGACACGATGCCATTGAACACCTTGGGATAACGCTGCGAGAGGATCATCCCTTCCCTTCCTCCCGTTGAGCATCCGACGAAGTAGGAGTAAGCGGCAGGTTTGGTGTAATAGCGGCTGATGATCTCCTTGGCTACTCCGGCGACCTCCGCGTTCGCGAGGAAAGCGAAATCCAAGTACGCTTGCTGGTCGCGCATGAAGCTGAAATCGAATGCGCCATTCTTCGATTTATGACCAGTGTCGGTACTCGCCACAGCGAACCCGCGCGCAAGAGCCGGCGTATCGCCTGCGTAGCCTGCTCCAGCTGGGTAGGACACAACGCCGTTTCCGCCACCGCCACCCTGCATCATGAAATCGCCGTTCCACGCGGTACTCTCGGGGAGCGCGAGGGCAAATCCCATGCCGAACTCCTCGCCGTACGAGCCCTTGCGGCGATTGATCACACCGTCCACACGGCAGTGAGCCGGCAGCGGCCCAATCGTCGGCGCGCCCGGATACGCGGGCGGGATTGTCGTTCCAGCCGGAATCAGTTCTGCCTTTGTGATCTCGACGTTATCGAGCTTCAGACTCTCGAGTTCAGAACAGCTGTTGGGCGCTTGTGCCTGACCAGCGAGGGATGCACAAGCCAATACCACGATCGGGAACAAATGCCGGTTCACAGTCTTCATTCAGAACGCTCTCTTGAGATTGGAAGATTACACATCATCGAGCTATTGATCGATGGTCACTATCGTGACGGACCTGGGCTCCACGGTGAGCGACAGTTTCCCACCTTCGACCTTCACCCCTGCAGGCCTGGGAACGACAGCCTGAGGAGAGTCGAACGTGTTGACGCTGTCCACTGCGGCGCCAGTCAGCGTTTCGGCTTTTGCCGACTTCCCTGCAATGTCAGCGTTGATGGTGGCCGGCTTGTTGGGGTCTAAATTGGTAATTTCAAGGAGGAGTTTCCCGTCGGTGCTCTTCGCAGCCAACGCATCAACGCGAGGTAGAGTTACTCCGCCCTGCGCATAGCTCCCCGCATCGAAAGACACGGGAAGGAATGTTGCGTCTTGAAAAGGCACGTACATTTTGAACACATAGAAGGTTGGCGTGAGAACGAGTTTCTCTTTGTCGGTCAAAATCATGGCCTGAAGCACATTCACCATCTGGGCTATGTTCGCCATCCGAACTCGATCGGCATGACGGGCAAAGATGTTGAGATTGAGCGAAGCTAAGATCGCGTCGCGCACGCTGTTTTGCTGTACGAGGAAAGCTGGATTTGAGCCCGGTAGCGGAGCGTGCCAGGCACCCCACTCATCTACGGTCAGCGTGACTTTCTTTTCCGGATCATACTTGTCCATTACCATTTCCTGCTTGCGCAGGAAGTCCTCCATGAAGAGGGTGGATTTGAGCGACTTGGCGTAATCATCCAAGCCGAATTTGTCGGACGAGGTCGAAGGCGGCCAGCCGTTGGGAACGGTGTACCAGTGCAGCGAGACGCCGTTGATATCCCAGGACCATGTGTGCTTCTTCCAGGCGCTCATGACCGCCTCGGTCCATTCGGTGTCCGCAGTACCTGGTCCCACCGCAATCTTGAGCATCTGGTCCTTGCCGCGCTGGGCAGGATTCATATTGTTCACGAACCGGCTGTAGACCTTCATCAGGCTCACGTAGTAGTCAGGACTCATGGCCCCGCCACAATCCCAGCTCTCATTGCCGATCCCCATGAACCCGACCTTGTAAGCTTCGGGATGCCCATTGGCGGCTCGCTCTTTTGCCAATGCCGTGGGCGCCGCAGCGGTCATGTACTCCAACCACTCAGCCGCCTCTTCCGGGGTGCCGGATCCAATGTTAACGGATACGTAAGGAGTGCTTCCGATCTGCTGGATGAAGTCCATGAACTCATCGGTTCCAAAGGCGTTGTTGTCAATGACGTCGCCCCAGGCGGAATTCACGGTCGCAGGGCGTTTGTCACGCGGTCCGATCCCCTTACGCCAGTGGTATTGGTCTGCGAAGCAGCCCCCTGGCCAACGGACATTGGGAACCTTCAGCTCGCGGAGAGCGGCTACGACGTCATTGCGAATGCCGCGCGTATTCGGGATGGAGGAGTCCGGACCAACCCAAATACCGTCGTACAAACCATGGCCAAGATTCTCTGCAAACTGCCCAAAGATGTTGCGGTCAATCTTTGGACCAGCTTTGGAGACATCGATCGAAACATGAATTTCATCAGCGGCCCACATGGGGGCAGCTAGAACGGCGGCCAATAGGCCGAGGGCCAAAGCACGAACCAAGGTTTTGCCTCCTAAGCGGCGGGTACAGCAAATTGGCGATCGACTCTGTTCTGCCAGCGTCAGCCACTCAGGCACAGAGTGCGATTCAAGCTTCGTCTGGTGATCGCTCGCCAGAACAATCGACTATACATACCGCGAGCAATGGCAAACAAGACGAATAAATCGGTTTATTCTGTTCGAACTCGTCGAAGAGTTCAGCCGAATCAGGAAAAACGGCGCTCTATCCGGCTACGAATCGCCCCGG
>CBJOJD010000056.1:0-19628 GCA_966443485.1 uncultured bacterium | reverse complement strand
CGATCACAGAGTTGTTGATGCTGGGCTGGGTGTACATCGGATTGCGGCTGCGCAAGATTCCGTTCAAGTCATTGCTGGGATCCGGGGAGGGCGGACTTCGTATTTGGCTGCTCGATGCCGGGCTGGCGTTTCTTTTCTGGATCGGATCGTTGATCGTGCTGGGTACGGTGGGGATGTTCTGGGCAGTCATTGATGCCGCGGTTCATCATCGTGCGCTGATACCGCACGCCGGCAAGGGCATTCCGCCGGACCCCTCGCAGCAACATACGATTCAGACGCTGACCTCGCTGGCGCCGACCAGCAGCCACGAGGTGATGGCGTGGGTGGTGCTGTGCTGCATCGCGGGGCTCACGGAAGAAGTAGTGTTTCGAGGTTATCTACAGCGGCAGTTCACGGCGTGGGCGCGCGGCGCGCTGGTGGCGGGTGTGCTGGGCTCAGCTTTGTTGTTCGGCGCAGCGCATGGTTATCAGGGCGCACGCAACATGGTGATGCTTGCCGCCTTCGGTGTGTTGTTCAGCCTTCTGACGCTGTTTCGTCGCGGGCTTCGTCCAGCGATCATGGCGCATAGCTGGCACGATTTCATCGTGGGTTTAGCGCTCGCTTATCTCAAAGCGCATCGCCTCATCTGAGTCGTCGATGTGAGTGGAAGAACGAAGCGGGAAAATTGTTGTCGATTTTTCCACGTTGCATTCGTTTTTTTCTTGACACTTGTGAAGCATGAATCTATACATTCCTCAACTGCAATTCGCGTTGCAGTTTTCGATGCAACTCATCGAACAGGGAGAATAGGCAAATGGCAACGAAAAAGGCAGCCAAGAAAGCACCTGCGAAGAAGGCCGCGAAGAAGGCAACGAAGAAGAAGTAACGACCGTTCGCAGTAAAAAAAAGGCAACACTCGAGGGGGCGCAAAAAGCGCCCCCTCGGTGTTTTTGGACGCTACACTTTCATGAGGAAAGGGAGGAAGGATGACACGCCGCCGATGGATCGCCGATCACTGGGATGAGGCCACCGCAACACTGGCAGGAGCGCAAGCGGAGCATCTGGCTCGGGTGCTGCGCGCGCAGCCAGGGATGGAGGCGGATGTCGTGGCGGGCGGTCATGTCTATCACGCAGTGGTGGTGGCGGTCACTCCGGAGGAGGTGCGGTTCAACCTCATCTCGGAGCTGCAGGCCGATCCCGCGCTGCCTATTACGTTAGTGCTGTCGATCTACAAGTTCGACCATATGGAGTGGGCCATTGAGAAGGCGACGGAGCTAGGCGTGGCGGCGATCGTGCCCGCCATCGCACGCCGCACCGAGAAGCATCTGGCGCAGGCTGCGGGAAAGCGGGTGGAGCGCTGGCGGAGGATCGCCCACGAGGCAGCGCAGCAGTCGCGGCGAAGCGATGTGCCCCTGATTCACGATCCGGCTCCGCTGAGCCAACGCATCAAAGCCGCGGGCGAAGGTACGCGGATTGTTCTGGCGGAGCAGGAGCGCAGCACGACGTTGCGCGTGGTGATGGAGGAGGCGGTGACGGCGGCAGCGAACCAGATGCCGGTCATTGAGATGGCGTTCGGGCCGGAGGGTGGATGGGCTCCCGAGGAAGAAGCGCTGTTCGATGCCAATGGCTGGCGAGCGGCGTCGCTGGGTCCGCGCATCTTGCGCGCGGAGACGGCGGCGATTGCAGCGCTGTCGGTGGCGGCCTCGTATCTGGAGTGATGTAGCTAGAGGGACACTCCCCGCTTCCAGGGAATGAAGTCGTACTGTCCCAGCTGCTCTGCCTTGGTCAGCTGGTCGCCGTTGGCCACCGTTATACAAAATTCCATCAGCTTATCGGCTACTTCCGGAATGGTCTTCTCGCCGGTGACGATGGATCCGGCGTCGAAGTCGATGATGTCGCCCATGCGTTCGGCTAACTGAGAGTTGGTGGAGATCTTGACCACCGGCGCAACGGGATTGCCGGTGGGCGTTCCCAGTCCGGTGGTGAAGAGTACGAGGTTTGCTCCTGAGCCCGCCTGGGCGGTGACGCACTCGACGTCGTTGCCGGGAGTGCAGAGAAGAGTCAAGCCCGGTGTGGTCGCGTACTGAGGGAAGTCGAGGACATCGCGGACGGGAGCCACTCCGCCTTTGCGCGCGGCGCCAGCAGACTTGATGGCATCCGTAATCAGGCCATCCTCGATGTTGCCCGGCGAGGGATTCATCTCGAAGCCCGACTGCACCGCCTTGGCGCGTGCAGAGTAGGCCTGCATGAGGTCGTAGAAGCGCTGAGCCAACTCGTCAGAGGCGCAGCGGTTGATCATCTCTTGCTCCACGCCGCAGAGCTCGGGGAACTCGGAGAGCAAGGTCTTGCCTCCGATGCCGGCCATGAGATCGGAAAGGTAACCGAGCGCCGGGTTCGCGGAGATGCCGCTGAATCCATCCGAGCCTCCGCATTTCAGACCGACGGTCAGAGCACTGAGCGGAGCCGGACGGCGCGTGGTCTGGTTGGCCGCTTCCAGCGCGGCTACAGTTTCTTGGAGAGCGGCATTCATCAGGGCGGACTCGCGACCGGAGCGCTGCTGATCGAAGACCAGGACCGGCTTGGTCATGTTGGGATCGCGGGCACGCAGCTCGTCCATCAGGATGCTGACCTGCGCATGCTGACAGCCGAGGCTGAGCACTGTGGCTCCCGCAACGTTGGGATGGTGGATGTAGCCAGCCAACAATCCACAGAGCGCCTGAGCATCCTGGCGGGTGCCACCGCAGCCACCTTCGTGGGTGAGGAAGCGGATGCCATCCACGTTGGGGAAGACACGATCGGCTTTGTTTGCGGCGGACGGCGTTGAAACGTTGTCGGTTGCGACAGTGGAGGATGCGCCGTTCTTCTTATGAATCAGCTCACGCACGAACTGCCGGTAGCGATTTTGGGCGCCCCCATAGCCGAGCTCCTCTTCGAGGGCCTCCTTCATGCGCTCCACGTTGCGGTTTTCGCAGAAGACCATGGGCAGCACCAGCCAGTAATTGCGGGTTCCTACCTGACCATCGGGGCGGTGATAGCCCATGAAGGTGCGGCTGCTCCAATGCGAGGCATCGGGCAGAGCGAAGGAGGCGGGATGGCGCTGTGCTGAGTAGGGATCAGTGCGATGGCGTACGTTGCGTGTGGAGAGCAGTCCTCCGCGCGGGATCGGCTGAGTGACCTCGGCGACTACCATGCCGTACATGCGTACCAGGTCTCCCGGCTGCAGATCAGTGAGCGCCATCTTGTGCTTGGCCGGTATGGCTTGCGTGACGGGACATGACTCGGATGCAGGGGGATGCCCGAACCGCACTTGCGTGCCCGGAGTCAGTGGGGCAAGAGCCACCACTACGTTGTCGCGTGGATCGAGTTGCAATGCAGTTTCGGCCATTGGAGAGGTCCCTCAGGTTCGCAGATCGACCAAAGGTAAGGATACATTCAAGGCCGGTCGATTATGATTCGAGTCAACCGGCATCGTGGGAGTGAACTGATGAAAGCAGTGGTGTTGCGGGCGCCCGGCCACGCAGAGTTGAGTGAAGTGGCGGATGCACAAGCGAGCGGGAGTGAAGAGATCCTGCTGCAAGTGCGCAAGGTGGGGCTGTGCGGCAGCGATCTGAACTCGTATCGCGGGCGCAATCCTTTGGTGAGTTATCCACGCATCCTGGGTCACGAGGTGGCAGCTACCATCCTGGAGACCAATCCGAAATATCCCGAGTGGAAGGCGGGGACGGCGGTGACGCTCTCGCCTTACACGAACTGCGGCACCTGCGCTGCGTGTATGCGGGGACGAGCCAACGCATGCAAGTTCAACCAAACTCTGGGTGTGCAGAGAGACGGAGCGCTAGCTGAGGTGCTGGCCGCGCGGGTCGATCGACTGCATCGGGCTGAGCTCTCACTCAAAGAGCTTTGCCTGGTGGAACCACTGACGGTGGGATTTCATGCGGCGGCACGGGGGCGCGTCACCTCTGGCGACAAGGTGGCGGTGTTCGGGTGCGGCGGAGTGGGACTGGGAGCTGTGGCGGGCGCGGCATTCCGCGGAGCCACGGTCATCGGAATCGATGTGGATGATGGCAAGCTGGACACGGCTCGCCAGGCAGGCGCTCAGCACAGCATTCACAGCACACGCGAAGACGTGCATGCGCGCTTGGCGGAGCTGACGGAAGGGCGCGGTCCGGATGTGGTGATCGAAGCCATCGGCTTGCCGCAGACCTTCCGCGCCGCGGTGGAAGAGGTAGCGTTCACCGGGCGTGTGGTCTACATCGGGTACGCAAAGGAGCTGGTAGAGTACGAGACCCGGCTGTTCGTACAGAAGGAGCTGGATATTCTCGGGTCGCGCAACGCCATGGCTGAAGATTTTCGCGATGTGATTCGACTGCTCGAAGCGCGGAGGTTTCCAGTCGAGCAGGCGGTCACGCACACGGTAGCGATGAATGAAGCGGCTTCCATTTTGACGGCGTGGGATCGGGAACCGGCACGCTTTGGCAAGATCATGATCGATGTGAGTTGACGCGCAGTTGAAGGCCCGCCTCTCGGACACCTTGCTGGCCGCGGATTTAGCATGAGGCCTATGGCAATTCGTTTTCGCGCTCTGGGTCTTCCGGCTCTGTTCGCTAGTCTGGCATCGTGTTTGTTCCTCATTCCGCAGGTATCGGCTGAGAGCAAGTCCAGTTCCAATGAAGCTCGCATCGAAGCCGTTCTTCACGATCTGAACCGAGGCCACTCGGTGGGGCAAGTGGCGGTCTCGCCGGATGGTCAGCGGCTGGCCTGGATACAAGGCAGCGAGATCCTGGTGGCGCCGCTGGATCATCTGACCCAGAACCAGCGCGTAACCGCGGCCATCAAACCAGATCAGAAGTGCCATGAGGGAGATTTGGTTTGGGAGCCGGATTCCAAGGCGCTGGCCTTCTTCTCTGACTGCGCCAGTTCCGACAGCCAGGATGATCTCTATCTCTCCCATCTCGACGGCAGTGCCGCGCGTCGGCTCACAGAGCTGAAGGGATATGTGGACGCGCCCGCGTTCTCTCCGGATGGCAGCAAGATCGGCTTCCTCTATGTGGAGGGTGCGACACGTCCCGCGGGTGCGCTGGCGGCGATGAGGCCTTGGTCTGGCGTGATTGGCGAGGATGGAGTCGAAATCCAGCGTGTGGCGGTCGCCGCAGTCGGAGCACATTCACCTGTGGCGCCGAGCATCGCTACGCCAGCACATCTGCATGTGTACGAGTTTGATTGGGCGCCGGACTCGAAGGGCTTCGCCTACATCGCTGCCGATCCTCCGGGGGAGAACAACTGGTGGGTGGCCAAGCTCTACACGCAATCCATCGGCGGAGAGGCGAAGGCGATCCTTGCACCGGCGCAGGTCAGCGGCCCACTGCATGGGTTACAGATTGCGGTGCCGCGCTGGTCGCCAGATGGCAAGACAGTGGCGTTCATTGGTGGATTGATGAGCGACCAGGGATCGACCGGAGGGGATGTTTGGATCGTCTCCGCGGAAGGTGGGGATCCGCGCAATCTTACACCCGGGCGGCCGACCAGTCCTGCATGGATCGAGTGGGGAAGTGACGAGTATCTCTTTGTGAGCGAGTTGGCCGGCGGCAACGAACAGCTGATACGGCTGCACGTGCAGGGAGATCGGACGGGGTCCGGCGCGGTGACCTTCGGCTCGCCCATCTTCAGCATTCCGGGCAGCGTGGGCGACGGGCGTATGGAGCGCAGCTTGTCGGCTACCGCGGACCACTCGCTGTTCGTCTTCAATGCAAGCACGCTCGAACACCCGCCGGAGATCTACGGCGCCAAGCCGGGCACGGTGATGACGGCCGGGCTGGAAGGTGTGATGCAGCTCTCGCACTTCAACGACGGAGTGCAACCGGGTTGGGGCAGGGCTGTGTCGCTGAGCTGGCGCAGCGACCAGTTCCGGGTGCAGGGCTGGCTGCTATTGCCCAAGGACTACGATACGGCCAAGAAGTATCCGCTGATCGTGAGTGTGCATGGCGGTCCTGCTTCCGCGGTGGAGTCGCGCTGGGCAGGACGGGATGGCTGGAACGCCGCACTATCGGCACTGGGGTATTTCGTTCTGCAGCCGAACCCGCGCGGCAGCTTCGGCCAGGGTGAGGCGTTCGTGCTGGCCAATCGCAAAGACTTCGGATACGGAGATCTGCGCGATATCCTGGCGGGGGTGGACACGGCGGTAAGCAAGTACTCCATCGACCCGCAGCGAGTGGGACTGACGGGATGGAGCTACGGCGGGTTCATGACCATGTTCGCGGTCACGCAGACGCAGCGTTTCAAGGCTGCGGTGGCAGGCGCGGGCATCTCCGATTGGAAGAGCTACTACGGAGAGAACTCGATCGACCAGTGGATGCTGCCGTACTTTGGAGCCTCGGTGTATGACGATCCGGCGGCCTACGCGAAAAGCTCGGCCATCGAGTTCATCAAGCAGGCGAAGACGCCCACGCTGCTGGTGGTGGGGGACCGGGACGGGGAGTGTCCCGCGCCGCAGTCGTTCGAGTTCTGGCACGCCTTGAAGAGCCAGCACGTGCCGACGCAGCTGGTGGTCTACCCCAACGAAGGACACGGCTTCTCCGATCCCGCTCATCGCCGGGATGTGGTGGTGCGGATGGTGGAGTGGTTCGATAAGTATCTGCCGGCGCACGAGTAAGGTTGCTCGCCCTTGGCGGCGCGGGCAGTCTATTGATAGGTAACCAGACAGCGGGGGCCAGGGGGCTGAACCCTTGGCCTGATACACTTTTCTGTGATGAAAAAGGCAAGTTGACCGGCCCATCCCGGTGCGGATGGCGTTGGATTCTGGAGCGTGTTTCCGGCTATAGAGCCGGAGGACGCGTTGTCAGACTGTTTTCACTTCAACATCTCTGACGTTCTTAGCGGAGACCGTCCCGCAAGTGCACGGGCGGGACGGGGAGGATTCATGCGGCGGTTTTTGACGCTTGTTTGTTTGCTGTTTGTGGCGATTCCGGCGGGTATCACGGTGACCGGATGCTATCGCAACCCGGCCGGTAACTACTGTAACGGTCTGGGATACGGGCCTAAGGTCACCGATCTCTACGCCATCACCCTGACCCCGCAGAACACGGGTATCTCGCTGGCCTTCGGGCAGACGCGGCAGATCAGCTCGCCCAGCGCCACCAACTGCAAAGGCGGCACGGTGAGCGTGGGCAGCTATTCCTACGGCACCACGAACAATCAGCTTGTCGACATCTCGCCCAGCGGCAATATGTGCGCGGGCACGTGGAACCGGAATACCGGCGGCGGCATCGGCGACTACACCATCTGCAATGCGCCGAGCCCCTTGCCCAACACGAACAACCTGCCCTACGCGACGGCCTATGTGACGGCCGCGGCGCAATCGGTGACCTCCAACCCGGTTCAGGTCTTCGTTCACCCGCAGATAAGTTCGATATCGCTTGTGGGTCCAAATAAATGTCTGTCCCAGACCCAGACGGCACAACTGGACGCCCAGGCCTGCTACAGCACCGTCGTCGGGAACGTGCAGACTCAGGTGCTGATGTGCGCGCCGGCCGGCACCCCCAGCGCCAACTATGCGTGCCCGTTACCTCCCAATGTCACTTCCGTGCCCACGTGCCCGGCTTCGATCGGCACGCCCACCTATACGGTAGGCACCGGGTCGGTGGCGAACATCAACTCTGAGAACAATGTGATTACGGCGGAGCTGCCGGGCACGACAGCCATCACTGCCTCCATTGCCGGATCCGGATCGTCTGCCGGATACTTCTCCACCTGCCCGCCGGCTTCCATCTCCGTATCCTTGAACGGCAACACCACCGGCACGGTGACCCAGGGCGTGACCCAGAACCTGGTGACTAAGGTCCTGGATACGAACGGCAATTCGATCACCGGCCTTTCGCTGGATTATCAGTCCACCAACCCGCTGGACATCTCGGTTTCGAGCGGCGGCGCCATTACGGCCAGCTTCCCGGGAGCGGCTTCGGTCTACGCTATCTGCCAGCCGGGCACCTGCAATCCGGCGCCCATCAATCAGGTTGGCGTGAACGGCACAGGCTTGGCCATCTCCAGCAATGCGGTGGATCTCACCGTCCCGGGCACGGCCAGCTCCTATGTCTGGTACGGTGCGCCGGGGCAGTCGCAGTACTTTGTTCCCGTTGAGCTGTTGACGGGTTCGGTGGGAGCTCCGGTTCGTTTGCCCTACGTGCCCAACTCCATGGCCATGGACCGAACTGCCACCACGCTCTACTTCGGTTCGTCGCATGAGCTGATGACGGTGAGCACCTCGACCAACACGGTGACCGGTCAGTATCCGGGACTTCCTGGAGTGGTGCTGGCTGTGGCTCCGAACAACACCAGCGTGCTGGTGAACGACCAGGCTCGCGGCGTCTTCTACCTGGCCGGCACGACGGGCACCGTGAGCAGCACCTTTGGCGGCCTGGCAGTCTCCGCGCAATGGACGCCCGACAGCAAGACGCTCTACGTGACCGACAGCGCAAAGGCGGGTGGCAGCCACACCAACACCCTCTACGTGTACAACGCCAACACCGGCTGGACGACCTACTCGCTGGCAACTTCGGGCGGGGCGCATGGTCCACAGAGCCTGGCGATCACGATTCCGGGTGTGGGAGCCTACCTGAGCGGCAATCCCACCGTTGCGCACACCTGGTGCCCGACCGGTAATCCCGGCAACTACGCGAGCATGGTGTTCTATCCTCAGGGTGACTCCGTGAATGTGGAGACGGATGCCCTGGCGGCAACCACCGACGGCCAACACATCCTGGGAGCGGCAGTCTCCTCGCCGGGACCCATTTCGTTGTCGGATATTGACGTGACGATTCCTTCGGGTGCTTGCCCAGCGGCCGATACGACCACCACTCCACCAACGATGAAGCCGCTCGTACTCGGTCCTTCCCCGTTCAACCAGACCACGCTGAACGTAGACGCGACGTCGGTGAACCAGGTAGTGACCTCGCCGGCCGCGGTAAAGACGGGTACCAGCGCGGCCGCTGCCTACAGCTTGAGCTTTGTCACCTACAACGGCTCAACCGCGGGCGCCACGCTGCCGTACTACACGCAGACGGTGAGCTCTACTACGGGTCTGGGCACGGTGGGCTATGTCAGCTTTGCCGGGACCAATGCCAGTGCGATTACAGCTCCGATAGCTGGAGCATTTAGTCCTGACAACACCCTGTTCTTCGTCTCTACCTCGGGCGATAACATGGTGCATTACATCAGCACCACGACACTTCAGGACACGCAGCAGATCAGCCCCAACCTGCCGGCTTGCACCCCGGTCTCCGCGGGTGGAACCGATCCTGGCTGCACGTTGGCGGCACCCAGCAGCAACCCGGTGCCGGCTACGGTGATCGAAGTCAAGCCGCGCTCCACGACGTAAACCAGCGCTTGCATCTGCACAGGAGAAGAGGCCGGACGCGTTCCGGCCTCTTCTCTTTTTCCCATGCACTCATTGGGGGAATTGCCTTGCCAAGCGCGGTTCGCGGATGTGTTCCTGCAAGAGGATGCGGAAGGGCTTCCTATATACCACATGGGGGGCAAGTTGTCCCCGCACGGTAGAATCAAAGCATGATTAAGGGGATCTCGTTCCTTCGCTCCACAGGCAGTCCTTCGGCCTACGAACGCCTGGCGCGCTTCTTTAAAGCGCTGGGTTTCGAGCAGGGCCGCGGCTGGGAGCAGGGAGGCGACGAGACGCCCGGGCTCTCCGCTTCGCGTGGCGCTTCGTTTCTCGCTCCGCTGGGCAACCTGGAGTTTGTCGATGGTGCCATGACGGAGTTTGCGGATGTAGCCATCGAAGTTACTTCGCTCGACGCCACTTATCAGGCTGTACAGACCTGGTGTAAGAGTGAGCATCTCGATCCCCAGACAGTTAGCTCAGAGGTTCAAGAGACGCACTGGAAGGCCCGCTACTTCACCGTGCAGCCGGAGCCGGAGCACAGCTTCTCCTTCTGGGCTTGGATGGAGCCTTTCAAGGGCAAGCCGGTGGCGGTTGAAGGCGATCTTTCTGCCGTAGGCATGAAGTTTGCCATTGTGGTCGCGCGCTGGAATGCGGTGATCACCGATCGCCTGCTGGAGGGAGCGCTCGATGCGCTTCTGCGCAGTGGTGCGGCACGCAAGGATATCGAGATTGTGCGGGTGCCCGGCGCCTGGGAGATTCCCAATGCAGCGCGCACCCTGGCCAATCGCTCCGTGAGCGGAGAGGCCAAGCTGGATGCGATCGTCACCCTGGGGTGCCTGCTGCGTGGCGAGACCGCGCACTACGAGGCCATTTATAACGAGGTGGCGCGGGGTATCGGGCAGTCGCAGCAGGAGACCGGACTGCCGCACAGCTTCGGCGTGCTAACCTGCGAGACCCTGGAGCAGGCGCTGAATCGGGCGGGTATCAAGGCCGGAAACAAGGGATTTGAAGCAGCAGCGGCGGCGATTGAGATGGTAAGCCTGCGCCGCAAGCTGGCGGAAGGCGGCGCTGCGTGACATCAGGAAACCGGCGCAAATCGCGCGAGCTGGCCATGCAGATGCTGTTTCAGGCGGACATGGGCAAGCAAAGCCCCGAGCAGGTGCGTGCTACTTTCTGGCGCGCGGGGGACGAAGTGCAGCCCGAAGTGCGGGGATTTGCCGAAGACCTGTTCCGAGTGGCCATGACCCATCTCGAGCAGATCGACGACCTGATCGCGCAGAACTCCAAACACTGGCGCATCGAGCGAATGCCCGCCGTCGACCGCAATCTGCTGCGCATGGCCATTGGCGAGATGATCGGGTTCAAGTCCACGCCCTTCCCGATCGTGATCAACGAAGCATTGGAGATCAGCCGCCGCTACTCCGCACCGGAGTCGATCAATTTCCTGAATGGTGTGCTGGACGCGATCGCTCGCTCGCTTATCTCCAAGCTCTAAATCTCCCTCCCCTGGGGCGGCTCGCCCCGTTTCGTGACTCGAAAGCGTTGCAACTCCGGGTAGCTAACCGGCGTCCAACCCCGGAGAAGGCGAGACAGGGTGGCGCCCGATGCCCCTGTATTTTGCGCCCTCTACGGCATTCCCAAGAACCGGATTGCGGTAAGATGGGGAGTCTGGAAAGCACGAGCATTCTTCGGGCTCAGCGAAGGGAGAGATTTCGTTATGGCAGAGGAAAGCAGAATCAATGGCGTTGCATGGTTTTTGGCAGGAATGAGTATCGGTGCGCTGGCAGGCATCCTGTACGCCCCGAAGAGCGGACGTGAAACCAGAGAAGACCTGGCCAACAGCGCTCGCGAAGGCACAGATTACCTGCGTACCCGTAGCCGCCAGGTTGCGGAACAGGTAGGCACCATGGTGGACCGGGGCAAGGAACAGGTCGGCGAGTACGTGGATCGTGGCCGTGAAGTGGTTGACCGCGGCCGTGCACAGTGGGAAGAGTTCGTAGAACGCGGCAAGAGCCTGGTCGGTGACCAAGGAGCGCGGGTTTCAGCTGCGGTGGATGCCGGCAAGCAGGCTTACCGGAGCAGCTCTTCTCCTTCTACTTCTCCGTCGACGACCGGCTCCGCATCCTAAGCGGAGGCAGTTCTAACCCCGCCGGGCCGCACTGCGCGACCTGGGCTTTATCGAGCCGAGCCGTGTCCGCTCATCAGCACTCCATTGCGGGCATGCTCGGCCGATGCGCTTGAATTCAAGCGTTATTGCACGTTCAACCTGAAACCCTACGAGATGCCCATGCAAGTCTCCGAAATTACCTTAATCGCCTTGGTCGCCGTGATTGGCGCGATGGTGTTGCTGCAAGTCATTTTCATGGTGGCGACTGCGATCGCAGTGCGCAAAGGAATGAAAGTTGTGCAGGAACAGGTGAATGAGGTAAGTGCCTCAGTAGGGCCTTTTCTGCGCGAATCCAGGGAATTCATTCACCAGACCAAAGAGCTGGTGAACCGGCTTGAGCCGAAGATTGAGTCCGCCTGCGAGGATCTGGCCGAGATTACGCGCACCACGCGAACCCAGGTGACCAAGATGCAGGTCTCCGCCGAAGAGATCTCCGAGCGCGTGCGCCGTCAGGCAGAGCGCGTGGATCACATGGCCACCTCCACACTGAACGGCGTCGACCGCGTGGGCCACTTCATCAGCGATGCGGTGAGCGCGCCCGTCCGCCAGGTCTCGGGCATCATGGCCGCGGCCAGAGCTGTAGTCGATACGCTGCGTTCGCCTGGCCCGGCACGCCACGCGCGTCCCGCACCTGTACCTGCACCTGTGGTGGTGGAAGAGTACAAGGTAGAAGAGCGCAAGAACGTGGTCGCCTGATTCGCTCCGGAATCCTCCTCGTGTAGTCTGAGACGCGGAGGAAACCGGATGCGCCATCGTGTACTGGCCGGCCTGCTCTTTGCACTAGGGATTTCCGCTTACGTCGGTGCGCAGCCCCCGCGCGCTACCCTGCTGGTCCTCTCCAAGCAGGCCCACACCCTCTCCATCGTCGATCCAGGCACGCTTCAGGTGCTGGCCAAGATCCCCTCAGGCGAGGATCCGCACGAGGTCGTGGCCTCCAGCGACGGCGGAACCGCGTACATCTCCAATTACGGCTTCGGGGCCTACCACACCCTTACTGAAGTGGACTTGGTGAAGCATTCCCCGCTCCGTACCATCGACCTGGGCGCGTTGCGCGGACCGCACGGCATGATGTTCTCGAATGGCAAGGTGTGGTTCACAGCGGAGGCCGCGAAGGTGATCGGCAGCTATGACCCCGTCGCCGGTAAGGTGGATTGGGTCATGGGCACCGGGCAGAATCGGACGCACATGATCTATGTTCTGCCAGACGCCAAGCGTATCGTCACGAGCAACGTAAATTCAGCCACGGTGACCATTCTCGACCACACCGACGGCCCGGCAGGCGCTCCGCCTCCGCCGCCACCGGGGACGGCTCCTGCACCGGGTGCGCCACCCCGCGCGCTTCCCGGACCACCGGGAGGCGATTGGCTGGAGACTGTGATTCCCGTTGGCCGCGGTTCGGAGGGCTTCGACGTAACGCCGGACGGCACGCGGGCCTGGGTGGCCAACGCCTGGGACGGAACCATCTCCGTGGTCGATCTGGCGGGGAAAACGGTGACGGCGACACTACAGGCGAATGCCCGCGGTGCGAACCGTCTGAAGTTCAGCCACGATGGGAAGCAGGCGTTCGTATCGGCGGGGCCGGACTTGGTGGTCTTCGATGTTGCCGCGCAAAAAGAAGTGAAGCGCATCCCGGTTGGTCACGGCACGGGTGGAGTGCTGGTGCAGCCTGATGATGCGCGCGTGTACGTCGCCTGCTCCGGCGACGATTCCGTGGCCGTCATCGATACCAAGACGATGACCGTGGTGGGGCACATCCAGGCTGGCGGAAATCCAGACGGAATGGCCTGGGCGGTGCGGCCGTAGCCGTGAATCGCAGATCTGCTAGCCATATCTTCAGACGAAAAATGCCCCGTCCAAAGGTCTTGGACGGGGCATTTGCTTGGACCGGCGCTGGATTAGAACGCCGCAAGAGTTGAGCTACTGCTGATCGAACTCGATCACCTGGATGGTGTACGGCGGCAGGGTGTGCTCAAAGCTGTTGCTGACCTTGAGCTGGCTCTTTACGGGCACAATCTGGTTGGGGCGATCGATGCTGTTGGTGGCCTCAGGGTTCTTGGCACTCAGAGTCTCAACCTGGGCGGTGGCGGCGAGCTTAGCTCCCGGCAGCTCGAGGTGAACCGATTGCGGCTCCGAGAGCGCGTTGACCAGCTTGAGATACAGCTTCTTCTTGGCCGCGTCGCCGGTGATGGAGTAGAAGAACTTCGGAGCGGATCCTTCGACCTTTGACGCCAGCGTATGGTCGCCCAGATACGAAGCGAACATCACCTGGGCATAGTAGCTGGGCGAGCCGTAGCTCTTGGCTGCGTCGTAGCCGATGAGGTCCGTCTCCCACTGCATGCCACCCGGGTTCACGTTCACAAGCAGGGGCGCGTACGATGCCATCACGATCAGGTCGCTGTTGCGCTCCATCCCGGTCATCCACGCTGCATCGCCCAGGGCCGCACCCATGTTGGGAGTCGGAGTGCCTTCGCGCGTCGCCCACTCGCCCACGAAGATCTTGGGGCCATTGCGATCCGACTTGTCATAGTGGTTGGCATCCTGGAAGTTGGTGGTGGCGCGCACATAGTAGTGATCGTCAATCACGTCGGGGCGGATGCTCTTCACCGGGGTGGTGGCAATCAGCTGCAGCTGGGGATATTTGGCCTTGATGGCCTTGTAGAACTGCTCGTATCGCCCGTCGTAGCTGCCGGACTTGTCGAACATATCTTCATTGCCGATCTCGACGTAGGTCAGCTTGAAGGGCTCGGGATGGCCGTTCTGGGCGCGCACCGCTCCCCACTTGGTGTCGGTGGAACCAGTGACGTACTCGATTTCGTCCAGCGCGTCCTGTACGTAGGGCTCCAGATCCGCTCCGGGATTGACATGTTCGCCCTGCAGCGAATATCCGGCGTAGACGGCCAGCACCGGGCTCATGTGCAGGTCCTCACACCAGCCGAGAAACTCCAGCAGGCCCATGCCGTCGGTGGACCAGTAGTTCCAGGGGCTGGGGTGGGTGGGACGGTCGACCAGGGGTCCGATGGTCTTTTTCCACTCGAAACGATCCTGGATGTGGTCGCCTTCGAGGTAATTTCCACCCGGGAAGCGGAGGAAGGCGGGGTGCATGGCCGCGAGCTTTTCCATCAGGTCAATGCGATTTCCGTTGACCCGGTCGTGGTACGTGGGGGGAAAGAGCGAAACCAGCTGTAGCCAGACGGTGCCGGGGTGGGCAAAGGTAATCGCCAGGTGGTTGCCGGCATCGGCGGGGACCATGGCTGTGGTCTTGAGGGTAAACGTGTACTGTTTCCACTCCGTTCCCAGGCCGGAGACGCTGGTGCTGGCCACGACTTTACCGGTCGTATCGTTGATCAGGCTCACCGTGGCCGCTCCCAGGTCGCTGGCACCGGCCTTGGCGTAAAAGGAGCCCTTATAGGATGTCTGCGGCTTGAGGCCGAAGCCCCACCAGCCAGTATTCAGGATGCCGGCGGGATTCTGCGCGTCGGCCTTGGTCACGTCCAGGCGAAGGCTGGTGGCGAGGGCGGTGCTCGGCCCGGTGTCCTTGTCGGGCTGCATCTTGGCTTGGCTGTTGCCTTCCTCGACCAGATACCAGTAGGGAACGCCGCCCCAGTCGTGGCGGAAGGTGCGGTTGCGGACCATCTCGGCGTACAGTCCGCCGTCGTAGGAGTAGTTGATCTCCTCGGTCATCAGGCCATAGAGGGTGGGGCTGACGGTGGCGACGGGCTGCTCGGGGTGAATGGTGAGGGTGACCGGGGGGGCTTGGGCCAGGGCAAGGGCTGTGCAGGCGGGCAAGGCGAGACTAGCAAACGTTTTCTTTAGCATCCCAAACATTCCTTTGTTGGACTGACGAGCCAGTATAGCCTGACGGCCTCGCTTCTGGCCTCTGTCTGCCCCCGGCGCGGGCACGCCTGGTGACTGTGAGGACGCTCACATAGGAATTAGTAATGATACAAAAGTACTAGATACTTTGGTTCTCTTGTTCCACTACAGTCGCTTTGCTAGGATCATCGCAACAGTAGCATCCCGGAAGTTGTCGGTGCTTTCCCTTCTTGACGAGCCAGAGTTGTAGGTAAAGAACAATAAACTGATCCACTGGCTGATGGCAGGTTGTCACTTCAAGCAACAGCTCCAACGATTGTGACCCACCGCAAATGGTTCCGGGTTCCTTGTGTTGAGGATTAGCAGAGAAGCATTAAGCAGCAAGGGCGGACAATGATCCGCCGATGAAATGGATTCAGGCTTTAAAGGGTGCCCTCTTTGCAGGTCTTTCGTGGCCTGGGCGATCCCCAAATTGCAGAAACGTTGAATAGAAGGCGGCTCACGCGAAGAGCCGAAGTAAGCGCACTTGCCGAGCAAGATAGGCGAAGCCTTGCCTAAAGAAGGGGTTTTACACCTTGGACTCCCCGGTTCGTGATGTGAATGCCGCAGATCTACCCCGCTGGTACGCGGTGTGCACCACGCCCCGCCATGAAAAACGGGTGGCGGAGTTCATGGCCGATCGCCGTGTGGAGCTGTTTCTGCCCACTTACCAGGCGGCCCGGCAGTGGAAGAAGCGTCCTCCAGTGATTTTGACGCTGCCCTTGTTTCCTACGTATCTGTTCGTCAAGATTGCGCCGGAGATGAGAGGCATGGTGCTGGGCACGCCGGGAGTTCTCTCCATTGTGGGCAGCAGCCGGCAGCCACTCGCGATTCCCGATGCCGAGATTGAGGCCATCCGATCCGGCGTACTGGTAGGTGGAATCGAGCCTCACCCCTACTTGGCGATCGGCGAGAAGGTGAAGATCAAGACGGGGCCGTTTCGCGGTTTGGACGGCATTCTGGTGCGCAAGAAGAACAGTGTGCGCCTGGTGTTGAGCATTGAATTGATCATGCAGAGTGTATCGATAGAGATTGACATCAACGACGTGGAGCCGCTGGTCAGCTCCGTTACCTCGGTGTACGGCGGGGAACCCGCGATGGCTTTTTAATCGTGCAATAATCGCCGCGAAGTCTTTTAATCGTCTACAATTTGAGTTGAGATTAACTTCCGCTGCGGCGGACATAACAAATTTCTTAAGACCTCTTCTTCCCGCAGTTCTAACGCTCACTCCACTTCCAGTCGTCTCCATGTGAGGCACGCAACGTGTGCATCTCTGCCATGGCGAATTATGCGCACGGAATTGACTGGTATTCGTTCAACCCCTCTTAACGGGCCATTGGCCGGAGAAAACCGAATGACCGTAACCACCGCAGTCACTGAGTACACGCAGCGCTACCTCTCCGAAGTTCAACAGATCGCCGCCTCCATCGATGGTGAGCGCGTGGAAAAGATGATCGACATCCTGATCGAAGCGCGCGAGAAGGGTGGTCGCCTCTTCATCCTGGGTGTCGGCGGCAGCGCAGGCAACGCCGGTCACGCCGTGAACGACTTCCGGAAGATTGCCGGGATTGAAGCCTATGCGCCGACCGACAACGTGTCGGAGCTGACCGCGCGTACCAACGATGATGGCTGGGATACCTCGTTCTCGAACTGGCTCAAGGGCAGCCGCCTGCGTGCCGGCGATGTGCTGTTCGTCTTCTCAGTGGGCGGCGGCAATCTGGAGAAGCAGGTCAGCGTGAACATCGTGAGCAGCCTGCAGCTTGCGCAGCAGGTGGGCGCCAAGGTGATCGGCATTGTGGGTCGCGATGGCGGCTTTACCGCCAAGGTGGCCGATGCCTGCGTGATCATTCCCACGCTCTCGCCCGACACCATCACTCCGCATGCTGAGGCCTTCCAGGCAGTGGTTTGGCACGGCATCGTCTCGCACCCGCGCCTGAAGGCGAACGAGATGAAGTGGGAGTCCACCAAGTGACTCGAGCCGTCTTTCTTGATCGCGACGGGGTCATCAATCGCAACGTGTTTTACAGCGATACGGGCGAATTCGAGTCGCCCCGGACCTCGTCCGATTTCGAGCTTCATGCCAATGTGATGGAGGCGCTGCGGTTGATGCGAGATGCGGGATACGATCTGTTCCTGGTCTCCAATCAGCCCAACGTCGCCAAGGGCAAGTCGACGCTCGAGGATTTGCGCGAGGCGCACGCCAAGTTGGAGGCGGCGCTTCGCGAATCCGGAATCGCATTCAAAGAGTTCTACTACTGCTATCACCACCCCGATAGCAAGCTGCAACCCTACGGTGGATCCTGCGAATGCCGCAAGCCTTCGCCGTATTTCCTGCTCCAGGCGCAGAAGAACTACCAAGTCGACTTGGAGCACTCGTGGATGATCGGTGATCGTGCCACCGACATTGCCTGCGGGATTGCCGCGGGAGTGAAGACCATCCGCATCTTGCCAGATCACCCCGGCAAGGACATCAAAGACGAGAAGCCGCAAGCGGTCCATGTAGCTAAGGACCTTTTCGACGCGGCGAACTGGCTGGTTTCCGCCAACTGAGGGCACGCATGAGGCGTGACGGCGCTGAGGAATGCAGCGCGCCACCAGTCGAAATGCGGAATGCGGCAAACCACGCAAGCGTTCGCTCCGCGGCTTTCAATACACAACGATAGGAATTCCATTGAAGGAGATACAAACCATGAACTCTCGCGCAGGAGCAACCGTGGCGTTGTCTGATGCTGGCTTCTCCGCCGAAGAGGCGCTGCCCGCTAGGCCGGAAAAGTGCCGTGTGGGCAAGGTGCGGGTGGACCGCATGCGGTTTGAAGAGGCGCACCAATGGATCGTCGAAGCTATCCAAACGCGATCCCTGAGCCGCCCGCTGTTGCTGTTTGGGGTGAACGCCCAGGTCATCAATCTTGCCGATGAGAGTGCTCAATTCGCGCAGGTGATGGAGTCCGCAGACGTTTGCATGGCCGACGGCATCAGCGTGGTGCTGGCCTCCCGTGCCTTCAATCGTGCGATTCCCGAGCGTATTCCCTGCGGCGAAATGATGGAGCGGCTCTGCGAGTCCGGTGCAAAGACTGGCCTGCGCGTGTTCTTTCTGGGTGGACTTCCCTCTGCTGCCGAGACCGCGGCAAATACTTTGGTGGGGCGCTATCCCGGCCTGGTGATCGCCGGGCATTACTCGCCTCCGTATGGGTTTGAGAAGAATCCTGAGCAGCGCCAGGCGGTGCGCGACATCATTACCGCAGCTCGTCCTGACATTTTGTTTGTGGCCTTCGGTGTTCCGAAGCAAGAGACGTGGATCTACAACGACTGCCGCGATCTGCCCGTCGGCGCTGTGCTCACAGTGGGTGCGGCGTTCGACACCATGGCAGGGCTTCGCAAGCGTGCGCCGGAGTGGGCGCAGAAGACCGGCACTGAGTGGCTCTATCGCCTGGTGAAGGAGCCGCGCCGGCTGTGGAAGCGCTACTTGCTGGGCAATCCCAAGTTCGTGGCGCTGATCCTGCGCCAGCGGATGCAAGGGGCTGCATCGTAGTTCGGCAGCGGCTGTTTCGTATGCGCGCCATCGCCGAGCAGCCGCAGTCAAGACCCTTACCCTTCAAGAACGAAATGCTGCAATCACCCCGGATCGTTGAGGCTGATTTTGGACAAGGTTTTCATCTTTAGGAATGAGGTTCTACCAGTCAGCGAGACGTTCATTCGCAATCAGGCCGCGGCGGTGAAGGGGTTCGATATGCGCTTTGCCGGCCTGGGCCCGGCCAAAGGCGCACCTTCTGGCGGTTTGGCAGGCGGCACTCCCATTTTGCTGACCCAGGATCATTCCACGGGATCGAAGCTGCGCCGCAATCTCTTTGTGCAGGCGGGCCTGGGCGGCGGAAGCTTCGTGCGCCAGATTGCGAAGCAGGAACCGAGCCTTATCCATGCTCACTTCGCGCCCGACGGAGCCGTGGCAATGCGCGTGGCAGAAGAACTGGGCGTTCCGCTGATCACGACGCTGCATGGTTATGACGTGACCATGAGCGACGATGCCTTCCGTCAGAATCGCAGCGGCCGCGCATTCCTGCGCAATCGTGACAAGCTTGCCGCCAAGGCCAAGCTGTTCTTCGCGAGCTGCGCTTATATCCGTGAGCGCGCGATCAAAGCAGGCTTTCCGGGCGAAAAGATTGAAGTGCTGTACTCAGGGCACGATCGTGCCAAGTTTCAGATCGCACCTCAGCCGCGCAATCCTAACTTGATTCTGTATATCG
>CBJOJD010000055.1:0-19657 GCA_966443485.1 uncultured bacterium | reverse complement strand
CGTTGATTCTGTTTCCGATCTTCATGCCGGCGCTGCTGGCCATGGTGCAGGCGACCGGGTCGATTCTGACGGGAGAGAGCGATCCCACGCTTTGGATCAAGCTGCTGGTGGGGTACGACATCATCTTCACCACGGTGAGTATTTTGCTGTTCGACGTGGTGTTTCACGCGGAGTAGCGAGATTCCAAGTCTTATCACAGAGTTCCATTCATCTCGTGTGCGAAGCTGCGCCCATCTCAAGCAAAGAGCGTCTGGAGGGCATCTCCAGTAGGTACTGGACGCCGTTTGAGAGACGGTCGCAGGGTCATGTCAGCTCTGGGAGTTCAACTCTCCTGCCCTCCGCACCCCTCGACCGGCCAGTGTGTTTCTGGTTCTCAAAGCCTCAAGGAAGTCAGTGTCGAGGACCTTCTGGAGTTGACAACGCACTCGAACTGCACCATTCTATGGATGTCTCTCAAACGGCGCCGCCTGGATTGGCGGAATTCGCAACGAGCCCCGGCATGACAAACCGGGGCTTTTTGCTGTCTGGAGCAACGGCGTGCCCGGCTCGAAAGCGTGATCTGCATCACGCATCCATCGCCCGATGGAGACCGCTTCACTGCTCCCGCCGTACACTAAACGTATCCCGGCGGGAAAATGGCAGGCTATTTTCGCCCCTCTCCGGGAGACGGACGGAACACCATGAAAAAGCTGGCAATTAGCCTGTACGCGGCGGTGGTCGTTGTCTTGATGGCCTGGGGCTTCTATCAGGCCATGTACGTTGCTCCCACAGACGCCATGCAGGGCGAGATCTTTCGCATCATCTTCTACCACGTGCCTTCGGCGTCGGTGGCGTTTTTGTTCTTTGCCATCAGCCTGTTGGGATCGATCGGCTACCTGGCGTTCCGCCGCAATCAGCCGGATTGGGCACAGCGGGCCGACGCCTGGGCGCTGGCGGGCGCCGAGGTAGGGGTGGTGTTCTGCACGGTGGTGCTGATCACGGGACCCATCTGGGGACGGCGGGCCTGGGGGATCTGGTGGACGTGGGATGCCCGCCTGACCACGACGCTGGTGCTGTGGCTGATCTACGTCAGCTATCTGCTGCTGCGGCGGTTTGCAGCGGGTCCGCAGGTGCAGACGCTGGCTGCGGTGCTGGGCATCTTTGGGGCGCTGGACGTGCCGATCGTCTACATGTCGAACCGGTGGTGGCGCACGCAGCATCCCGCGCCGGTGTTTGGCGGCGGCGAGGGCTCGGGCATGGACAAGTCGATGCTGGGTCCGTTCCTGTGGAACATGCTGGCGTGGTTCGCGTGGGGTGTCTTGATTCTGGCGATCCGCTATGTGGTGGAGCGGCGACACCAGAAGAACGCCCAGGCTGAGGCACTGGAAGCATTGGAGAGCCGGGTGTAGCTCGTCTCGCTCCGGCGGCCAGAGCCAGGAGTCTGCGGACGACAGCGTTCTCGGCGAGTTTGAGGCTTGTTAGCTACGGGTTCGAATAGGGGTATCGAATGGAAAGCAAGGAAATACTCGATCATCAGTTCATGGTTGCCGCGTATGCGGTGACCTGGTTTATCCAGCTCTCGTATCTGGGGTGGCTGGCGGTGAAGTGGGGCCGCGAAAAGCGCGCCGAGAAGGTGCGCGGACGGAGTTCCAGGTAACGCTGGGGCCCGGTCTAGCGTGGTGTGCGGTATTGCTATCCCACCCTCGCGCTCGGAGCGGCCGGATTCTCGCCAGGGAAAGCGGCGCGAGGATGGGGCACAAAGGTTCTTGCTGGGGCCCGGTCCAGCGTGGTGTGCGGTATTGCTATCCCACCCTCGCGCTCGGAATGGAGAGATTCTTGTTACGAACGCCGCGCGAGGATGGGGCACGGAAGTACTTGCCGGCATAGCTGCGAGCCACGCGCATTCATTGCTCTCGCTCCAATCAACCAGTACACTCAAGGATTGAGGTTCCCGTCATGCTCGTGGTGATGAAGGCGCAGGCCACGCCGGAACAGATTCAGGCTGTCTGCGACCACATTGAACAATTGGGCTTCCGGCCCCATCCTTTGCCTGGCGCACAGCGCACTGCGATCGGAATCACCGGCAACAAAGGCGAAGTCGACTTCGGCAACTTCGAAGAGCTTTCCGGTGTGGCCGAGGTCATCCGCGTCACCAAGCCATACAAGCTGGCCAGCCGCGAGGTGAAGGAAGAGGACACGATTATCCGCTTCCCGGGCACAGACGCAGCCATTGGCGGCCGCAATCTGGCAGTGGTGGCTGGACCATGCTCGATTGAGAGCCGGGAGCAGGCGTTCACCATTGCGGAGAAGGTGGCGGCAGCGGGAGCGCAGTTCTTTCGCGGCGGAGCCTACAAGCCGCGCACCTCGCCCTATGCCTTCCAGGGCCTGGGCATCGAAGCGCTGAAGATCATGGCCGAGATCCGCGACACGTTTGGATTGCGGATCATCACCGAGGCCATCGATAACGAGACGCTGGAACTGGTGGCGGAGTGGGCAGACGTCATTCAGATCGGCGCGCGCAACATGCAGAACTTCTCGCTGCTGAAGCATGCGGGGCGGCTGCGCAAGCCGGTGCTGTTGAAGCGCGGCATGAGCGCCACGCTGGATGAGTTTCTGATGGCCGCCGAGTACATCATGAGCGAGGGCAACTACGAGGTCATCTTGTGCGAACGCGGAGTGCGGACCTTCGCGGACCACACCCGGAACACGCTGGACCTGAGCATTGTTCCCGCGGTACAGAAGCTGAGCCACTTGCCTATCCTGGTGGATCCCAGCCACGGTACGGGCAAGCGGGATAAGGTGCTGCCCATGGCGCGCGCGGCCATTGCTGTCGGTGCCGACGGCGTGCTGGTGGAAGTGCATCACCAGCCGGAGAAGGCACTCTCCGACGGGCCGCAGTCGATCTACCCCGAGCAGTTCGAGCAGATGATGAACGAGATCGAGCAGATCGCTCCAGTAGTGCAGCGCTCCTTACCGCGCGGAATTCGGGTGGAATCCATGACGGCTGAGGTCCATGACGTCCGAGTCAAGTAAGCACAGCGCGACTCTTTGCAGGGCGTCTCTTATCCTGCTGGCGACGGTGGTTTCAGTCGCCGGCTGCAAGCGCCATGATTTTCCGCAGTACGCCGCCAACTATCGCGAATACGCCTACGTCACCAACGGCGGAAGCAACACGGTCACGGTGCTGGACGTAGCCAACGTGCGGCTCGACCGTGAGCTGCCGGTGGGGATTCGTCCCGTGGCCCTTGCGGCCAGCCCCACGCGTAACGAGATCTACGTTGTGAACAGCGGAGCTCCGGGGGGCCAGGGTTCGCTGGCGGTATTGAACGCCGAGAACAATACTGTGGCAGCGACCATCCCGCTGCATAAACAGCCGTTGTCGATCGGGGTCGACGGAACCGGGCGGCTGGCGTATGTTCCCAACGCCGGGTCGAATGCGGTATCGGTGATCGATCTGCAAACGCGGCGCGAAGTGGCGCAGATCGGCGTCGGGGAGGAGCCGGTCGAGGCGCGCGTGACGCCGGATGATAAGACCGTGGTGGTACCGAATCGCCGCGGCAATTCTGTGAGCCTGATCGATCCTGCAACGCGGCGAGTGCGCGCTATCTTTGGCGACTGCCCCGGAGCATCGGATGCGGTGATCTTGCCCGACTCATCGAAGGCCTTTGTGGCGTGCTCGGGCGGGCATCAGGTGATGTCGATTGGACTGCAGAAGCTGGATGCGCATCCTGCGCTGGCCGATCGGCTGGAAGCATTCTTGGATGTGGGTCGAGGACCGGTGCATCTGGCGCTGAAGCCGGATGGTGGCGAGATCTTCGTGAGCAACTCGCAGTCCAACTCCATCTCGGAGATTTCGACGACCACCAATGATGTGGGTGGCGCCTATTTGATGGGGGACGATCCGGTGTTCGGGCTGGCGTCGCGCGACAACGCGGTGCTGTACGTTGCCAACCTGCGCTCGCAGGAGGTGGCGATGTATTCCATCGAGGATGGCAAGCGCATCAGCGCGTCGAACACCAACCCATCGATTCATGTGGGAGATGGGCCGGTGGCGATGGCGTTCTCTGCGGCGGGGCATCTGCTGTTTGTGGTGGACTCACGCTCGGGCGATGTAGCGGTGGTGCGCACATCGACGCGCTCGCTGTTTACCATGCTGTCCGCAGGACGCGAGCCGAATGCGATTGTGGTGAAGGCGTTCAAGGTGCCGTAGGACCGGGGCCGAACGCGGGTGCGATACGAGCTGAGACGCGCGGCCCGGGCGTTCGCGGATGGAATTGCAAAACGGCTGAAATACAACCGCAGGTCCTTCGACTTCGCTGCGCTTCGCTCAGGATGACAGTGCCAAGCGGATGTCAGTGCCAAGCGGAAGGATGACAGCGTCAAGCGGGAGCCACGGAGTAGCAGCCGCTGATCATCTGGTGGGCGCGGGCGGCTAGTGCCTGTGCGTTGCGTGATTGCCTAGCCGGGCCACGCTGAACTGCGCGCCGGCGAAGAGGATCAGTCCGGAGATATACGACCAGAGCAGCAGGCCTACCGAGACGCTGAATGGCCCGTAGATGGACTTCAAGTCCAGATGGGGCAGCACCAGGACGAAGATGGACCGCGAGCCCAGCCAGATCAGTCCGGTTACGATGGAGGCCCGCAGCACGGGACGGGGCGGCACCTTGCAGTTGGGCAGCAGCCAGTAGATGGCGAAGAAGAACAGGATGCACGCCGCGCCGGAGCACAGGGCCAGCCAAACGTCGCCGATGCCGCGATAGAACCAGTTATCAATGTGATGGAAGAGCAGGAAGGACAGAATCACGCGCTGTCCTGCGCTGAGCGCAATGCTCACCATGCCAAAGATGACCATGAGCGTGGCGAGACCGAAGGCCACCACCTGGTTGACGAGGTAATTGCGGCTCTTGGCCACTCCCCAGGCCTGATTGAGCGCGACTTCGAGAGGCAGGAAGATCCCCGTACAAGAGATCAGAATCATGATCAGAGAGAAGGCCTGTACGCCATGGCGGGTAGAGGCCTGTGCGGCCAGCTCGATGTTGATCGCCACCCAATTGGGAGTTTTTGTAACGGAAGGCAGGTAGTAATTCACCATATCCGTAACTACGTCGGCCATGGACTGCGAATGGAACACGGACAGGGCCAGCGTGTAGAGCAGGACCACAAAAGGGATGAAAGAGAGGATGGCGTTGGCAGCTACGCTGAAGGCGAAGGTGTGCACTTCACTGTCGAGCAGGTATTTGAGCAGCGCGGTGCCATCCTGGCGCCAGCGATACCACTTGGAGTCGGTGGGTGGAACGGAACCTGAGGCAGCAGTTGCGGCAGTAGAGGAAGGGGCAGCCGGGTTCACCGCGCACTCCGGCGCTTCCTCTCCGCGGACGGTACCGGTATTTGAGACATTCGCCACAGGCGACACCTTCGAGACACTACTTGGAATTAGCTTGGAGATGCGGCGCCGCAGCGCCCGTCCGCGCGTAGAAGATTTCTTTCAGGATAAACCGCAGGTGGATGAGGTGCTCGGATTGCCACGTTTCGATGTGAACAGAAGTTCATTTTCCGCTTGCATCCGCCGCAATTTCCTGCCATAACTTGAGCACGGCGCGCCGCTGGTAGGTTTTTGTTCTAGATGCCGTCCCCGGCGCGGATCCCCTTGCAAGCCCTCGCTCAAGCGAATTTGCATACCACGGACCCGGGCCGGCCATAAAGCTGTGCCTACCAATACAGAGGAGAACCAGCATGAAGGAACAGGGTATAGTGAAGTGGTTCAACGGCGCCAAAGGCTACGGATTCATCCAGCGCTCGACGGGCGAGGATGTGTTCGTCCACTTCTCCGCGATTCAGGAGAAGGGCTACAAGACCCTCAACGAAGGGGAAGCCGTTGAATTCGAGTGCCAGCAGGGCCCCAAGGGCCTGAGCGCGGCCAACGTCCTTCGCGCCTCCTAGTTTCGATTTTGCAGCGGCCTTCCAATGTAGAGGGCCGCATGCTTCGCGTTGCTTTCTCAGTGCTTCCCCGCTGATTTTCCCCTCCTAGCTAACTTCTGCAAGGCCCAGGTTGCGGCGGATCGCAGTCCGTCGTCGGTGGCCTGCGCCCAGGTGCGCAGCTGCTCGACGAAGCGTGCTTCTCCACTGTTGCCCATGGCCACGGCCAGATTGCGCCGGAGGCCCAGGAAACCTGCGCGTCGAATGGGCGAGCCGTTGAATTTCTGCTCGAAGGCTTTCTCGTCCAGCGCGGCAAGCGCTTCGAGCGCGGGGTTCACGAGCTCGGGGCGCGGCTGCAGTTCTTCGTCGGAGGCCAGAGGAGCCTTGCGGTTCCAAGGACACACGTCCTGGCAGATATCGCAGCCGAAGATCTGGCGTCCCATGTTCTCCATCAACTCCGGCGCGAGTGGGCCGCGGTGTTCGATGGTGAGGTAGGAGATGCACTTGGTCGCGTCCATCTGGTGGGGCGCAATCAAGGCTTGGGTGGGGCAGGCGTCAAGACAGCGTGTGCAGCTTCCGCAGCGATTCGGAACGGTTAGCTGCGGACGCAGCGGTTCGGCATCGAGCTCCGTGATGAGCACACCGAGAAAGAAGTAGGAGCCCAGCTTGGGGTGAATCAGGCAAGTATTCTTGGCGATCCATCCAAGGCCCGCGGCGGTGGCCAGGGAGCGCTCAACCACCGGACCGGTGTCGACGTAGGCGCGCGACTCGAAGGCGCCGTAGCGATCGTGCAGAAGCTCATCCATCTTCTTGAGGCGCTTCAGCAGAACTTTGTGGTAATCGCTGGGACGAAGGACGCCGTCTAAGTGAACGCGGCTGGACCAGGCATAGCGAGCGATCCAGCCGGCATCGCGGGGAGCGGGGTCAGTGGATTTGGGCTGCGCACTGTGATAGCTGGCAACGCACACGATGGCCGAGCGAGCCCAGGGAAACGGCACAGCGGGACGAGAACGAACCAATTCGCCTGCTTCATTGACGCGGGTGAGATATTGCATGGATCCGCTGCGGCCCTGGTGGATCCACTCTCCGAAGCGCTGGGCGTCGCGAGCTTCATTGGTGTGCGGCAGAGGCACGAGACCGGCTTCTGTGAATCCACAGTTAACGGCGAGGGCGCGGATCTCCTCGCGGCGCAAAATCGGATGAGGAGCGGGATCGGGAATGTGCGAATCCATGGAACGTCGATCCTCTCCTCTGCGTATTTCTACCCAGCATGTTCGTTTGCGGACAACCGAGGCAGAAACGGACATGCGGTGTTCATAGGGGAAACGTACCGGTCGCGGTTATCTCCCCTGTTCTGAGCATATTCGCTGCGCCGATCTTTGGCAGCTCAGGTGCAAAGTAAAGGGCAGCGCGGCCGTCGCACGTGGGAATGAGAGTGCGCAAGAAGGCCGCTGAATATTCCGAGTTGCAGGTCTGTTCCGCGGCGCAGTTCGCGGAGGGGAGATTGAGCAATTCAGGAGACGAGTAAGCCGAGGAGGTTGGTCATGTATATCATCCTGCAGCAAGAACGAGATTCCGTGGTCGTTGCCCCAAACGACATGACGGAGTTGGTCCGTGGTAACGAGCAACCGCTGATTGACTGCGTGGCGCCATTGGTGCGGGAGAAGAACGTGACAGTGGATCTGCGCGATGTGGAGCGCATCGATGCGGCGGGTATCGCGGCGCTGATCCGGCTGTATGGCTGCGCGCGAGATGCGGGCAGGGTCTTTGCAGTGTGCAACGTAACCGCGCACGTGCGAGAGATTCTGACGCTGGTGGGACTGGAGCCGATCTTGATGTCTCACGATGCGGTGTACACATCGCAATCCGACTCACGTTTTGCGATGAGCGCAGCTTAGGGATGGAAGGAATGCGGGAAATTGGGGCTTGATGTAGGCGAATCGTCTCAAACTGCGAAAATTCCCACCCAAGAGTACGAAGAGAAACCTTTGGCAAGCAAATCGTCTGTGATGCCGGGCACAGGCAACGTAGTGCGCACGCGACTATTGGTAGGGGCGAATCATGCACTGCCGCGGTGCGCAACCGCGATGACTGGATGACCCGCACGCGCTCAGACTTTCCGTCGTGCCCCTGTTGCAAGCTGAGCCTCCTGCCCGCCACCTACTCATAGGTACGCGCGCTGCGGAATCTTCGTACGGAGGGTTTCATCCCATGACGCAGGGCGTAATGGAACAGCCGCTCGCTAAAGCGGGCACGACGTCAACCACTGAAACCAAGTACGTGTACTTCTTCGGCGGCGGATCAGCCGATGGCAACGGCCGCATGAAGGACACCCTGGGCGGTAAGGGCTCGGGATTGGCGGAGATGACCAATGCCGGACTTCCCGTGCCTCCTGGATTCACGATCCAGACCGAAGCCTGCCGCGAGTACATGCGCGGGCAGCTCAACCACTCGATGGATGAAGAGATGCACGCCGCGCTGGAGCGCCTGGAGCGGCTGCAGGGACAGAAGCTGGGGGCGGGCGACAATCCCCTGCTGGTATCGGTGCGCTCGGGCGCGAAGTTCTCGATGCCCGGCATGATGGACACCATCTTGAACCTGGGCCTGAATGACACGGCGGTGGAAGCGCTGGCCAAGCGCAGCAACAATCCTCGTTTCGCGTACGACTCTTATCGGCGTCTTATCCAGATGTTCGGCGACGTAGTCCTCGATATCCCCAAGAAGAAGTTCGAACACATCTTCGACAGCTTCAAGGAGCGCGAGCACTGCACGTTCGACTACGAGCTGCAGCCGCAGGCTCTGAAGGACATCATCGCCGAATACAAGAAGCTGGTGAAGCGGGAGACCGGGAAAGACTTCCCGCAGAATCCCATCGATCAGCTGATCGCGGCGCGGGATGCCGTGTTCCGCAGCTGGAATAACGAGCGCGCCAAGACCTATCGCCGCATCAATCACATCGACGACTGGCTGGGCACGGCGGTGAACGTGCAGGCCATGGTCTTCGGCAACCTGGGCGAGAACTCCGGAACCGGGGTGGGCTTCACCCGCAATCCGGCTACAGGCGAGCGCCAGTTCTTTGGCGAGTACCTGATGAACGCGCAGGGCGAAGACGTGGTGAGCGGCGTGCGCACGCCCATGCCCATCAGCGAGCTCGAAAAGACCATGCCCAAGGTGTATGACCAGCTGCGCGCCATCACCTGGAAGATGGAGAAGCACTATCGCGACATGCAGGATTTTGAGTTCACCATCCAGGATGGCAAGCTCTACATGCTGCAGACCCGCAATGGCAAGCGCACTGGCCTGGCGGCCGTACGCATCGCGATCGACATGGTGCGCGAGGGCCTGATCACGCAGGAGGAGGCCATCTTCCGCGTGGAGCCCAACCAGCTTTACGACTTCCTGGTGCCGCGTCTCGAGGAGAAGGGCGCCAAGATTGAGGTGCTGGCCACGGGCTTGCCTGCTTCGCCAGGCGCGGCGGTGGGACAGATCGTATTCACGGCCGAAGATGCGGTGAAGCATCACCACAAAGGCGACTATCACTCCATCATCCTGGTGCGCGGCGAGACGACGCCGGAGGACATCGGCGGCATGGAAGTAGCAGCCGGCATTCTCACCTCGCGGGGCGGCATGACGTCGCACGCCGCAGTGGTGACGCGCGGCATGGGCAAGTGCTGCGTGGCGGGAGCGGGCGAATGCACCGTGGATGAAAACCGCAAGGAACTGCGCGTGAAGGGCAAGACCTTCAAGCAGGGCGACTGGATCTCGCTGGACGGCACCACCGGCCGCGTGATCGAGGGCAAGCTGAAGACCATTCCGGCGCGTCCCGACGATGCGGATCTGGTCCGCTTCATGAGCTGGGCCGATCCCATCCGCAGGCTGCGCATCCGCGCCAATGCCGATGTTCCGCGGGATGCCAAGCAGGCTCGCCTGTTCGGCGCTGAGGGCATCGGGCTCTGCCGCACCGAGCACATGTTCTTTGCCGAAGGCCGCATCGAGCACGTGCGCGCCATGATCCTGGCCAACACGGAGCAGGAGCGGCGGGAAGCGCTCAAGAAGCTGCTGCCCATGCAGCGGGCAGACTTTGTAGGTCTGTTCAAGGCGATGGAGTCGCTGCCCGTCACCATCCGTCTGCTGGATCCTCCGCTGCACGAGTTCCTGCCGCAGCGGGAAGAGCTGCTGGTCGAGATTCAGCACCTGGAGGACACGAAGCCGCGTTCGCCCAAGCTGAAGGAGCTGCGCGTGTTGCTGGCGCGGGTGCAGGAGCTGCACGAGATCAACCCCATGCTAGGACTGCGCGGCTGCCGCCTCGGCATCGCCTTCCCAGAGATCACGGAGATGCAAGCGCGCGCCATCTTCGAAGCGGCTGTCAACGTGAAGAGCCATGGCGGCGAGCCGCATCTCGAGATCATGGTGCCGCTGATCGGGTCCATTGAGGAGATGCGCAACCAGGCGGCCATCATTCGCCGCATCGCTGAGCAGGTCTTCAAGGAAAAGCACACCGCGGTGGACTACATGGTGGGCACCATGATCGAGCTGCCGCGCGCGGCCCTGACCGCCGATCAAATTGCCGAAGAGGCAGAGTTCTTCTCCTTTGGCACGAATGATCTGACTCAGACCACGTTCGGCATCTCGCGCGACGACATCAACCACTTCCTGCCCGCGTATCTCAAGGCAGGCATCTTCAAGCAGGATCCCTTTGCCACGCTCGACCAGGCGGGCGTGGGCTGCCTGGTGAAGATGGCCACGGCCAAGGGACGCAACACGCGGCCAACCCTGAAGGTGGGCATCTGCGGCGAACACGGCGGCGATCCAGAGTCCGTCAAGTTCTGCCACAAGATCGGCCTGAACTATGTTTCCTGCTCGCCTTTCCGGATATTGACGGCACGGCTGGCGGCTGCACAGGCGGCACTCCAAGAGAAACAGACGGGGCCAGACCTGCACAGCGGCACTTGCTGATCGATGCACCGGAGAACCGCAAGGGCGTTCGCTTCGGCGGGCGCCCTTGCTGCATTCAGGCCTCCTCTGGGGCGGGATACGTTAGCTGGCCGTCGACGACGCGCAGAAAGGGCGTGAGTTTGTGCTCGGCGGGGGCGTGGTGGCTGATGATGTCGAGCACGGTCCAGCCTTTCACGGTCATGGCGTCGCCGATCATGGAGCGATGACAGCGCCAGGGAACGGCCTCCGCGCACATGATGGCGGCGCGGCGAGATCGGGCAATCGCAATCAGTTCCTCAAGGCCTTCGGCGAATTCCGGCTTGGCCATGTAGTCTGCGTAACCGCGAAAGGAGGCGTTGCGCCAGCCGGTGTTGAGGGAGCCTTTGCGGCTGTAGCGGCGTCCGCCTAGTTTTGCGAGGTGCACGTAATCGATACCCGCTTGCTGCAAGGAGGCCGGAAAAACATCCAGATTGAATTGCGGAGTGTGGCGGGACTTGGGAATGGAGCGCACGTCGACGATCTGCTCGATCTGATGCACCTTGAGCAGCTCCAGAAACTCCTCCATGGGGTGAGTCGAGTGACCGATGGTGAAGAGCGTGCGCCGGGCCTGCTTTCTCATGCTGTTCGCTCTCTGCCCGGGTCGGGGAAACTGATAGAGTGCAAGCCAGGAGCGTGCTTTTGGAGACCCCATCCCGTCGCCATACGGTTCTTACGCTGCTGGCATTCGCCATCATCTACTTTGTCTGGGGATCGACGTTTTATGCCATACGCGTGGGCGTACACGAGATTCCGCCTCTCCTGTTTGCCGCTTTCCGGTTTCTGACCTCCGGAGCAGTCCTCTTTGCTTGGATGATCGCACGCAGGGCACCCGTTCCGACTGCGCGCCAGTGGGCGTCGGTGGCCTTCCTGGGATTTCTGATCTTCGTGTGCGACTACGGAATCTTGTTCTGGGTGGAGCAGCGGGTGGCTTCGGGACTGGCGGCCGTGGTACTGGCCACCATTCCCGCGTTTATGGCGCTGGCCGAGATCATCTTTCTGCGGACTCAGCGGCTTACGTTGCGGCTCTCGGTCGCGCTGCTGATTGGAATTGCCGGGGTTGCCGTCCTGGTCAGCCGCTCCTTCCACCTGGGCGGAGCGTCAGTTGACCCGCTGAGTGCCATAGCCCTTCTGTTGGCCGCGTTCAGCTGGGCCATTGCGTCGATTCTGAATCGGACGCTTCCCCTTCCTCAATCCAAGGTGATGAGTTCGGCAGCGCAGATGCTGGCCGGCGGGGTCCTGCTGGTGGCGATCTCGGCTAGTTTGGGGGAGTTCAACGGCTTCCGGCCTGCTGCCATCTCCGGCAAGGCATGGATCGCGCTGGCGTATCTGATTGTGGCGGGCTCCATCGTGGGGTTCACGGCCTATCTCTGGCTGCTGCATCATGAGTCGCCTACCAAGGTGGGGACGTATGCCTATGTCAATCCCGTGGTTGCGGTTCTGGTGGGCTACTTCCTGGGCGGAGAGGAGATTGGAGCCAGGACGGTGCTGGGAACGGCCTGCGTCCTGGTGAGCGTGCTCCTGATTACGCGGATGGGCGCGCGGAAAGCTCCCCTCAAGGCGGTGCTGGAGACCGCGGAGCCGGCTGCGGCACGAGCTACCCAGGAGTCCACGTAACTGGTACCCGACGGAGAGGGTACCCCGCATGTCCTATTCTGGAAGGGTATGACCGATTACCCGCTCGATTCTGTTCCGGATATTCGCCCGGCCACCATGGCTTTATCAGCAGAAGCTCCCGGCGCGCAAAGCCGGTTCGACGTGCTGGTGATCGGAGCGGGGCCGACGGGCTTGTCCTGTGCCATTGAGGCGCAGCGGTCGGGATTGCGTACCGTGTTGGTGGACAAGGGGTGTGTCTGCAATTCCCTCTTCCACTACCCCTCGCACATGACATTTTTCACCACCTCGGAGTTGCTGGAGATCGGCGACATTCCCTTCCCCAGCCCCAATGCAAAGCCTAGCCGCAATGAGGCTTTGGAGTACTACCGCCAGGTGGCCGCGCATTACAAGCTGGACGTGCGCCAATACCAGAGAGTGGACCGGGTGGAGGGTCAGGACGAGAACTTTTCGGTGCAGATGACGGACCGCTTCGGCCGGAGCAGCGTGCTAGCCGCGCGCAAGCTGATCGTCGCCACCGGGTACTACGACCTGCCCAATTACCTGAACATCCCGGGCGAGGATTTGAGCAAAGTTCATCATTACTATGACGATCCGCACCCGTACTTCGGGACGGACGTGGTGGTGATCGGGGGCAAGAACTCGGCAGCGATTGCCGCTTTGGAACTGTGGCGGCACGGCGCGCGGGTTACTTTGGTACATCGGCATGGCGAGATTCATCGCCACGTGAAATATTGGATAAAGCCTGATATTGAAAACAGAATAAAGAACGGCGAAATTCGTGCTTTCTTTCACTCCCGAGTTGTTGAGATCACGCCAGATACGGTATTGATTGAAACTCCCGGCGGGCGAGAGATTCTCCCCAACCATTTTGTATTTGCCCTGACCGGATACCGGCCCGACTTCGATTTTCTGGAGGGCATGGGCGTTCGCTTTGAGGGCGCTGATCGGCTTCCGGTGTGCAATCCAGACACGCTGGAGAGCAATGTGCCCGGGATATATTTGGCAGGGGTAATTGTGGCAGGGTCTCGCACCAATGAAATTTTTATTGAGAATGGCCGGTTTCACGGCAAACAGATCGCAAAAGCCTTGGCTCGTTAGCAACACCGGCGTTCCGGCAAGTTTCCGGCACGTATTCGGCGCATCTTGAGAAGTTCAAACCGCACTGCCGCCCTGGAGCTTCGCACGTCGTGCAGGGTCCCGCGGCGCTTTGGTTTCGTCTGCTCGAGTAGCGCCTGAATTTCTATTTGAAAGGTTTTGAGGTTTGTTTTGATGCGCTGGTGGCCGCGGTCGATACGTTGGCAGATGCTCGTGGGCCTCGTGCTGCTGGAAGTGTTGTCGGTGGTGCTCTTTGCGCTGCTCATGGCACATTTTCAGCAGCGCGATATGCGGGTTCGCATGCGCCTGCGGCTCTCCCACCAATCGAGTTCGCTGGCGCTGCAGGCGGAAGAGGCTTTGTCCCGGCAAGAGCCGGACTGGGCCATCGTTTCCGTGCGCATGATGGGCGATGCCCCGAGCGTGCTGCGCGCCAAGATCACCGATCCCTCCGGCAAGGTGCTCTTCGTGAGCGCCGGCGATCCAGCACAACATCCGCTCGATCCGGCCGAGATGGGGGAGATCAGCCGCATCACAAACCACGAGCCGCTGGTTTTCTCCTTCGGAAGCCATCGTTGGGAAGGGGTGAAGCCCATTTATCTGGGCGACAGCCTGCGCGGGTATGCCTGGATCGAAACCGCTCCGAATTGGGATGATGCGCAGCTCAGCGACGCCCTACGCGCGACTCTGATCTTTGGTGTGGTGTGGATTCTTGCCTCCTCGGTGCTGGTGTGGCTGATTGCCCGCTTGATTTCGAAGCCGATGGCGGTGCTTCACGGCGGAACCCGGGCCTTGATGTCGATGCCGGAGAACAGCGCGATCTTTCCTTTGCCGCTGACCGTCGACAATGAGTTTGGAGATTTGATCGAGGCATTCAACCGGATGGTTGCTTCGTTGGATGAGCAGCGCTCGGGGTTGAATGACACCCTTTCCCTGCTCGATTCCATGCTGGCCAATGCCCCCGTGGGTCTGGCCTTCTTCGATCGTCATCTGCGCTGCGTACGGGTGAACCAGGTGTATGCCGATCTCGCCGGTGCGCCGCTGAGCCGCCACTTGGGCAAGACTCTTCCGGAACTGATGCCCGAGGAGATCGCCGACGTGCTGGACGAGGCCCTGCGGCGGGTATTTGCCACCGGTATCCCCGAGAGCGAGCTGGAGCTGCAGGGGCGCACACCAGACTCCAAAGACATGTGGACGTGGGCGGTAAGCGTGTATCCGGTGCGCACTGGGCCGGAGCAGGTACGCTGGGCGGGGGTCATCGTTCGCGATGTGAGCGAGCGAGTCCGCGCAGAGGAAGCGCTCCGCAAGACCGAGAAGCTGGCGGCGACGGGCCGGCTGGCGGCCTCGATTGCGCACGAGATCAACAATCCCCTCGAGGCGCTGACCAACCTGCTGTTCTTGTTGCGCAACTTCAGCGGGTTGAACCAGCAGGCTCTGCATTATGTGTCGATGGCCGAGCACGAGGCGCGCCGGATCACAGAGATTGCACAGCAGACGCTGCGTTTCTACCGGCAATCCACACTGCCGGCACGGGCCACCATGACGGAGCTCATCGATTCAGTACTTGACCTCTACAAGAGCCGCTTGACCACGCTGGACATTCGCGTGGAGAGAGACTTCGATCCGGAGATGACGTTGTTCTGCTACTCGGGAGAGATCCGGCAGGTCATCGCCAATCTGGTGGGCAATGCCGTTGATGCCATCAGTGACGGCGGTTCGCTGATCGTGCGGGCTCGCACCTCGCGGGACTGGAAGTGCGCGGAGCGAAAGGGAGTGCGCTTTACCGTGGCGGACTCAGGATCGGGGATGTCGCGCGACGTGCAGGAGCGCATGTTTGAGGCGTTCTTCACGACCAAAGACGATACCGGCACGGGGCTAGGTCTGTGGGTGAGCCAGGAGATCATTGCCAAGCACCACGGCTTCATCCGGGTGCGCAGCCGAGCCAGCGCCGAGAACAGCAGTTCGGGCACGGTGTTCCAGATCTTCCTCCCCGACGACGAGGCGCTCGTACAGCGGCAGAACCACAACCTCCAGTAGGGTCCGCGGGGATTTCTGAGGGGTGAAGGGGGCTCGGCGCCCAATCCACCTGCCCGAGGAGCATCTCCTTCTCGAAAAGCTGGACCGACGATCCGGATCTACCTCCCCGGAACTTTTGCTGTTCTCTCGGGTTAACAGATATGACGGCTGTTGCGGATTCTCCGTCTAAGTGATTGAACACGCAGCAGCCCCCTCGCGGGAGGAGACCAAAAAGAATGAACACGCTACTGCTGAACAGACTCCGGCATCGGGCTCTGGCGGTTGCAGCCACCTTGGCGCTCTCGGGCGCCGTTTTGTATGCCCAGGACAATTCTGCGGCACCGGCCAATGGCCAGCGCACCGACGGCAAGATCGAGATGGACGTCGTACAGGCTCTGGATGCCTCCGAGGCATTGAAGAACGATCTGATTACCGCCGCGACCATTCAGGGACAGGTCACGCTGTCGGGCACTGTAGCCAGCGATGCAGACCGGCAGCTGGCGGAGTCGATTGTGAAGAAGGTCGACGGAGTAGCCGGGGTAAAAAACAACCTGAAGGTGGGCAATCCAGCCCAGGATGAGAACGCCAATGCGCCCGCGGATGTAGCGAGTGTACCGCCGATCGACGAGACGCAGCCGGCTCAGGAAAGCTCGCAGGCGGAGCCGCAGCAGCCCAATCCAGCCCCGCAGCCGCAGGCGCCGCAGGGCGATCAGCAACAGCCGCAATACGGCGACAATGCACCCCAACAGCCCCAGCAGCCCGCCTACGGCCAGGGACAGCAACAACCTGGCTACGGCCAGGGACAGCAGCAGCCGGGCTACGGCCGGGGACAGCAGCAGGCGGGGGCTTATCCTCCACCCCCTCCCCCCTCCTACGGCCAGGGCTACCCGCCTCCGCCGCCTGGGTATCCGCGGCAGCCTTATGCTCCTCCGGCACCCCGGTACACCGTACCTAGAACGCCGGTCACCATCGCCTCGGGCATGGTTCTGCAGGCCAGAACCAACGAATCTCTGGATAGCAAGAGGGCTAAGCCCGGCACGCCGCTGGACTTTACTGTCATTCGCGATGTGACGGTGAACGGGTACCTGGCCATTCCGCGCGGAGCCACCGTGCACGGCGTGGTCACTGGCGCGAAGAGTGCCGGGGAGTTCGGAGGCTCGCCTGAGCTGGCTTTGCAGCTCACTTCGCTGGACTTGGGCGGCAGAAACTATCCCCTGACCAGCGATGAGTTCAGGGTGAAGGGTCCCAACAAAGCCGCGCATACCGCGGGGAATGTAATCGGCGGGGCGCTCCTGGGCGCAATCATCGGCGGGGCTGCCGGCGGTGGCGGTGGAGCAGCCATCGGCGCAGCGGCAGGCGGCACGGTGGGTACGGCGGCTTCGGCGGCCAGCAACCCGCATGCCTGGATCCCGGCAGAGGCTCTGGTTACCTTCCATCTGGCCGCACCGCTGACGGTCGACCCGGTAAGCCAGGAGGAAGCAAACCGGCTGGCGCAAGGCCTGTACCCAGGCGGTCCACAGCTCTACCAACGCCGCGCCTATGGATATGGTGGGTATCCGCCCCCGTATTACCCTTATCCGCCGGTGTACTACCGCCCGTATTACATGGTGAATGGCTTCTATTACTGGCGGTAAGACGAAACAGAAACAGGAGAGCGAACCAGAGATTGAGGTTCGGAATTGCAGTCACTCGGGCATCCGCAAGGATGCCGGATGCGTTGTGGGTGGTGCTCTGGCAGGTGTGCGAGATCAGCCGGAAGAATCCAGCATCTACCTACAAACCTGGCCATCCCCCTGGCCGCTCTCTTTGTCCTTGGACTGCCTTATAATGTCAGAGAATCGCGTCGAGCGAGAGAAGTCCGCCTACTGGCTTTTTTGTGAGCCGGGCGGCTCGGCGCTGCCCGCGTAGAGAGTAGAACACCCACCCATGATTCGTTTCCTGCAGCAAGACACCCGACTCGCCAAGGCGATCTATGTCGTGATCATTGCGGCCGCATCGGTCGGCATGGTTGTTTACCTGATCCCCGGCCTGATGAGTGGCGGCGCAGCCGCTCCTGACACTTACGCGGTGGTGTACCCGCACTGGTACAGCCGCTATCTCTCCTCAGGAGACGTGGTGAGCCTGCAGCGTGTGCGCCAGGTGGCGCGCCAGCAGGTGATGCAGCGGAGCCCGCAGTACGCGGACAATCCGATGATCATGAACTTCTTCACCCAGCAGGTGGGACAGCAGCTGGTGCAGCAGCAGATCATGCTGACCGAGGCGGAGCGGCTGGGCATCACCGCGACCGATCAGGATGTCTCGACCTACCTGCATAACGGTCCCACGGGCGAGACGCTCTTCCCCAACGGCAAGTTCATTGGCCAGGAGCAGTACACAGCGCTGGTCAACAACCGGCTGAACATGTCGGTGGCCGATTTTGAGGAGAACATCAAGAAGCAGATCATCCTGCAGCGGCTGCAGGCCATGATCACCGCTCCCGTTTCGGTGAGCGACAAGGAGGTCCGTGAGAACTATCGCAAGGAGAACATCAAGATCAAGTTCGACTATGCGGTGATCTCGTCGGACGATCTGCGCAAGACCATCAACCCGTCGGATACGGAGTTGCAGGCCTTCTTCCAGAAGAACGCGGGGCGCTATGCGAATGCGGTGCCGGAACAGCGCACCATCACCTATTTCGCGTTCACGCCCAACCAGATTCCCGGGGGCATTCCGCAGCCTTCGCAGCAGGAAATTCAGGCATATTACAACCAGCACCAGTCGGACTACCAGGTTCCAGAGCAGGCTCGTTCGCGTCACATCCTGGTGAAGGTAGCTCCTAATGCCGACGCCAAGACCGACGCTGCCGCGAAGGCCAAGGCAGAGGACATTGCCAACCAGCTGCGCAAGGGCGCGAGCTGGACGGACATCGCGAAGAAGGATTCTGACGATCCGGGCAGCAAGGACTCCGGCGGCGAGCTGGGCTTTGCGCAGCATGGACGCATGGTGCCGGAGTTCGACAATGCCATCTTCAACCAGAAGATCGGCGACATTCAGGTAGTGAAGTCGCAGTTCGGCTATCACGTGGTGCAGGTGGAAGAGCGCCAGGCCGCTCACAGCCAGAGCCTGGCCGAGGTAGCGGACACGATCAAGGCGACGTTGAGCCGCCAGCTGATCTCGCAGGCGGAGGAGAACTACGCACGCCAGCTGAGCGACGAAGCGGGCAAGAAGGGCCTACAGGCCACTGCTGCAGCGCATCATCTGGAGGTGGTCACGGCTCCTCCGGTGGGTGCGAATGGCGTGATCTCCGCGCTTCCCGATGGATCGCAAATTGTGTCGAAGGCTTTCCAGGCAAAGCAGGGAGCGGCTCCGCAGTACGCACAGACGGGCGAGGGCTTCGCGATCTTCCAGGTCACGGGGATCAGCCCGGCGCACGCGCCGACCTTTGCCGATTGGAAGAGCCACGTGTTGGATGACTTCCGCGATCAGCAATTGCCGGGGCTGCTCACCCAGAAGACCAAGGAGCTGGACGACAAGGCCAAGGCAAGCAATGATCTGGCCAAGGCGGCGAAGGAAGTGGGCGCCAGCGTGAAGACCAGCGATCTGGTGGGCCAGAACGGCCAGGTTCCAGAGGTCGGGCAGGTGGGCCAGGTGGCTCCGCAGCTGTTCGATCTGACGGTGGGCGCGATCAGCGGTCCTATCAACACGGGCCGCACCGGCGTAGTGGCCAAGCTGCTGCAGAAGCAGGAGCCCAGCGCCGACGAGATCCAGAAGAACTTCGACCAGACGCGCGATCAGATGCTGGAACAGCGCCGCGGCGAGGCCTTCGAATTGTTCGCCAGCAACATTGCGAACAACTACAAGAAGCATAACCAGATCCGCTTCAATCCCAAGGCGGCGTCGGCCGAGACGGGCGAGTAAGCCGACTCACTCGAAAGACAGCAAATGCCTGCATCTTCGCGATGCGGGCCTTTGCTTTTCCGTCATGGAATTTGGCCACAGTTCGCTTGGCATCCAGCGCAACAGGAGATCTCCTGAAAACCCCTTCCCTCGCCGCAGACGCGCGGAACAACAGGCAAGCATTCAGGCT
>CBJOJD010000054.1:0-19960 GCA_966443485.1 uncultured bacterium | reverse complement strand
GATGCGCAGCTTGTGCCCCAGAATCGTCAGCGTGCTCTGCAGGCTGTCGTGTACATCCAGAGCCCGCTGCTGCGACTTGTCGTCGTAGGCAAACTTCTTGACCGCCATCACCAGGTCAGAGATGCGCGAGATGCTCTCCTCGATAGCGCATACATGAGCCGCGCTCGACACCAGAGCCTCAAGCCAATTGAGCACATCGGAGAACTCTGACGGGTCGAAGTAGTCCCGCGCACACGCCAGCTCTTCGCGATCGAATCCCATGCCCACCAGCGTTGGCGCAATCGAGTATGCGTTTTCTACGCCGGATGAGGCCAACCATTCCCCCATCGCTTCTTCCGCGTCGGCCTGATCCAGCGTGCTCATGGCGGTGATGCGGCAGCCCTTCAGGGCGTGCTGCAGCAGCCCGCGAATGCACTCCATCTGGTCCGGCGTCTTGGCACGGTCGCTGTGACGCATGCTGACTTGCTGCAGACGCATCAGGTTCTCGCGCAACTGGGATGCGGCGCGCTTGGCGGCAGCCCCTGGATTGTGCAGCTCGTGCATCAGACCCGCGGCCAGCGTGCCCAGCGAGACCAGCTTTTCGCGATGCAAAGCCTCCACCTGGTGGGTATGCAGGCGCTGCGACATGTCTGCGAGGATCACCTTTCGCGCCTGAGGGCTAGCGGCCAGCAGATCCCAAAATTGTTGTTCGGAGAAGCGAATCAGGCGGGAGTCGTGAACCGTGGTGAGAAGGAAGGGACTGTATCGTTTGCCGGTCAGCATTGCGGCTTCGCCAAAACCGTCTCCGGCTTTGGCCATGCCGGTCTGAGTTCGGGTGCCGTCGGGCTCGATGCGCTCGGCCTTGATCTCCCCGTCTAAGACAATCCAGTAGGTATGAAGCGGGCCTCCGGACTCGGCGATCACCGTGTCGGCAGGAACGGTGATGGACTCAACCACCTCAATGCCTGCCAGGCTCTCAAAATCGGCCTCTGCGAAGGTGCGGGTGCGGCGCAACGCGTCCGCGATCTGGGAAAAGGAAACCGGTTGAACGTGCATCTGTTTTTCGTCTTCGTTCATCTTCGCTCTTTCGGCAGACTCCTTCTAGAATCCCGCCAAATACTGGTGCACAAACTGCACCGCGATCGACCCTTCACCTACTGCCGAGGCCACACGCTTCACCGAGCCATGCCGCACATCGCCCGCGACAAACACCCCGGGAACGCTGGTCTCAAGCAGGTATGGCTGTCGCGCCTCCCTCCAGCCCCCTGCCGACTTACCGTCGGTGCTCAGGTCTGGACCCGCCAGGACAAAGCCCTTATCGTCCCGCAGGATCGAAGCCGGTAGCCAGTCCGTCCGCGGTGCCGCCCCAATAAACACGAAAAGTGAGGCTGCCTTCACCTCGAACTCACCCTCGGGACCCCGCAACCGCAGGCCCTCAAGATGGTCCTCGCCGGTGGCTTCCACCACCTGCGTGTGAGGCCGCACCACCACATTGGATGTCCGATCGATCTCATCGATCAAATATTTCGACATCGTCGCAGTTAATCCGGGACCCCGCACCAACATGGTCACGGTGCGGGCGTACTTGGCAAAGTGCAAAGCCGCCTGTCCCGCGGAGTTAGCCCCGCCCACCACGTAAACGTCCTCGTCCTTGCAGGCTGCGGCTTCCACTAAGGCCGCGCCGTAGTACACCCCCCGGCCGGTAAGCCGTTCGCAACCAGGCACATCCAGCTTGCGGTACTGTACCCCGGGCGCCAGCAGGACGACGTGGGTGGAAACCTCGCGCCCATCGCCCATCTGCACGAACCGGTACTGCCCATCCACGCGCAGGCCGGTGGCCCGCTGGGTGACGAACTCCGCGCCAAAACGGGTGGCCTGCACCAGGGCGCGCCGCCCCATGTCCGCTCCCGTGATTCCCGAGGGGAAGCCCAGGTAATTCTCGATCCTGGAGGTCGTTCCAGCCTGCCCTCCCGGGGCCTCCGGCTCAATCACCAGGGTCCGCAGCCCTTCGCTGGCTCCATACACAGCCGCAGCCAGCCCGGCAGGACCGGCGCCCACCACGATCAGGTCGTAGAAGTCGCGAGCCGCCTGCATTCGCAGACCCACCCGCTCCGCCAGGACCGACGCCTCGGGAGCATACAAGGGGGGCCCGTCCGGGAACAGGATGATGGGCAGCTGATCGGTGGCTAACCGCTTCTCCTCGATCAGCTTGCGCGCATCCTCACCGCTGATGTCCAGCCACCGGTAGGGCACGTGATTGCAGGAAAGGAAGCTGCGCACCTCGTGATCGCGCAACGACCAGCGATGGCCGATCACCCGCAGACCCTCGAACGGCGGGCGATATCCCGCCTTCCAGTCGTCGAGCAGGTCGCTCAGTACCGGATAGAGCTTCTCCTCGGGAGGATCCCAGGGCTTGTTGAGGTAGTAGTGAATCCGCGCCGTATTGATGGCCTGGATGGCAGCCTCGGTATCGGCATAGGCGGTCAGCAGGACACGCCGGCACTCGGGATAGACCTCGCGGGAGCGCTCCAGAAACTCCACCCCGGTGATTCCCGGCATCCGTTGATCGCTCAGCAACAGGGCAACCGGCTCCTGACGCGCCTTCAGCTGGCTCAAAGTATCCAGAGCGGCTTGCCCACTGGCGGCTCGCAGGATACGGTACTCCGCGCCGTACTGGCGGCGAAGGTCTTGCACCACTGCTTCCAGGACATTTACGTCGTCGTCGACAGCTAGGAGGATTGGCCGTGCCATGTACTTAGTTTAAGGGTCGCCCGTCAGCGGTCGGCAGCCGGCTTCCCGGAGCGGAAGAGAAAACCCCCGCCCTGGCCGTTTCTGCTTTTCCCATCTTCCATCTCCCTGTACTCTCTAAGTAAGATCATCAAGATTTTTTATTGGCTCCCCGGTCAGGCTCGAAACGGAACGACTGTCCAGGAGCACCATAGAGATACATAATGCATGTGTCGCAAATGCGGACAGGCGCGGAGTTTTCCGTGCCGCTGCCGATAGTGCCCAGAGGGGCAAGCAAGTCCGCCGCGCAGCCGCAACACCTGGGGTACGACGTTGCGGGCTGAAATGACTCAGAACAGGCTGCGCGAGCAAGCTCGGCCTACGAGGCACACAAGATGAATAAGGTGATTCTTGCTGATTCGCAGGCGATTTTCAGAGCCGGCACAGCCAAGGTTCTCGCCACCGACGACGACCTGCGCATCATTGCACAATGCGCGGATCTGGAGCGCATGCTCCACGCCGTGACGACTTTTCCCGGATCGATCGTGCTGTTTGCAGCGTCGCTGCGCCCGGACATGGCGCGGCTACGCAAGACTCTGGAATCGGCCAATAGCCGCGGCATCGTCATCGCGGAAAACAATGAGCCAGCCAGCATCTACCTGCAACAGGGATTCCGCGGCGTAGTCTTCCGCAGCGTAACCGGGCCAGCACTGGTCGAGTGCGTGCGCCGCGTCGCCAACGGGGAAACCTGGATGCCGCCGCAGCTGGTCGTCTCTGACTCGTCCGATGATGATCTGGTGGGCACGCGCGTTCGCGACCGCCTCACCCCCAAGGAGATGCGCATCGTCGCCCTCATCGTGCAGGGCTGCAAGAACCGCGAGATCGCTCTCCGCCTCAAGACCACCGAGCAGGTCATCAAAAACTACCTGCGCTCGATCTATGACAAGACCGGCGTAAGCGATCGCCTGGAACTGGCCCTGTTCACCATCCATCACCGCGTGCTCGCGGCCGCCGCTGCCGAAGTTGGCAGCAAGCTCGATGCTGAGGAACAAGCTGCGCCCTCCGCAGTGGCGTGACTGGATGCGGACGAGTAAAGCACTCGTCCGCATCTAGTCCAGCCTCATCACTCAAGGGTGATCACAACCTTCCCTACCTGTTGATTCGATTCCAGGAAGCGATAGGCCTCCACAGTTTGCGCAAACGGAAAGGTCTTCGCGATCTTCGGCACAAATCTCCCATCCGCCAGACGCTCATAGACATACTTCTTCGCGGTTTCGTTCGTTTTCTCCTCCCGCGTGATCTCGTGCAGAACATATCCGCGCACGCTGATGCCGTTGCGCAGCGCCGTGATCAGAGGAAACGGTGTAGGCTCGCCGGAGAGCCACCCATACTGGAAGACGATGCCCCCGGGCTCAGCCGCATCCACCAGCTTTTCCAGGAACGGCCCGGCCACCGGATCGAACGTGAGACGCACCCCCTTGCCTCCGGTGATCTCTTTGATCCGTGCCACGTAATCTTCTTCCTGACTGGCAATCACGTGATGGGCGCCCAGCTCCAGCAGCTCTTCCTTCTTCGAGGACGTGCGCGTCACCGCGATCGCCGTAGCTCCCGCATCCCGGACAATCTGAATGGCCGCCAGCCCCACACTCGATGACGCGGCGGGAATCGATACGAAATCTGTGGCCTTGAGCCCTCCGAAATGCACCAGCGCGCCGTACGCCGTCACATACTGCATCCAGATGGCGGCGGCCTGCACTGGCGTCAGATTGGGCGGATACTCACCGAGCACCTTGACGGGAACGATGGCCTCTTCGCCGAGCGTGCCGTACTGGTTCTGAGAAAAGCCGGGAACGGTGGCCACCTGCTTGCCCACCCAACTGGGGTCCACACCCTCGCCAGCCGCTTCAACGACTCCCGCCACCTCATACCCCAGGCGCGAGGGAAGCTCCGGCGTCTCCAGATAGAACCCGTGATAGTACATCGATTCGGCGCGGTTCATCCCGGAGGCTTGCACGCGCAGCCGCACCTCGCCCCGTCCGGGCTGGCGCGTCGGCTCGTCTTCAAACTTCAAATTTTCGGGACCGCCTAACTGATGAAAGCGAATGATCTTCGGCATCAATGCTCCTTCCACGCGTTGGATGGAGCAAACGCACTTTGCGGTTCAAAGAAGAAGATCGAGAGATGGGGTGGGTTCCAGCGGATCAAAGCGGAGAGGACCGGCATCCCGGGTCACAAAATCGCGACCCGGTCGCCCTTCATCCTCGCTAGATTCCTGTCGGAGCGGGTTTCGCCGTCAGCCTCTCCGCCACGCTCTTGGCCTGCGTGAAGAGATACAAGTAATCCGGACCTCCAGCCTTCGAATCCGTGCCGCTCATGTTGAAGCCGCCGAAGGGATGCGCTCCCACCATGGCTCCCGTGCACTTGCGGTTGAAGTAGAGATTGCCTACGTGGTACTCGCGGCGCGCAATCTCCAGCCGCCCGCGATCCGAGGTGTAGAGTGCGCCGGTCAAGCCGTACTCGGTGTTGTTAGCAACGGCCAGCCCTTCCTCGAAGCTCTGCACCTTGATGATCGCCAGAACGGGTCCGAAGATCTCCTCCTGCGCGATCACCGCATTCGGCGCTACGTCCGCAATCACCGTCGGCTCCAGGAAGAAGCCGCCGTCGGGCGTCTGGATGGCTTTGCCCCCGGCCACGAGCCGGCCTTCCTTTTTGCCCGTCTCAATGTATTGCAGCATCGACTCGAGCGCCGCCTTGTTGATGACCGGCCCCATCGAGGGATTCTCCGCCGGATCTCCCACCTTCCACTGCGCCACGCGCTCCCGCACTCTCTCCACGAAGATCTCGTAGATCGAAGCCTCAACAATCGCGCGCGAACAGGCGGAGCACTTCTGTCCGCTGAAGCCGAACGCCGAGTTCACCACGCCCTCCACCGCTGCGTCCAGATCGGAGTCCGCGCAGACCAGGATTGAATCCTTGCCGCCCATCTCCAAGATGGTGCGCTTGATCCAGATCTGGCCGGGTTGGGTCTTGGCGGCGCGCTCGTGAATGTCCAGGCCCACCGCCTTCGAGCCGGTGAAGGCAATAAACCGGGTCTTGGGATGCTGCACGATAGCGTTGCCGAAGGTCGCTCCCGAGCCCGGACAGAAGTTCACCACCCCGCCCGGCATGCCCGCCTCTTCCAGCACCTCGACGAACTTGGCCGCAATCGTCGGAGAATCGCTGGAGGGCTTCAGGATCACGGTATTGCCGCTGACGATCGACGCCGCCGTCATCCCCGCCATGATGGCGAACGGGAAGTTCCACGGGGGAATCACCGCGCCCACGCCCAGCGGAATGTAGAGCAGCTCATTGCGCTCCCCGGGGTACTGGATGGGCGTGGTGGCCGCCGCCAACCGCAGGGCCTCGCGCGCGTAGAACTCTAGAAAGTCAATGGTCTCGGCCACGTCGGCATCGGCTTCCGCCCAATTCTTGCCCACCTCGTAGGTCAGCCAGGCACAGAACTCGAACTTCTTCTGGCGAATGAGATCGGCAGCTCCCAACAACAGAGAGACCCGCTGGTCCACGGAGGTGCGGCTCCAGGTCTCGTAGGCCTTGAGCGCCGCCTGCATGGCCTGCTCGGCGTGCTCCTCACCCGCCTTCTGATGCACGCCGACTACTTGGCTGGGCCGCGCAGGATTGACGGAGCGAATCTTACCGTCCGTCTTGAAGCGCTCCCCTCCGATAATCAGCTCGTACTCTCTGCCCAGCTGTGCCGCGACCACCTCCAGAGCCCGTCGCATCGCACGCGCGTTGTCGTGGACCTTGAAGTCGGTAAACGGCTCATTGTGGAAAGCGCCCTGGGGCGAGCGCGGCTGAATCGAGGTCGGAAGAGTCACAGTCGCCATAATCCTTCGATTCTAGATCAGATCCCGCAGCCGCCGGAGCTAAACCACGGCCGCGCCTTCCCGCCCTGGTCCCCTCACTGTTTGCTACCCGCCGCGGATGAAACCGTAGCGCCGGCTTCCTAGCCGGCTGTCGCGCGGGTCTCCAGACCCGCAGTCGCCAGACCCGCGCAGTCGCCAGACCCGGCATTGGGAATCTTTCCAAGGTCTGTTTCCTATTAAACGGCTGCCCCGGCCGCTGTTCCGAAAGAACCGGACCCGAACGGGGACCTGCCCCATGCTCTTAGAAACAGTCCCGCCAACAAAACAGACCCGGAGAGACGTCTGTTTTCACCGATCCAACTTCGATCGGCGGCCGGCGGCCGAAATCTGCCGTCTAACTTTTTCTTCTTCCCCCGCAACTCCCCGCCCCCGCCTGGGTCCATACTCTTGACCAACCTCCGAGTTCAACCAGCCCAGCATCCGCCGGGACGGAACCCCGGGGGCCAGCGCCATGGACCCGGCCTGAAGGCTGCGGCCACTGTGAGGCGGCATGAAGTATCCGAACCGGCTGTTGAACGTTCTCGCCTTGGTGTTGTTGCCGCTAGCCTTCCGGCCCTTGGCCGCTCAATCCGGCTATCCAGCCCAAGACCCCGCCCAGTCGCCCTACCCTCCGCAGCCTGAAAACTCCGCCCCCTACGCTCAGGATCCCAGCCAGGATCTCTCGGATAACTACGGCGAGCCGATTCCCAACTACTCCGAACCTGCCGCTGCTCCCGTCCAGCAACCGCTCACCGCCTCGCAGCTCGAACAGTTGCTGGCCCCGGTAGCGCTCTACCCCGATTCCCTGCTGGCCCAGGTGCTGGCAGCTTCAACGTACCCCGCCGAGGTTTCCGCCGCTGACAGCTGGCTGAACAGCATGGCTGGCGCCTCCCCGGATCAGATCGTCGCCGGTGCCAACGCCCAGGCAAGCTGGGACCCCAGCGTCAAAGCCCTCACCGCCTTCCCCCAGGTGCTGGGCATGCTGGCCCAGAACCTGCAGTGGACCACCTCCCTGGGCAACGCCTACTACAACCAGCCGCAGGACGTGATGCAGACCGTGCAGGTGCTGCGTCAGCGCGCCGAAGAGGCCGGCAATCTGCAGAGCACGCCGCAGGAAGAAGTCTCTGAAGATCAGGGAGCCATTGAGCTTGCCCCGCCCGATCCAGAGGTCGTCTACGTCCCGACCTATGACCCGTGGCAGGTCTACGGCGTTCCCATCGCTCCCTACCCCGACTACTACGTCGCCGGCGGCTTCTACGGCGACGCTCCCATCTTCTACGGCGCAGGCATCGGCATCGCCGCCTGGGAGGCCGCGCCGTTCGGCTGGTGGAACTGGGGATTCAACTGGTTCGGCGGCGTCATCCTCTTCGGACACGACTGCTGGTGGTCGCACAGCCACGAAGTGCACGACTGGGGCTATCGTTACGGCGGACCACGCGCGCCCTACAGCCCCGTCCTGGCCCACTTCGGAAACGGCAACGTTGGCGGCCACTATGGCTACCGCACCGGCCCCGTACCCGTCCGTCCGGGACAACGGATCGCTGGGGGCGGATTCGGCACCGGGATCAACCGCCCCGGCCAGCCGATTGGGCGTCCGCAGCCTCCCTTTGGCCGCAGCAATCAGCCCACTCCGGTCCGCCCGCCCCAACAGGGATTTGGCCGTCCGAGCCTGCCTCCCCAGCAGGGCTTTGTACACGCGCCTACAAACCCGGCGCGGCCACCATACTCCGGCTATCGCCCGCAACCCTTCGCCGGCCAGCCTGCTCCCTACCGGCCGCAAAACTATGCAGGTCTGCCGAGCCGGCCCAGCTATGGATCGATGCCGGGCTATGGATATCGGCCGTCGGCACCCCAGCAGCCCTACCGGCCGCAGTCGCCCCTCGCCCACTCCAGCCCCTATCAGGGCCAAGGCAACGGATTCGCGAACTACGGCGGCAGAAGTTACGGCGGCGGTTGGCCTGGCGGACGCAGCTACACCGAACCCCGCATGCCTTCCGGCGGGCGCAGCTTCGGCGGATTTAGCGGCGGCTCATCCGGCAGCTTCCATTCCAGTGCCCCCAGCGGAGGCAGCTTCGGCGGAGGCCACTCCTTCGGTGGAGGAGGCGGTTTTGGCGGCGGGCACTCCTTCGGCGGAGGAGGAGGATTCAGCGGTGCCGGCCACTCGTCTGGTGGCGGCTTTAGCGGTGGTGGTGGCCATTCTTCCGGCGGCGGCCACGGCCGGCGCTGAGAACCTAAGCCGCTCGCTCCAGCAGATTCGCAACCTGCACCGGATCGCGGGCAATCACGGTCAGATAGGCCCGCGCCGGAGCGTCTGGAAACTTACGATTCTGCTCCCAGTCGCGCAGCGTCCCAAGGGGAATGCGGTATTTAGCCGAAAACGATTCTTGCGTCAGACCCAGGCTCTCGCGTAGCTTCTTGACGCTGACTACCCGCCTCAAGCCCAATTTCGCCAGATCCTCATCGTTCCCTCGCGGAAGCGGTTGCGCATCCGGATCTTCGAGAGCAGCGGCTCGAACTTGATCGTCCGTCATTGCCTCGACTGCCGCCCAGTCTGTCCCCGTCTCCACCGGCGGTTCTCCGGGTTCATGGTCGATCCAGGGCATATCGCTCGATTTCATGCTGCTCCGCGCGTCTCGTGGAGATGATTCGGATGACGTCTTCGCAGACCTCCGCAGTGACGACATACAAAACTCCTCTCAAAGCCACACCTAGTGTGATGAACCGCTCTTCGCCGTAATCAAATCGATCGTCGATCCACATCAGACGGTCCGGATCTTCGAGAGCCGCAATTCCGTCCGCCAGAGACAGTCCGTGCTTGCGCCGGTTAGCGGCATCTTTCGCCGGGTCCCACACGTAGCGCATGCCAGGATAGTACGGCTTTGCCGTACTTCGGTCAAGCCGCTCTTAAGCGCCCTTTTCGTCGCCTGAACGACGTGATTCGATTCGTCCGTGGCGTTTAGTGCGTCTCCGTCAACGCCTCAGTCTGCCGGCTCATCTTCGCGGTTCGCTCCAGCTTGTCCCAGTTGAACGGCTTGCCGTCGATCGCCCGCTTCAGCGTCTTGAACAGCACCACCGAGAACAGCTGGCGATAGCTAAAACGCTGCAGCCAGATGTGGAAGAGCAGCCAGCCGTCGCCCTTGTTGGCGGGATGCCGCCGCTCCAGGCTGAAGGCCACCGCGGAAGTGATGAAGTCGATCACCAGGAACGCCAGGAAGTACGTCAGCAGCTTCTGGAAGCTGGCTGCCGACGTCGCCTCCGGATGATAGTGGCGATCGATGAAGAAGTGAATGATGCCGTACACAAACATGATGTCGATGAACGGCGACACCAGCGGGAGCAGCATCTGGAAGATGAGGATGTTGGGCAGCGCGAACAGCCCCATCGCCTTATTGCGAACGAACGCCGCACGATGCTTCCACACCGCCTGCAGCGTGCCGAACGACCAGCGGAAGCGTTGCCGCATCAGTCCCTTGGCATCGATCGGCGCCTCCGTAAAGGCCAGCGCCCGGTCCTCGTACACTACGCGCAGCTGCTGTTCCAGCAGGCTCATGGTGAGGTCGGCATCCTCGGCCACCGTGTTCACCGGATAGCACCCAGCCTTCTTTACGGCTGCCGTGCGCCACGCGCCAATCGCGCCCGGCACCACCGTCACGACGTGAAAGAGATCCAGAGCGCGGCGCTCGAAGTTCTGGCTGGTGATGTACTCCAGTGCCTGCCAGCGCGTCCACAGGTTTACCCGGTTGCCCACCTTGGCATTGCCCGCCACTGCCCCAATGCGCGGATCCTCGAAGTGCGGAATCAGCTTGGAAATGGCATCGGCCGCAATCACCGTATCCGCGTCGATGCCCACATAGATCTCCTCATCGATCAGATCCAGCGCGTAGTTCAGCGCGGCCGCCTTGCCACCATTCGGCTTCTCCAGCACCTGCACGCGCCCCGCCCGAATCTCCGCCTCATAGGCCTCGCGCGCCACCTCTGCCGTGCGGTCCTTCGAACCGTCGTCGATCACGATGACGCGGATATTGCGATAGTCCGAGTTCAACACCGAACGAATGGTGCGGACGATGACCTTCTCCTCGTTATAGGAGGGCACCAGCACCGCCACTCGCGGCTGATAGGTCGAAGCAGCCGGATGATACGGCCGCCGCAAGCGATCGATAATCGCAAAGATGCCCACCAGCGCCAGGCGCGCGGTCATCAGGATGTCGCCCAGGAAGAAGACCAGCACCACCGTGTTGAAGACAATCGACAGCACCGAGAAGGCCATCGAGTCGGGAATGGTCCGAACCCGCTGCCAGAAACTCAACTTGGGCATCACTTCGGCCGTCGTCTTGCCCATCAAGGCAGACACCGAGACAATCTGATATCCGCGCGCACGCAGCGTATCGATCAGCACCGGCAGCGCTGCCACCGTGGCCGTACGATCGCCGCCGCCATCGTGCATCAGGATGATCGAGCCGCGGAATTGCGGCTTGCTCTTCATGCGTGTCAGCTGATCGAGAATCGATTGCGTAATCTCCGCCGGTGTCTTGCGCACCCGCTCGTCCCAGTCATTGGTGTCGAGCTTGTTGCCAATCACCGTCAGCCCGTCCTGCTGAATGCGGACCACCGGCGCGGCTTGATCGTCCGTGTCGGGCTCTTCGTCGATGTCGTACGGCGGCCGGAAGTAGAGCGGCTGCACCCCAAGCTTGGCGGCGAACAAACGATTGGTGAGATTGATCTCGAAATCCAGCTGCCGGGGCGATATCTCGCTGATGTCCGGATGCGTGTAGGAGTGATTCCCAATCTCGTTGCCTTCGCGCACAATCCGCTTCATCAGGCCGATATTCTGCTGCGCCGCCTCTCCGATCAGCATGAACGTGGCGTGCGCACCCTTGCGCTTCAGAATGTCGAGGATCTTCGGCGTCCACTTCGGATCCGGCCCGTCATCGAAGCTGATGGCCACCTCGTTGGGACGATAGCCGTACTGCTGGATGGTGTACGTGCTGGGATACACCTCCAGGTGCTCGTCGATGATCAGCTTCTTGCGAGGATCTGGCTCATCGGTATCCACTTCGATGTTTCGTTTGCCAGGCTTGGGCAGCCCCGTTACCCGGATGATGTCGCCCTCGCCTTCCGTGTCCACATCGTGGCCGGGTTGAAGGTTCGAGAGCGACTGCAATGCGGTCGCGCTGCTCGGCCGATCCCAGATATTCCACAGCGAGTTATCTTCCTCGCCCAGGCGCCACAGGGCAAACGTCTGCAATCCCAGCTGACGGGCGGCGCGCATCTCATTCAGCACCGTCACGCCGTCCAGGAACCAGACCACGTGCTTCTGATTGTTGTCCTCGTCGATGTACTCGAAGTGAGGATTCAGCGTATCGTAATCCAGATTGAGATCGGCATCCGCATCCGCGGCACGCTGCCAGACCTCAGACACCGTAAGGTCTTCGGTGTTCACGATCTGCGGCTTGGCCGTGGCGCGATGTCCCTTGCTCGGCGCGGGCGGAATCGACAGCGTCCAGTCGTAGCCGTAGTTGCCGATCGCGCAGATCAGCTTCTCCTTGGGCACCAGCTTCAGCACCCGCTGCAAGTTGCCGATAAACCAGTTCTGCGCCGCAATGGGACCGGGCTCGCTCTCCACCTCGTGCTGGTCGTAATTCATCAGCACAATACCGTCGGAGTTGGCGGCCATCTGCTTCAGAATGGTGTCGGAAAGCCCCACGCTTGCGTTCACATAGAGCCGCAGATTGCGCGCCTGCAAGTCAGGGTAGAGCTCTTCAAGAAAGCTGATATACGCCGGCAGTGCGCTATCCGGAAGGTTCTCGAAGTCCAGCGACAGTCCGCGGTAACCGGGCAGTGCAGTGAAGAAATGAATAAGCTGCTGGCGCAGCGCGTCCCGCTTGCTCCGGTCCTGGAGCATCGTTCCAATGGCCGGATCCCAGCTTTGCGTATGCGTGTTGTAGTTGTTGATGTGCGGAAAGACTTCCGTGTCTTCCTTGGTGTCCTGGATGACGTGCTTGATCTTGTTCAGGTCATCCGGATCATGCACCACGTTGCCTTCAATCACCGGATACTCATGCAGATCGGTGTTAATGGCCAGCAGCGTTGGATTGGGCGCCTCCACGTGCAGCCACTCGGGAAACAGCATGTCAATCTGGTGCACGTGCTGCTTGAACGAGGAGTAGCTGGTCTCGTCGTCAGGCACATAGTAGGCCGCCCGCAGTCCCTCGCCCGTGTTGAACGGAATCTGCGAGGGCTTGCGGCCAGACTTGTGGCGTGCCGGTGATGGCGTCTTCGAGTTGCGCAACAGCGGCGTGCGATCGCGCAGCGCCTTGTAGTTGTGCTTCTGGGCGGGCAGCAGCAGTTCAGGGAGGGGCGCGCCCCGCAACGTATTGAAGATGACGCCGGCCACAACCAGGGTGGTCAGCACCGCGGTGACATCGATCACGCGGCGTAGCCGCCTCCAGCGTTTGCGTTGCGGGTCGTAAAAGATCTGCTTTTCAGGCATAACGAGATTTGCTCAAGCCGCCGGCTCTAGCCACCTAGGGCTAACCGCACCGGGAGAATGCGCCTTTTCCGCACTCCAACAAGAATCATAAGGTTTCAGCACTGGACAGGACCCGGAAGACGAGCTTTGGAGTCCCGCACGAGGAGTGGAGCAACCGTGCTGCGGCACTAGTTGAGACGGTTCAGCGGAGAGGCATCCGTCCTGGCCGGGCAGTGGTTGGCCTTGCCTGCCCATCAATACCGGCCTACATCCTTTCCGAAAACGCCGTAAGCTATACAGTACGAATCGTATGGAAGCCGCTCCGCCGAGTCAATTCGCCGCACCGCGCCCGGCCCTCACCCACCTGCGCTCTGTCGTCTCCGTCCTCCTGGCCGTCTTCGCCGGGGGCCTGTTGCGTTTTTGGATGCTGCACAAGTTCTTTGAGGTGAGCGGAGACTCCTGTCTCTACGGAGGTATTGCCAAAAACCTCCTCCTGTATGGACGTTATGCCCTCGGCGATGGCAGCGCCTCCATGCACTCCACCCTGATCCGGCTGCCGGGATACCCGCTGTTTCTGGCCGGGTGTTTCCAGATCTTCGGGATGGAGAACTATTTCCTGGCCTGCTGCGTCCAGATCGTTCTGGACCTCCTCGCCTGTGGCCTGCTGGCCCTCTTCGTGCTCCGCATCAGCCCCGAGCCCTGGCGACTCAGAGCCTCCCACCTCACCCTGTGGCTGGCTGTGCTGTGCCCCTTCACAGCCATCTACGCCGCCGCTCCCCTGACGGAATCCCTCTCCATCTTCACCATCGCACTGGCAGTCTGGGCGGCCGCCCGCTTCCAAGATGAGCGCGCCTGGAGCTCCGCTCTCGCCTTTACCGGGGCCGTCAGCTACGCCGCCCTGCTGCGCCCCGACGGCGTGCTCGTGGGCGTAGCCCTGTTCCCCGCGATCCTGCTGGCCGTATTCCGGACGGCGTCCACCGGATCGGCCGAAGAACCTTCCCCCGCCAAGCCTCGCCGGATCTTGCTCGTCTGCGTGCTACTTGCCCTCGCGCCATTCGCCCTCTGGACGACTCGAAACTGGCAGACGTTCCACGTAGTTCAGCCCCTGGCGCCCCGCTACGCCACCGACCCCGGTGAGGAGACCTGGCCCGGCTGGCAGCGCTGGATCAAGACCTGGTGCCTGGATTTTGTCTCCACCTTCGACGTCTACTGGAACATGCCGGGCGCGCCCATCGATCTCGCCCAGCTGCCGGCCCGCGCCTTCGACTCCCCCGCCCAGTACCAGGAGACCGCCGCCATCGTCCATGCCTATGAGATCAACGGCGAGGATCTGACCCCGGAGATCGACTCCCGCTTCGCCCAGCTTGCCGCCGAACGAATTGCCGCACACCCCCTCCGCTACTACGTCTGGCTCCCCGTCGGCCGGGCATTGGACATGTGGTTCCGCCCCCGCGTCGAAAACCTGCCCATCGACTTGGACTGGTGGGTGTATTCGCACCACTACGCCGAGACCCGGTTCAGCTGGTTCTACGCAGGCCTCAATGCCTTTTACGTCTTCCTGGCCCTCGCCGGACTGTGGATGCGCCCGCGGCTGTGGCGATGGATGCTCCTTTACATGATCCTGCGCAGTATCCTGCTCTCCACCCTCGAGGCCCCCGAGGCCCGCTACACCATCGAGTGTTTCCCCCTGCTCTTTGCGCTGGGCGGAATAGCCTTGGGACGGGTTCTCTCTCCGCGCTCTCCAAAACTTGTCAAGAGCAAATTCTTATAAGTCGCTGATTCCAAAGACTTGGATTTTGCCGATCAATTAGCCCTTTTCTGCCATACTGGAAACAATGGCGCTAACCCGCTGACTCGCTCCTCCACCCAGCGGCGCTAACCTGCTGCCCTTGATCCCAACTCCTCTATGCCGTCGGTCCGTACTCCACTGGAAGGACCCCCCCTCCCCCGGTCAAACACGCATTTTGCACCTCTCTTGATGCAGAAAAGCCTCTTTCGTCCCATCTAATGAGACAAAAAGAGGCTTCGAAAACTCCGCCAAACTGCTGTTCCCGGTTGCGCGCCTTAGCGATTGAGATAGCGCGTGTCTTTATCCGTCTTGAAAGCGAATGCGTTGCCGGGCAGCGACTGATTCATCTTGAAGTTCGAATAGGTACAGGTGCGGGTCTGGCCCTGCCCCTCGTCGAAGACCTGCTTCATGCTCACGTCGCGATCCGTATCCACCCAGATCGTCACCTTGGGCAGATTCTTCCGCACCTCGGGATCCTTGGCCACCAGTTCCAGCTTGGCCGTCTTCACTCCGGCAATGGTCTCGTCGCCATCGTACTTCACGGTCCACTTATCTTCGAGATCCTTGCCGCTGGCTCCGAAACCGAGAGAGAGATAGCTCTCGAACTTGCTGGCCTTGGCAAACGTCGTCACCTGGTCGAGGTTGCCCCCCTCCCACAGCCGCAGCACGCCATTGGAGAAGATGTACGCCTTGGGCACCGGCTTTCCATCCACCTTCTGGATGTGCGCCGCCATCTGGAAGCCGCCCTTGCTCTTGCGCTCGTAGTAGACGGTGCCGGTCTGCACCTCGGTGTCCGGAACCGGGTCCGTCTGCACCGTCTCAAACTTGAAGTCTGCCGCCGTCGACTTGAACTTCGCCGCGGACGCATTCAACTTGGTCATCACGGAGCTAAGGTCTTCTGCGCCCGCCGCCGAGCTCGCGGCCAGCGTTGTCGCAATCAGGAGTAGTGCAAACCGCATGCGCATATTCGTCCTTATCTACCTTTGACGCGTCCTGGGGCAGGAAAGAGACCGGGCCCCTCGCCCCGTAGGCTCAGTCCTGACCTACCGGTGGGCCCAGATCTTCCACGCCACGGGATTGCCGTTGCCGTCGCGGCTGAGCTCCCAGCGCTCCACAAACACAGAATCGCCGGCGATCGGCTCCACCGCTTTGCGCAGGATCTTGCGAACCGCCTTGTCCGAAGCCCCCGCCGGAACATCTACATCGGAGGCCTGCACCGTCAAGATCAGGCCGTGGCTGCCATCGCCAACCACCTCCATCGGGTGCGGCGACATGGTCGAGATGCTGGGCTTGTCGTCGTAGTTCCACAGGTGCGGAGTAATAAAGATGAAGGCCAGAATCAGCGTCACCATCACGTCGTAATGGAAGCTGCCCCGCGAGTAGGTCCAGTAAAAATAGCTCTTGAGAATCTTGTTCATCGTACCTTTCGCCGCCGCTCCAAAGGATCGGCTGGATGTCACTGGCCCGGTTCAGCAGTCTCCCGCGCCCCGTCCTAGCCCGCCTGCGGAGCACCTCTATCGGATGCCCGGGACTACGATCCGGTCACGTATTTCAAACACGGGCCCAGCGTCAGAGTCGTGGCCGGCCACTCAATTCGGCCTGCGCGGAGCTACTTCGCGATCCGCTCCAGGCCGCCCATGTAGGGCTGAAGCACCTTGGGAATGGCCACCGATCCATCCGCCTGTTGATAGTTCTCCAGGACAGCCAGCCACGTGCGCCCTACGGCCAGGCCACTGCCATTGATGGTGTGCACAAACTCATTCTTGCCCTTGCCGCCCGCCGGCTTGAAACGGATGTTGGCCCGCCGCGCCTGGAAGGCGTCAAAGTTGGAACAGGACGAGATCTCGCGGTAAAGCTGCTGTCCGGGCAGCCAGACCTCCAGATCGTAGGTCTTCGCGGAAGAAAATCCCGTATCACCCGTGCACAGCAGCACCCGCCGGTAAGGCAGCTCCAGCGCCTCCAGGATCTCCTCGGCATCGCGGGTCAGCTTCTCGTGCTCCGCGTCCGACTCTTCCGGCCGCGCAAACTTCACCAGCTCGACCTTCTGAAACTGGTGCTGGCGGATGATGCCACGCGTGTCCTTGCCTGCCGCACCAGCCTCTGCGCGGAAACAAGGCGTATAGGCGGTCAGGCAGATGGGCAAACGCAAGTCGTCCAGAATTTCGTCGCGATAAAGATTTGTGACCGGCACCTCGGCAGTCGGAATCAGCCAGTGGTCGGCGTCCTTGAACTCTCCGCGGGCCGCTGCCTCGGCGTCCGCATCGGAGCAGCGAAATAGATCTTCCGCAAACTTGGGCAGCTGCCCCGTCCCGAACAGGCTCTTGCTGTTCACCATGAACGGCGGCAAAATCTCCGTGTAGCCGTGCTTCTGCGTGTGGGTGTCGAGCATGAAGCCGATCAGCGCTCGCTCCAGGCGCGCTCCCGCGCCCATGTACACAGCAAAGCGCGCACCGCTGAGCTTGGCAGCACGCTCCAAATCCAGGATCCCCAACCCCTCGCCCAGCTCCCAATGGGGCTTGGCCTCGAAGTCGAAGGCCCGCTTCTCGCCCCAGGTCTTCAGGACGACGTTATCGTCCTCCGATTTGCCCGCCGGGACTTCATCGCGAGTGAGATTCGGGACACGCGCCAACGACAGGCGCATCTCGTCATCCAGCGACGCAGCGGCCTTGTCGAGCTCTTCCAGCTTGTCTTTGAGCTGGCGCGTCTCTTCCATCAGCGCCGTGGCGTCCTGACCGCTGCGCTTGAGCGCCCCCACCTGCTGGCTCAGCTCGTTGCGCCGCGCCTTCAAGGTCTCGGCCTGCGTGATCGCCTCGCGACGACGTTGATCGAGCGTCCGGAAATCGCCCAGAAGTGCCGCAGGGTCTGCCCCGCGCGCGCGCAGCTTTTCTTCCACTTTTTCCAGGTTGCCCCGGACGAATACCATGTCCAGCATGACTTTTCAGTTTACTAGACCGATCGCCGCCGCCCCTGGGTACCCGCAACTTCAGGAGCGCCTTGTGACGAGCGAATTGCGCATAGCTGCGAAGAAACTGGGCGGCCTCTGGTTTGCCGCCGCTTCCGCGCCTCCCCCTGCTCAGGAGGCCAGAAATAACGCTTCTCCCGGCCCGCCTCGGGTAGCGTTCACACATTGACATGTGTCATCATCTACACATCCGGAGAACCGCCATGCCCACCAACCTCGCTCTCGATGACAAACTGATCGACGAAGCCCGGCGCATCGGCAAGCACGCCACCAAGAAGGAAGCCGTGACGGTGGCGCTGCAGGAGTATGTGGCCCGGCACAAACAGCTCGCCATCCTCGATCTGTTCGGGACCGTCGACATCGATCCCAGGCACAGCATCCGCGCAGCCCGCGATCGCGACCGAATCGAGCCTGCGGAGTGAGAGTCTTGGTGGACAGCTGCGTGTGGTCTCTCGCGCTCCGACGGCGAACCGGCAAAAGCAACCTCAACGCTCAAGAACTCCGGCTGGTCGAGAGCCTGGCCGAAAAGATCCGAGATGGCCGGGTGGCGCTCGTCGGCCCCATCCGGCAAGAGATCCTCTCCGGCATCAAGCATCCGGAGCAGTTCGAACGCGTCCGCGAGCGCCTTGATGCCTTCCCCGACGCGCCGATCGAATCGCAGGACTACGTGCAGGCAGCGCGGCTCGATAATCTGTGCCGAGCGGCTGGGGTGCAATGCGGCACAGTCGACATGCTGCTTTGTGCCATCGCGCAGCGCAATGCCTGGACCATTCTGACCAACGACGGCGGCCTCCTTCGCTGCATCCAGGCCATCGAGCAAACGACGGTCAGCGGCTCGGAACCCCCTCGGCCAAGGCTCCTCGAAGCCTGAAGCGAAAGCGCTTGGCGCTATCTGCTTGCGGTCGCATCTGCGGCGGACAGCTCCGCAACCAGCTCCCGCAAGGCACGCACCGCCTCTTGATAGCGCTCTTGGTCGGCCGATTTGAGCGATTTGAGGTCGCGCCCCAGCTGTTGGATCCGTGTTGCCGCGTGCTCCGTCTTGAAAACCTCGACCCGGTTCCACAGGGCCGCGATCTCCTCAAAAGCTTTCTCCGGATTCGGCTTCGGATTAGGCCCCTTGGATTCAGGCGGGATCAAGCTATACACCGCGTCCAACAGCTTGCCCAGCTGCCGGCCGTAGCTGTCAGTGGACAAAATGGCCCGCTCGGTGTCGGGAGCCGCCGAGTTCTGCTGGTTCACAATGAAGTTTCCGAAGCTCCAGCCCGGATTGATGGACTGCCAAAGATCCTGGGGCGCCAGCGAGTACGCCCAGGGGAACCAGAGACGCAGCGCCAGTTGCGACCACGTATCCGCAACCGCTGCCGTGGACGAGGTATCGGTCATGGCGACTCCTGATTCTTGCGGATGCAAATCAAGCCATGAGGCGCAAGCTCCGCTTCGTGATGGACCCCAGGGCTGTGCCCCGTTCATCGCGCTCTTGCGATGAGCGGGCTCGGACGATTCGCAATCAATCCGCTCGAAAGACGCGCCCATAGTGGCGCAGATCCTGGTCGCTGTCAATGGCAGCGGGCGATGTGGGAGCAGTGTTTACCGAAAGGAAAAGGAGTCCCGGACAACGTGCACCGGAACTCCCTTTTTCGTGCTGGAACCGCTTTAGAAGTTCAACGTCAGCTTCGCCGTCAGCGTACGCGGCGTGACGTAATGCGTTCCGCTGAACGTGGAGAGGAAGTTGTACAGCGCGTATTTGTTCGCTACATTCACCGCCGTTATGTCCAGATCCATCTTGTAGCGGTCGCCGTGGAAGAGATTGCTCTTGCCCACCGCGGCGTCGAACAAGTTGCGCGGGGCAATGCGCGGCGGATTGTGATCGTTGTCTTCGGTTCCGGGCGCGGGGATCCGCACCAGGTTGGATTTCAGGCCCGCCGCATCGCACGTCGTGAAGCCTGAAGTGCGCGTGGCGCGCACACCGTCGCAGATCAACCCGGCCTCAAACTGCTCGTCGGCGCTGAGCCCGCTCAGATCGATCCCTGGCTGTCCATTGGCTAAGGTAATGCCACCGCAGTCGCTATTCACGCCCGTCGGGTTGTAGCACGGAACCTGGCCAGCCACCTGGCCGCTATCGTAGCGCCAGT
>CBJOJD010000053.1:0-19962 GCA_966443485.1 uncultured bacterium | reverse complement strand
CCGTCGCTTGCACGAGGCAGCAGCGCGCAAGGGCTGTTCGGCGCGCAAGCTCATCTTGGAGGGCATCGAATTAGCCGTGGATGAAGCAAAGCAGATGCGCCCCAAGCGGCGCTTGAAGCTCGATCCCCCCTTGATCCGCCCGGCCGGTCGCCGCATCTCTCTGACCAACGACAAGATCTATGAGCTCATTGAGCTTCCCTGACATCAACGTGTGGTTGGCGCTCGCCACACCAGAGCCTGTCCACGCGACGCTGGCCAGGGATTGGTGGGACGAAGAAGAGGGCTGCATTGCCTTTTGCCGTTTTTCCCAGTTGGGATTTCTACGCCTGGTAACCACCGCGGCTGCGATGGACGATCGCCCCCTCTCGATCGCCCAAGCCTGGTCCGTTTACGACCGCTTCTACGAAGATGATCGCGTCGCTTTCGTGGAAGAGCCCCGCCTGGTGGAGACCGCTTTTCGCAAACGCGCCACCGGCCGCACCGCCTCCCCCAAAACATGGGCCGACGCATGGCTGCTGGCCATGGCTGATGCCGCGAGGGGAAAGCTGGTGACATTCGACAAAGCTCTGGCCGCACGGGGAGCGGTTTGCCTCTTGTAAGAGAACTGGGTCTGCTCGAAGACTCCGTTGTCCTCCGCGCAATCACATACTCCACGTTCCCCAGATCACCCGTGCTACACTCTGCCTGATCCAGCCCCCATTTCCCTAGGGAGACCATCCGCATGCGTCTGCGCGCCTTCGCTGCAACCGTTCTCGCATCAGCTCTTTCGCTCCTGGCGGTGCACGCACAAGCGCCGGGCGCCGCAGTGCAATCCCCTGCCACGCCGCAGCGCACCTTGATTCGTGCCGCGCACTTGCTTGACGTGCACACCGGCAAGCTGCTCGACGCGCAGACCCTCATCGTCACCGGCGATCGCATCACCTCCATTGCGCCCACCGCCTCCACAACGGCAGCCGCAGGCGACAAAGTCATCGATCTGGGAACCATGACGGTCCTCCCTGGCCTCATCGATGTCCACACCCACCTCACCGGCGATCCTGACTTCGATCCCTTCATCGAGGTAACCGATACCGATGCCAAGGACGCTATCGCGGGTGTGGTCAACGCGCGCAAGACCTTGCTGGCCGGCTTCACTACCGTCCGCAACGTCGGCGCCTCGGGCTTCGTGGACGTGGATCTGCGCGATGCCATCAACGCCGGCCAGATTCCCGGTCCGCACATGCAGGTAAGCGGACCTCCGCTGGGCATCACAGGCGGCCATTGCGATGAGAACCTGCTCCCCGTTCGCTATCACCTCTCCAGCGATGGCGTGGCTGACGGAGTAGACGCCGTGCAGCACAAAGTGCGCGAAGACATCAAGTACGGAGCCGACCTCATCAAGGTCTGCGCCACCGGCGGCGTTCTCTCCAAAGGAGACGATCCCCAAGCCTCTCAATACACGCTCGAAGAACTGAAGGCCATCGCTGCCGATGCGCATCGCCTGGGCCGCAAGGTTGCGGCACATGCCCATGGCGCACAAGGCATCCTCTGGGCCAGCGAAGCCGGGATCGACTCCATCGAGCATGGCAGCTACATCGATGACGCAGCCATCCCTGTCATGAAGAAGAACGGCACCTATCTTGTCCCCACCCTCTATCTCGAGGACTGGATGGTGCAGTCCGGCAAACTCCCTGCCTTCTACCGGCAGAAGATGATCGACGTCAGCGCCGTCGCCAAGAAGAACATCCGTCATGCCTACGAGTCGGGCGTCAAGATTGCCCTGGGCACCGATGCCGCCGTCTATCCCCATGGACTTAACGCTCACGAGCTCGAGGTCTATGTCCGGGACCTCGGCATGACCCCGCTGCAGGCCATCCAGTCGGCCACCCTGAACGCCGCCGATCTCATGAGCTGGACCGATCGTGCCGGGTCCCTCGATCCCGGCAAATGGGCCGACATCATCGCCGTCGAGGGCAATCCTCTCTCCGACGTGAAACTACTGCAGGACGTGAAGTTCGTGATGAAAAGCGGAACCGTCTACAAGGCTCCCGGCAAAGCTGACTAGGATTGCCAGCCAGGACCTCTCCTGGGAAAGCTGCGGTCGTGCTATTCTCTGGCTTGTCTGAGGGTTCGCCCCTCAAGAGCTCTCATGCAACCGCGCGTTCTCGTTCTCCTGGTTGTGACCTTGATCGCCCCTCTGCTCGCTTCGGCGCAAGCCGATGGCTGGGCCGGAGAGTGGGGCAGCTTCACGCGAATACCTCCGAGCGGTCAGCGCGCCGCATATTATGTCGGCGCTGGGCTCTCCATCACCGACTGCTCTCCTCAGGCCTGCCGCATCGCTCTCCACGTGAGCGCCAGGACCTATCATGGCGAAGCCAAAGGAGATCTGCGGATTGAAAGCGACTCCCATGCCGTGGCCAGCCTCAAAGACGGCTTGATGGAAAAGTGCGCACTGGCCGTGGATAGGTCCTCCGCCACTCCCCCCTCCATCACCGTCAAAGAACGGGCCGCCGACTGCTCCTACTTCGAGACTCCAGGTGCCAGCTTCGCTCACACGTATGCGCTCCGCACCCGCACTCCCTACGTCGGATATGACACTCCCGCGTGCTTCGCCGCTTCCGATCCGGCGCGACAAACCCTGTGCACCAGTCCCACCCTCGCCGCGCAACAACAGAAATGGCGATCTCTGCTCTGGGAGGTCTCCGATCTTGGGCCCAAACGCGATGCGGATACAGAGCTCACCAAGCTCGTAGACTCGTGCGATTCAGCCTCCGACCCAGGCAATTGCCTCTCCCAGGCCTTCGACCGTTCCATGCAGCAGTTGAACAGCATCAAGTCCAAATGGATCGCCTCCATTACCGAACCGGGCGACCCCGCAGCGGCACGCATCGCCATTCGTGCGATCGCCGGCTCTTACAAGCATTCCTTTCAAAACGGCGACGTGCAGGGCAACAACTTTCGCGCGACGAATACGTTGCAGATCACGCCGGTCGCCGACTCGTCCATCCATGTGGTGACCTATCTTGAATTCTTCAATGGGCACGGGTGCAAGCACGATGGCACAGCCGCCTATCGTCGCGCCGGATTCTTTACCGAGATCGTTCCCGGCGAAAACGGAAAACAGTGCGTGTTTGAGGTGATCCCCACGCCCAAAGGCGTACGGCTCCAAGATCCCACCGGCATGTGCAGGATGAATGACTGCGGCGTGCGCGGCGGCTACAACGGCGCCTTCTTCTCTTCGGCGGAGCGGCTGCAGGCCGCGCCGGCCGCTGCAAACCGACCCTCCGATCGATAAAAGCGCGCACCAATTGATTTGCGGCTTCGGGCACGGTTCTGCGCACGTCTGCTTGGGTTACTTGTAACAGCCTTAATTCCCGCCGTTTACTTGGTCTTCGTCACACATGGATGTTCACATTACACCGGCCAGCCCCTGCCATCGCTCTAAAGAACTAGCAAGGAGCTCCCTATGGCAAGTGGCCTCTTCAAACGCGGCGCCGGCGTTCGTCCGGAGCCCACCCCTGATCCGTCTTCGGCCCGCAATCCCAGCGTCCCTGAATCGCACGACCGGACTCTGGAGTACGCCTTCGATGCATTGGCCTGCAACGCCATGTTTTGCGATCGCGATCTGATCATGCGCCGCCTCAACCGGGCGTCCATGAAGACCCTGCGATCGCTGCAACCGTACCTCCCTGTGCCCGCGAACGAGATCCTCGGCAAGTCCATCCACATCTTCCACAAATACCCCAAGAACGTGGAGCGCATCCTGGGCGCGGGCGATCACGAGGGTCATCACCAACTGCCGCACCGGGCCTTGATCCAGCTCGGTCCGGAGAAGCTCGACCTGGAGATCGAACCCATTCTCGATGAACACGGTCAGCACATCGGTTCGGTCGTTGTGTGGGGTGTCACCACGAAGAAAATCGAGGCGGTCCGTCGCGCTCAAGAGGCACTGCAAAAATCTGTCGAAGAGCTCAACGTCGAGCTCTCCATGGTCTCAGCTGCCTCGCATCAGATCGGGTCCAGCATCGCAGAGATCGCCCGCAGCGCCGCAGAGGTCAATGAAGCCGTTCGGCACTCCCGCATGGCAAGCGAAGAGGGCCTCAAAGTGCTGCAAGATCTACGCAGCGCCAGCGCCGGCATCGCCAAGGTGGCCGAACTGATCGCGACCATTGCCACCCAAACCAGCGTCCTCGCGCTCAACGCCAGCATCGAAGCGGCGCGCGCCGGGGTGCATGGGCGTGGCTTCCAGGTGGTGGCAGGCGAGGTGAAGAAGCTGGCGGAGCAGACCACCGCCGCCACCGCTGAGATTCAGGCCAAAGTGACAGCCATTCGCAATGGCATCGACAACTCCCTGACCGCCATGGATCGCATTGCTGACCAAAGCCAGGAGCTCAGCCGCATCTCGCAGATGCTGGCCTCCTCGACGGAAGAACAACGGGCGGCGGTGAGAGAGCTGTCTGAAGGACTGGAACGCGCCGCTCATCGCACCGGGCAGATTGCCTCAACCGACTTTGCCGCCGTGGGCTAGCAGCGGCCCAATCCGCGCAAGATGTGACGACCTGCAGTGGTATTTCTGCGCATATTACCTGGGTGCACCATTCTGCTAGAATGAGCCCTTGCTTGCGCTCCCACCCCTCTGCTAAAACGTTTTGGGACCGCTTCCGCTGATCTGCACGCCAGGAGTATCTTGCATGAAAGCCATCACTCGCCGCCTCTTCGGGAAAACTGTAGCCGCATCGGCTGCCCTCACCGGCCTTTCTCTTCCAAAGTTCAGCTTCGGGCAAGCAACCCCTTCGCCCGTGAATGGCCGCTTCCGTTATCCCGAAGGCTTCTTGTGGGGATGCGCTACCGCCGCCTACCAGATCGAAGGCGGAGCCAAGGACGATGGTCGCGGGCCCTCGGTATGGGATACCTTCTCCCACGCTCCCGGCAAGACCCACAATGGCGATACCGGTGATGTGGCCGACGACTCCTACCACCGCTACAAAGAAGACGTGCAGCTGCTCAAGAACCTGGGCGTGAAGACCTACCGCATGTCCTTCTCCTGGTCCCGCATCTTCCCCGAGGGCACCGGGCAGCCCAATCCCAAAGGCTTGGACTACTACAGCCGGGTGATCGATGAGCTGCTCGCCAACAACATCACGCCCTACGTCACGCTATTTCACTGGGATTTGCCCCAGGCCCTTCCTGGCGGATGGCAGAATCGCGACACCTCCAAGGCCTTTGCCGATTACGCCGCCTTCACCACCAAGCACTTCAGCGATCGCGTGAAGCACTGGATGACCACCAATGAGTTCATCTGCTTCACCGACCTGGGCTATCAGGTCGGCCAGTTCGCTCCCGGCCTGCGTCTGCCCGCCGCCCAGGTGAACCAGGTCCGCCATCACGGCATCCTCGCTCATGGACTTGGTGTGCAAGCCATCCGCGCCAACACCTCCAGTGGAACCCAGGTGGGCTTGGCCGAGAACGCCATCGTCTATATCCCGGTGATCGAGACCCCCGAGCACATTGAGGCGACTCAGCGCGCCACCCGCATCGGCAACGCCCCCTTCCTCACCACCGTGATGGAAGGCAAATACCCCAAGGAGTATCTGGAGCAGGAGGGCGCCAACGCTCCCAAGGTCGAAGCCGGCGATCTCGAAACCATCGGCAGCCCGCTCGACTTCGTAGGCGTAAACATCTATGTTCCGCAGTACGTGCGCGCCGCCGACAACCCCAAGGGCTACGTAGTCGAAGCTGCGCCCGAGTCCTACCCGCACATGGCCTCACCCTGGCTCACCATCGGGCCGGAGTGCATCTACTGGGGCGTGCGCAACGTCTGCGACCTCTGGAAGCCCAAAGCGATGTTCATCACCGAAAACGGCACCTCGTCCGATGACGTACTCAAGCCCGATGGCCGCGTCGACGACACCGACCGCGTCATGTACCTGCGCAACCACCTGACTCATCTGCAGCGCGCTGCCGCCGAAGGCTACCCGGTCAAGGGCTACTTCCTATGGAGCCTGCTGGACAACTTCGAATGGGCCGATGGCTACAGCAAGCGCTTCGGCCTTCACTATGTCGACTTCAAAACCCAGAAGCGCACGCCCAAGCTCAGCGCGGAGTGGTACAAGCAAGTCATCGCCCACAACGCCGTGCTGTAGCGAGTTCGTCTCCAGCTCCGCAATAGGGCACGGGTGCCCCAGGTCTCGATTCTGAGACCTGGGATCCATCAACCCAGCTCGAGTCTACTTCCCCTTCCAAATATCCTTCACCTTCGTCCCGGCATATTTCACGTCTGAGAACGTGATCGTCGCGCTCTTGCTATCCGGACACTGCGCAATCAACCCCACCTTCAACGGTCCCGTCGTCTTGAAATTGAACGTCCGCACCAGGTACCAGCTATCCCCGTCGGCCGAAACATACAGGTAAAACGCGTCCCCTACCTTGGCCACCTGGAAATACCGCGAATCCGTGTTGAACTCCATCGCGTTCGCGTCGTCCGAATACTCCTTCGTCACCACCGACACCACGCGATGCGCGCCCGTATAGTCGCGTTCGAATTCAAACTTGAACCAATGCGTGGCATCCGCCTCCACAATAAATCCGCCGGAATCCCACTGGCCGGCGAAAGGGTGACTCACCTTGGCGCTCAACACAAAATTCTCATCGCTATCGTCGAACACCAGCAGCGGCGCGTTGTCAGGCGCATAGCCGCCGCCCGCGGCCACATACTTGTCCGACTTCTCTGGCGCGGTGATCACGATCCCGCTCTCCGTGATCTTGAAGTCCGTCGGCGAATGCACCCAGTGCAGCGGCGCCGCGATTCCCGGCACCTTCACCGCCTGCGTTTGAGCCAAAGCGAAATGCGCTCTGCCGATGCAGAGCGCACTGATCATCGCCGCGACAAACACCCTTGCGAAATGCCGCATCTGTTCTCCCTTTCCGTTTCTGTTGCTACGTTCTCACCTTCCACTTAGTCGAGAGCGCAGCCAGCTTATCCTGCATGGACAGCTGTGGCTTGGGCACCGCCTTGGGTGCCGCAGGACGTGGTGCCGGGGCCGCCAGCTGTTTGATCGAGAGGGCAATCCGCTTGGCCTTCTCGTCCACGCTCAACACCTTCACCTTCACGATCTGTCCCGTCTTCACCGCCTCTGACGGATCTTTGATGAAGCGGTTCGACAGCTCGCTGATATGCACCAAACCATCCTGGTGAACGCCAATGTCGACGAACGCGCCAAACTTCGTCACGTTGGTGACCACACCTTCCAGGACCATGCCTGCCTTCACATCCGATAGCTCGCGTACATCTTCGTGGAAGCTCGGCGCCACGAACTTGTCGCGCGGATCGCGCCCCGGCTTGCGCAATTCCGACAGAATGTCATTCACCGTGAATGTTCCCGCGGTCAGATGGCTGCGATCCACCTTCTCCAGCAACTCCGGCTGCTTGATGATGTCGCTCACTGATGTGCTGAGCATGGTGGCAATCTGCTCCACCACGGGATAGGACTCCGGATGCACTGCGGTCATGTCCAGCGGATTGTCGCCGTTGCGGATGCGCAGGAAGCCGGCGGCTTGCTCGAATGTCTTCGGCCCGATCCCCGGCACCTCCAGCACCTGCATGCGCGAGCGGAAGCTGCCCTTCTCATTGCGATAGCTCACAATGTTCAACGCCGTGCGCTCATTGATGCCCGCTACGTGCCGCAGCAGCGTCCACGAAGAGGTGTTCAGATCCACGCCTACGCGGTTCACGCAGCTCTCCACCACCGCTTCCAGCGACTCCGCCAGCTGTCGCTGATCGACGTCGTGCTGATACTGGCCCACACCGATCGACTTGGGATCGACCTTCACCAGCTCCGAGAGCGGATCCTGCAAACGGCGCGCAATCGAGATGGCTCCGCGCACCGTCAGATCCAAATCTGGAAACTCCTGCCGTGCAATGTCTGAAGCCGAATACACGCTGGCTCCGGCCTCGCTCACCGTTACGGAGAAGATCTCGGCGATGCCCTTATCGCGCAGGAAGCCGCGCACAAACGCGTCTGTCTCGCGCGATGCCGTGCCGTTGCCGATGGCGATCGCACGCACGTTGTGATTGCGCAGCAGAGCTTCCATCTTGGGCACAGCCTCAGCATCGCCGCGCTTCGAGGTATGCAGATACAGCACATCGTGCGCCAGCACTTTGCCTGTCTCATCCACCACCGCAACCTTGCAGCCGGTGCGCAGGCCAGGATCGATGCCCAGCACCGAGATTGGCCCTGCCGGCGGGGCCAGCAGCAAGTTGTAGAGATTGTCCCGGAACACCTGGATGGCTTCAGTATCCGACCGCCGCTTCAGTTCCAAACGAATCTCGCCTTGGATCGACGCATTCAGCAGCCGCTTCCACGCATCCTCAATCGAGAGCTCCAGCTCGCGCGTCCAATCGCCCGCACCCTTGAGCACGTGGCGCTGCATGATCCCGAGTGCGCGGTCCTGCTCCAACTCAATCAGGAAGTACAGCACGTTTTCGCTCTCGCCGCGGCGAATGGCCAGCATGCGATGCGAGGGAATCGTCTTTACCGGCTCGCTGTACTCGTAGTACATCTTGAACTTGTCTTGCTCGTCTACCGCATCGGTCATCTTGCGGCTCACCACCACGCCCTCGTCGAACATCAGCTGCCGCAGTGCCTTACGCAGATCGGCGTCCTCGCTGATCCACTCCGCCACAATGTGCCGTGCGCCTTCCAGCGCTTCTTCGATGGTGGCCACGCCTAGCTCTGCATTCACAAACGTGGCAGCCAGGGTGTTCAGCGGCTCCGCGCCAGGCTGCTGTGCCCACAGGTACTGCGCCAGCGGCTCCAAGCCCTTTTCGCGTGCGATGGTCGCCTTGGTGCGGCGCTTGGGCTTGTATGGAAGATACAGGTCCTCCAGCTCGCTCTTGTCCAGCGTGGCTTCGATACGCGCCTTCAATTCATCGGTGAGCTTGCCCTGTTCGGCGATGGAAGACAGAATCGTCTCGCGGCGCTCCACCAGTTCTCTGAAGTAAGCCAGCTTCTCTTCAACGGAGCGAATCTGAACCTCGTCCAGATTTCCGGTGGCTTCTTTGCGATACCGAGCGATAAACGGCACAGTGCCACCGTCATCAAGCAACTCGATCACCGCCACCACGCCACGCAGCGGCAGATTAAGGGTTTGAGCAATGTGGAGAAGGATTTCAGGGGAGAGAGATTTCTTTTCCGTCATGGGTAATCCATGTCCATCCTACACGTCGGCGCTGAGGAAATTTGCACCGCTCCGGCTCTGCAGAATCAACACAGAAAATGCAATCAACGCCCTTGACAAACAACGTGACTCTTGGAGCAAAAAGAAGCGCTGCAATGCTCTTCTGATCCGCACCATTTCAGCATGCAGGGTGCCCCAGGTCTCCTGACGTTGGAGACCTGGGCTATCGAATTTATCAGCGCACTCTGAATGTTCTAGGCAAGCATCGCCGCCAAGTCCTCCTCCGCGGTTGTGATCGCCATCAGATTGAACTTCTCGTTCAGCAACTGCAACACTGCGGGCGACAGGAAAGCGGGCAGCGACGGTCCAATACGAATGTTGCGCACGCCCAGATGCAGCAGCGTCAGCAGCACCGCTACGGCCTTCTGCTCATACCACGACAACACCAGCGATAGCGGCAGATCGTTCACGCCGCACTCGAACGCCTTGGCCAGCGCCAATGCGATCTGTAGCGCAGAGTAGGTATCGTTGCACTGCCCGATATCCAGCAGCCGTGGCAATCCACCGATCTCTCCAAACTCCAGCTTGTTGAAGCGGTACTTTCCACAAGCCAATGTCAGAATCATGCAATCCTGTGGAATCGCCTGTGCCAGCTCCGTGTAGTAACTGCGGCCGCTGCGTGCGCCATCGCAACCGCCGATCAGGAAAAAGCGCCGAATCGCGCCGGCCTTCACGGCCTCGATCACCTTACCGGCAACGCTCAGCACTGCATTGTGCCCAAAGCCTACCGTGATCTCCTCGTCGGAGCCGTCCTCGGGAAAGCCCGGCGCTGCTAATGCCGCTTGAATCACCGCCGCGTAGTCATTTCCCTCGATATGACGCACGCCCGGCCACGCCACCGAGCCCGCGGTGAAGATACGTTCTTTGTAGGTGAGCTTCGGCTCTTGAATGCAGTTCGAGGTCATAAGAATCGCGCCAGGAAAGGCATCGAACTCCTCGCCTTGATCCATCCACGCACCGCCATAGTTTCCCGCCAGATGCGCAAAGGCCTTCAGCTTGGGATATCCATGTGCCGGCAACATCTCCCCATGCGTATACACCTGAATGCCCGTGCCCTGTGTCTGCGCCAGCAGAGCATATAAGTCGTGCAGATCGTGGCCAGAAATTAAGATCGCCTTACCCTTGCGCGGCTGCACTCGCACCTTGGCGGGTTGCGGATGTCCGAACGTCTCTGTGTGCGCCTTGTCGAGCATCTCCATGACGCTATAGTTCAGTTCCCCAATCGCAAGCGCTGCACCCAGCAGCTGTTCCGCTGTTGGATTCGGCTGGGCCAGCAGATCCAGCACCTCGTGGATCTTGGCGAAGGAATGTGGATCGCCCGCGCCCAGTGCCAGTGCATGCGTTGCATACGCCGCCACACCTTTGATTCCGTACAGCACCAGTTCTTGAAGATTGGCAATCTCTCTGCCTTCGCTCAGGAAACGCACCGGCAGCAGACTCTTCTCGCTCTGCGCCAGCAGTCCCTCGAGGCTAGCCGCTGGATGAAAAGCAGCGGCGCCACCCAACTCCACAGGCGCCATCCCCGCCTCGATTGCTGCACGCTCATACAGGCGGCGCGCCGCATCGCGCATCTCCGCCGCTTCTTGAATCAGAGCGACCAGTCGCTGGGCGTCGAAGTTGACATTGGTCAGCGTGGCAAAGATGGCTCGAATAGTGAACGCATCGATCTCTGCATCCGCGGCGCCCACCAGCCGCGCACGATGCGCATACATCGCAATTCCCTTCACCGCCTCAACCAGCAGATCCTGCAGTGCGGAGGTCGTCTCGTCCTTGCCACACACGCCTACAACCTGACAGCCCTCACCTTTGGATGTCTGTTCGCATTGATAACAAAACATAAGAGCACCTTTCACGGGTTCGTTTTCTAACCCGAGCTTAGGTGCTCTTCACCACTGCGCCAGCGACCAAAGTCACTCAAAACAGTGTTCAATGCCCACACATCAGTGTGATGGCCATCATGGCTTTATGCCGCGACACGAGGTCGGATCTACTTCGGAGCCCAGATGCGAAACTCGCCGCTCACGTGCATCAAGCTCATCAGATAGAGCATGCCATCGTAGTAGCGACCCCGCCCCGATGGAACAGGCGTGTTCCACAGCGCCTCCACAAACTTGCGGGCCCGCGCCTTATCCGTTGCGGCCAGACTGGCCACGGCGTTGGTGCCCACTAACCCCGCTGGATGATCTTCATGCGTGAGCCCCGGCGTTGCGCCCAGGTCCTTGCCATCCAACGTAAACACCGGCCCATACTTGTCGATGCCCTGCGACTCGAAGAATGCCTGGATACGATCGCTCAGCTGCGGTTCTTCCGCATCCTTGTGCCACCACGACCAGTCCACGCTCCAATTGCTCGCCGTGCGCCACGCGTCGTACCCAAACTCATCCGATTGCGAGAACTGGTTCTTGTGCGGCGTCCCATCAAAGTTCGCATACACCGGCGCCAGCCCTGTCTTGCTGTTCGCGGTCTTGGCAAAGAAAGCTCTGCTAGTCTCCGCCGCTCTCAGCCAGAAGTCGCGATCCTCCTTCGGCCCCCACCGCGCCCACAGCTCGTAAAACGCAGGCAGATGATACGAAGGATCGGTGAACGGCTGCGGCATCAGCTCCGGCACAAACAAGATCTCCGGCGGATCAGCATGCATCATTGGCCCCACCGCATGCTGCCCCCTCTTGCCGGGCGTGGAGATTACCGTCCGATGCACCATCGCATGCAGCAAGCGCTCCGCCTCTGCGTGATAGTCATAGATGCCCTTGCCGTTGCCCCAGCGATTCTCCGCAAACAGCAGGGCCATCGCGAAGTAGGACTCTCCATCCGGCGCAGCTCCCTCCGAGTTGTGCGTACCATCCGTCTTGCAGGACCACGCGAAGTACTCGTAGCTGGGCGCCTTCGGGTCAGCGATGTACATGTAGGTCTTTGCCCAGTTCCAGATCGCGTCAAACTCCGCCTTCCTGTTCAGCTGCACCGCGATCATCATGCCGTACGACATGCCCTCCGTGCGCACGTCATGATTGGCCCAGTCCGTCACATACATGAGCGGGCCATTCCCATTGCTGCCCGCCGCGAACGCGATCGCCTGGGTCTGCGGGTCGCCGTGAAAGAGCTGCTGAAAGGCAGCGTCAATCTTGGCACGAATCTCGCTTTGCGTGTGCCCGTCCTCGGCAAACAGGTTGCGATACTTGCCGGTGGCGTATGCCCCTGAGCCGTTGGACATCTCGGCACTCGCCGCGGCCGACCATGCGACGCAACCCACAGCAATGCAAAGCAGCTTTGCGGCCACTCGAACCAATGACGAGCTCATGCTCGAATCTCCCACGTGAACCGATTTACTTCAGGGTCCCCGCGTGTCCGAGTATCGCCCGCGGCGCGCGCAGCAGGCAAGCAGCAATTGGGCTTTGATGATTTAGTCGGATTCGCCTGAGTCGGCCTTCGCATGCGTGTGCGCATACTTGTCCAGGCTCTCATTCAGATGGTGGGGATCGACTGAAACCTGCACCACATCGAGCTCACGCCCGTCCGCATCCACCACAAACATGCCCATGCGATCTCCCTCAGGACGCATGAAAACCAGAGTCTTCGACTCTCCGTTGTGGCTGCTCTCCCGGATCACCCGTTCCCATCCCGCGCCCAGCTTCTCTTCCACCACCTGCTCCAGCGCTGGACTGTCGAGCGGTCCCGTGAAGTTGTCGAACTCGGCCACGCGCACATTGTGCACTCCGCCATGGCTGGCTCGCCCGGCCATCAGATTCACCAGGCCCAGAAACGGCACTCGTTCGGCGTGAACGTGGTACTGGCTCTCGATCTCTCCCACGACCCCGTCAAATCCTGAGGTTCCACCGGTGGCCAGCACGCTCACCGGCACAATCAACGACGCCGCACAGATTGGAACAAATAAGAAAGGCTTCATTCTCCACCGCCTTTTTTATGGGGAGTCTTGTCCAATGCGCCCAGTGCGCCCAGCCCACTCAAGCCGCCCAGCTTTCCCAGATCCTCCATGCGGATAGGCCCAAGTATCAGCACAACCGTCAGCTCTTTCGGCTCTGCCGTCAGCACAAACATGCCGTGGTTCTGTCCATTCACCGTCTTCACCAGGATGTCGGTGCTCTCGCCCGACTTCCGCTCTCGCTCGTGAATAATCGGTGTCCACTCGCTGGTCGCGAAGTGCTTGCGCAGCTGTTCCACCTGCTCCATCGAGTACTGTCCTTCTTTGTCGAACTCGTACTCGCGCACGTAGATGCCCTGCAGACCTTCGATCAGCTTGCGCGTTGCCTCATCGTCTTGCTTGTTGTTGTTCAGGAACTTCACGGCAAAATCCAGCATGTTCTTGCCCAGCGTCACCTCGGTCACGTCAGAGGCCTTGGCGGCCAGTTCCTTCTCCAGCCCAGGCGGCAACAGCAGTCCCTGATCCTGCCCGTGAGTCGACGGGACTGCCAGCACCGTGCACAGCGCAAAAACCAGCCAACCCAAAATCGTCTTCTTCTTCATCGTCTTACTCCTCTGTTCCGCGCCCGTGCTCTGCCAACTTCATCTGCACTCGATCCAGCGCCCGATTGGTAATGCGCAGCGCCGTCGATAGCTGGCGATAAGCCTCTTCGCCGCGGCGCCGTTCCTCTACTCTGTGCATCTGCCACTGCGCCACCCCGCCCACGGTCGCGGCCAGCGCTAACGAAGCAGCCAGGCGCATCCACACGGGAGAGATCGCTCGCACTCGCTTGCGCTGCTGCTGCCGCGCCTCAAGAATCCGGCGCTTTAGGCTCGGCGGTGCCGGCCTGCGCTGCAAGTTCTGCCGCAGTTCGCTTTCGAATTCGTCCATCGGTTCAAATTCCACGGATGTACTCCCGCAAGTGGCTGCTGGCCTTGGCGCGCAGCAGCTTCAAGCCGCGCTGCAGCTGGCTCTTCACCGTGGCCACCGGTGCGTCCAGTGCAGAGGCGATCTCTTCCGGTAACATATCTTCCTGATACCGCAAGATCAATGCGGCGCGCTGCCCTTCAGGCAAAGTGGACAGCAGGCTCTCCACCCGTGTCCCCAGTGGCGAAGATCGATCTTCTTCAGCCAGCCCATGGTGATCGTTAATTTCTACCCACAGGTCCATGCCCCGCACTTTGCGCCGTCGCAGTGCATCGCTCGAGCGGTTCATGGTCACGCGCCGCAACCAGAAACGTGCGTGGTCCGCTGACTCCAGCTTGCGCAGATGCCGGTCCAGCTCCAGAAAAACATCCTGCGCGATCTCCTCCGCCAAGCCGCGGTCGCCCGTCATGCGCAGCGCCAGCGAAAAGACCATCGCCTGATGTTCGTCTACGAGTTGTTCGAAGTCCGGCTGCCATTGCTGGTCCATGGCCATCGCATCTACTCTCTAATCCGCAGCGGGAGGCGGATGGGGATGCAACCATGTACGAGAATGGCAGAAAAAGGTTCACGCCGTTGACCGAATAGCGCTCCCCACCCCATCGGAATGACCAGGACGGCGCACCTCGGCCGGGCCTGCGCGCACGGGGACGGCAGCCCCCGCCGCTTCAGCAGGGAATCAATACCGGCTTGATTTGTGCAAGGGATCAGAAGGGGATGAGGGCACGATCTCTTCGCGCCCTCCCTGCAGCATCTGTGAATCAGGCTGTGGCTGCTTCAGCGCGCATATTTGAAGGCGTCGTGTACCCATGCTCCGCCAAATGCCGTCCCATCTGCGCGTACATCTGCGGATCGGCAGGCTGCCAGGTGCCCAGCCCATCCACATAGCGGTTGTACATGCAGAACGCCGCGGCAATCAGCACCGTATCGTGGATCTCGCGGTCGGTAGCGCCCTCGCGCCGGGCCGCCTCCACGTCCGCCTTGCTCACCAGCTTGCCATCCTGTTGCACCTTGCCTGCGATGGTCAGCAGCGCCTTCAGCTTTGCGCTGACGGGCGCGGTTTCCAGGTTGGTCTTCACCGCTTCCACCGCCGCCGTATCGCCCAAGTGCGCTGCGGCTGCCGCTCCATGGCTGGCCGCGCAAAAGTGCGTGCAGTTGCGCGAACTCACATACGTGGCAATCAGCTCCCGCTCTCCGGGCGTGAGCGAAGACGGTTCGTGCAGCAAAATATGCGCCAGCTCGCGCATCGGTTTGGCCGTCTCCGGACGAAATGCAAATCCCGCGCTGATCCCCGGGAGGCCTTCAGGAAGTTCGATATGAGCCATGATCTCTCCTTAGATAGCTAACAGCTGGCAGCCGAGAGCGAACAGCTGCAACTTCAGCCCCTTGCAATTCGCTGTCCGCTGTGAGCTGTTCGTTGTTACCTGTGCGCCGCCAGATACTCTTCGCTTACCGTGACGTAACCCTCGCGTGCCACGCGCCGGCCGCGTTCTCGATACAGCGCCTCGTCGTCCGGCTGGTCGGTACCCAGCCCGTCCACGTAGCGGTTGTACATGCAGAAGGCCGCCGCAATCAGCACCGTGTCGTGAATCTCCAGGTCGGTAGCACCTTCGCGGCGCGCCGCCTCCACATCCGCGGTGGTCACCAGCTTGCCGTCCTGCTGCACCTTTCCTGCGATGTTCAGCAGCGCCTTCAGCTTGGGGCTGATGGCGGCTTGGGTAAAGTCCGTCTTCACCTGCTTCACCAGCGCCTCGTCTCCGCCCAGGTGCGCGGCGGCAATGGCGCCGTGAATGCTGTGGCAGTAATGCGTGCAGTTCCGGCTGGAGACGTAGGTGGCAATCAGCTCGCGCTCGCCCGGCGTGAGCGTGTGCGGACCGGTCAGCAGAATCTCCACCAGCGCATTCAGCGGGCGCGCTGTCTCAGGGCGAAACGCCATCGCTCCGCGAATGCCTGGCAGATCGGGTGGCAGAGAGATATGGGGCATTGAACCTCCTCGAAATGGAACCTAGTTTTCGTTGGGGACGGCGACGGCCAGCGGCTCGGCAAGCGTGCGTCGCCGCTTCAACAGCCACTGGACCGGCAATCCCAGTAACACGATGCCTGCCCCCAGAATCGAGGGCAGGGCGCTGTGAAGCAGCATAAGAACCGCAAGCAAGCCGCATCCCACCACGAACGCCGCCGGTGCCCAGGGATACCACCAGCGTTGCACCGGCGTGATACTGCGAAAGAGCGTAGCGGCCGTAAGGGCCAGAAAGATCACTGCAGAAAAAATGATGAACGCCAGAATACGGTCGAAGGCTCCCAGCGCAAGCACGGCGACGGCCATCGCGGTTTGCAGCAGAACCGCGTTCCCCGGAGTGCCGAACTTCGGATGCAGCTGGCCGAGCCCGCTGAGCCTTCCGCTCCGTTCCTCTCCGCTCATCTCGCCGCGCGCCAGCGCATACGTGACCCGCGGCGCCGCCATGCTCAGCACCATCAGGCCGCCCAGCACATTCAGCAGCACGCAGCCAGACAGCACCTGGCCTCCCGCACCGCCGAACAACGCCTGTCCAAACTGCGCTACAAAAGCGGTATTCGTCTTGATCTGCTCCAGCGGTACCACGGCGATAAACGACAGGCTCACCATCAGATATAAGGCGGTCACAATCGCCACGCCGCCGGTAAACGCAATCGGCAGTGTGCGCGATGGCTGCCGCACCTGCCCGGCCAGCTTGCCCGCCTCCCACCAGCCGCCCATGCAAAAGAACGCGCTCACCGCCGCTCCCGCGATTGCTCCAAAGAGGGGATCCGAGCCTGTGTGGCGTTGCGCCAGCGGCACCAGATGTCCCATCGTGGCGTGACCTGACATCCACGACCAGGCAACCAGAGCCAGCAGGACCACCACTTTGAGCCAGTTCAGAGCCGACATCAGCGCCCCGCTCACGCCCGTCCCGATGTAGTTCAGCGCCCCCGCTCCAATGAGCAATCCTGCGGCCAGCACTCCCGGCGGTACATTGTGCAGCGGCAAGACACGCTGCATGTACGGCACAACTCCCACGCACAGAGCGGCGGCCACTCCCGGATACATCACCACGGCCGCCATCCACCCATAGAGAAACGCCACGCGCCGCCCAAAGCCACGCCGCAGGTAGATGTACTCTCCGCCGTCGTAGGGATTGCGAACTGCCAGCTCAGTAAAGCTGAGGGCGCCGGCCAGGGTCATCGCCGCCATCCCGCACCACACGGCCACCAGCAGCGCGGGGGACCCCAGGGACTTCGCCATCTCCGCCGGAGTTAAAAAGATCCCCAGCGAAATCGCCTCGCCCGTGACGATCGCGGTCGCAGCCCACACACCCAGTTTTCTGCCGTCTTGGGAAGCCGTCAGCATCGTTCGGTCATCCTATGCAGGCTGCCCCTCCCGGCGCATCGTCCGTTGGTTGGAGGACTCCCCGCCCGATCGCCGCACTTCGAGCCGACCAAAACAAACCCCGCTCGCTCCCGAACGCGGGAAAACTGCTCGAGACCTCCTTACATCGAACGTCGCAGCAGCCCTTGGGGAGCCGCGCCATGACAACTCAGACCTTAGTCCCTGTCGAAACCCTGCAAAAACCTCGTCCTCCACAAATTACCTCCCTTAAACCCAATGTCCTCGAGGATTTCCAGGACGAGCTGCAGGCGCACATCGAAGGAGAAGTCCGCTTCGACGCCGGCACCAAGGCCATGTATGCCGTCGACGCCTCCAACTACCGCCACGTTCCGGTCGGCGTCGTGCTCCCAAAGTCCAAAGAAGACGTCGTGCAGATTCACGCCATCTGCCGGCGTTTTGGCGTGCCCATCGTCTCCCGCGGCGGCGGCACCGGCCTGGCCGGGCAAACCTGCAACACCGCCATCGTCATCGACTGGTCCAAATACATGCACGGCGTCCTCGAGATCAACACGTCGCAGCAGTGGGCCCGCGTGCTCGCTGGAACCGTCTGCGACGACCTGCGCCACGCCGCCATGCGCGCCAGCCATCGCCGCCTCACCTGGGGACCCGACCCTGCCACCCACAACCGCTGCTGCTTCGGTGGCATGATCGGCAACAACTCCTGCGGCTCCCACGCGCAAATGTCCGGCAAGACCGACCAGAACATCGACGAGCTGGAGATTCTGCTCTACGACGGCACCCGCATGCTGGTCGGCTGGATGAACGACGAGATGATGGACGCCGCCATCGCCAGCGGCGGCCGGGTCGGCCAAATCTATCGCGACCTGCGCACCATCCGTAACCGCTACGAGCACCTCATCCGCGAGCGCTATCCCAAGATTCCCCGCCGCGTCTCCGGCTACAACCTCAATAACCTCATCCCCGACGAGAACGGCCGCTTCAACATCGCCCGCGCGCTGGTGGGCAGCGAGGGCACCCTGGTCAGCGTTCTCGAAGCCAAATGCCGTCTCGTGGATGCTCGCGCCGAACGCGTCATCCTCCTGCTCGGATACCCCGACCTCTACCAGGCCGCCGACGCCGTTCCTGAGATCAACCAGTTCAATCCCGTAGCCCTCGAAGGCATGGACGACTACCTCTATGAAGATGTGCAGAAGATGGGTGGCCGCCATGCCCGCTATCTCCCGCTCTTCCCCGAAGGCAAGGGCTGGCTCATGGCTGAGTTCGGCGCCGACCACAAAGACGATGCCATCGAGACTGCTCACCGCGTCATGCGCGCTCTCAATAAGAAGCGCTACCCGCCCAGCATGCGCCTCTACACCGACGAGACCGATATGCAGCACCTCTGGGAAGTCCGCGAGTCCGGCCTCGGCGTCACTACGTTCGTCCCCGGAGAAGGTGCGTCCTGGCCCGGCTGGGAGGACTCTGCCGTCGCCCCCGAAAAGCTCAGCGGATATCTCCGCGATCTGCGCGCCCTCTTCAACCGCTATGGCTACGGACCCTCAATCTATGGTCACTTCGGCCACGGCTGCGTCCACTGCAGCGTCGACTTCGATCTTGCCAGCGAGCCCGGCATCAAGAAATGGCGGGCCTTCATGGAAGACGCCACCGATCTCTGCGTTCGCTACGGCGGCAGCCTTAGCGGCGAACATGGCGATGGTCAGGCCCGCGCCCAGTTCCTGGTGAAGATGTTCGGCCCCGAGCTCATCCAAGGTTTCCGCGAGTTCAAAGCCGTCTGGGATCCCGAAAACAAGATGAACCCCGGCAAGATCGTCGATCCCTTCCCCTTCGACGCCGATCTCCGCCTGGGTGCCGACTACCATCCCTGGGACCCGCCCACCCACTTCAAGTATCCCGACGACGGCGGCAGCTTCGCCCACGCTGCCCTGCGCTGCGTAGGCGTCGGCAAGTGCCGTCGCAAAGACGCCGACAAGCCGGAAGACGACACCATGTGCCCCAGCTACATGGTCACCCACGAAGAGCGCCACACCACCCGCGGCCGTGCCCACCACTTCTGGGAGATGCTTCACGGCGGCGTGCTCAATGAGGGCTGGCGCGACGAAAACGTGAAGGAGTCTCTCGACCTTTGCCTGGCCTGCAAGGGCTGCAAGACCGACTGCCCCGTCAACGTCGACATGGCCACCTACAAGGCCGAGTTCCTCTCCCACTACTGGGAAGGCCGCCTGCGCCCGCGCTCCGCCTACGCCTTCGGCTTCATCGATCAGTGGGCCCGCATCGCCTCGCGCATCCCCGGCCTGGTCAACCTGGTCACCCAGTCGCCGCTGTTAGCACCGGTCGCCAAGTGGCTGGCTGGCATGCCCCAGCAGCGCACCATCCCTGAGTTTGCCCCCGAGACCTTCAAAGAGTGGTTCAGCAAGCGCCGCCCCAACGGCTCCGGCAAAAAGAAGTCCGGCTCTGACAAGCCCTCCGCCAAGCGCGTCATCCTGTGGGCAGACACATTCAACAACTACTTCCTGCCCGACACCGCGCGCGCTGCCACCGC